>NZ_JBFAIM010000085.1:0-56943 GCF_040654715.1 Nonomuraea sp. NPDC050643 | reverse complement strand
GCCAGGATCGACCGGGCCAGGTCGTAGCCGGTGACCAGCCAGCCCTGGTGCCCGTCGGGGAAGGGAAGACGGCTGATCGGGCTGTGCTCGCGGGCTTCGATCAGCTCCTTGGGCGGGTCGAACGGGCAGCCGGGCCGACGAGCCGTCGGCATCGTCGTGACGGTGTGAAGGGATTCACCCATGACTGTTCCTACTCTCGCGATATTACGTGTTGAACATGATTCTCGTGCTACGTGAAATTCAGAAGAGGGAGCGCGGCGGGCGGCCGGATCGAGGGCGCCTAGGAGATCTTGCGGCGGTAGGCGTTCATGGCGAAGGCGTAGGCGACGGCGAGGATACCGACACACCAGCCGAGGGCGATCCAGATGTCGGTGCCGACCGGTTGCTCGGTGAACAGGTCGCGGATGGCGTTGACGATCGAGGTGACCGGCTGGTGCTCGGCGAAGGCGCGCAGCGGGCCGGGCATGGTGTCGGTGGGCACGAACGCCGAGCTGAGGAACGGCAGGAAGATGAGCGGGTAGGAGAACGCGCTCGCGCCTTCCATGGTGGTGGCGGTCAGGCCGGGGATGACGGCGATCCAGGTCAGCGCCAGGGTGAACAGGATCAGGATGCCGGCGACCGAGAGCCAAGCCGACACGCCCGCCGGTGAGCGGAAGCCCATGAGCAGGGCGACGAGCACGACGACCACGAGCGAGATCAGATTGGCGATCAGCGAAGTCAGCACGTGTGCCCACAGCACGGACGAGCGGGCGATCGGCATGGACTGGAAGCGCTCGAAGATGCCGCCCTTCATGTCCATGAACAGCCGGAACGCGGTGTAGGCGATGCCGGAGGCGACCGTGATGAGCAGGATGCCGGGCAGCATGTAGTTCACATACGAGGCTCCTCCCACGTTGATCGCGCCGCCGAACACGTAGACGAACATCAGCATCATGGCGATCGGCATGATCGCGGTCGTGATGATGGTGTCGGGGCTGCGCGCGATGTGGCGCAGGGATCGTCCTAACAGGGTGGCGGTGTCGCCGACGAAATGCTTGGTCATCGTGGTTCCTTTAGTTGTTCGTGCCGGCATGCGGTTTTTGGGCGACTAGTTGTTCGTGGCGGTATGCGGTTTTTGGGCGGCGCCGTCGGTGCCGACGAGGGTGAGGAAGACGTCCTCGAGGGTCGGTTGCTTCTCGACGTATTCGACCTTGGCGGGCGGCAGCAGTTGCTTGAGCTCGGTCAGGGTGCCGTTGACGATGATCCGGCCCTGGTGCAGGATCGCGATCCGGTCGGCGAGGTGTTCGGCCTCGTCCAGATACTGGGTGGTGAGCAGCACGGTCGTGCCCCGGCGGGCGAGCTCCTTGATGGCCTGCCACACCTCGATGCGCGCCTGGGGGTCGAGCCCGGTCGTCGGCTCGTCGAGGAAGATGACCGGCGGATCGCCGATGAGGCTCATCGCGATGTCGAGGCGGCGGCGCATGCCGCCGGAGTACGTGGACGCCTTGCGCCCGCCGGCGTCGGTGAGCGAGAAACGCGCGAGCAGGTCGTCGGCGATCTTGCCCGGGTTCTTCAGGTGGCGTAGCCGGGCGACCAGCACGAGGTTCTCCCGCCCGCTGAGGATCTCGTCGACCGCCGCGAACTGCCCGGTGAGGCTGATGGACTCGCGTACGTCGGCGGCCTGGGTGGCGACGTCGAAGCCGTGGACGCGGGCGGTCCCCGTGTCGGCCTTGAGCAGCGTGGACAGGATCTTCACCACCGTGGTCTTGCCCGCCCCGTTGGAGCCGAGCAGGGCGAAGATGCTGCCCCGGGCCACGTCGAAGTCCACGCCGCGCAGCACCTGAAGCTCCTTGTACGACTTCTCCAGGCCCTGCACCTGGATCGCCGGGGCTTGCTGTGTCGTCATCAGACCGTCCTGTCCTCGTTGCCGCTGTCGTCGGTGTCTTCGCCGGCGGCGCGGGTGATGGCGTTGGTGAAGCGTTCGCGCTCGCGGCGGATGTAGCTTCCTGCGGAGTAGTTCTGTATGAACGCTTCGACGAACTCCACGGGGTTCTGCCCGAAGATGTCGCGGATCGGGGTGCCGTCCGCCGCGCTTCGTTCGAACAGATCGGCGATGTCCTCGAACATCGACGCCGCGTCGGCGCCGTCGCCCGGCCCGAAGTGCATCAGGTAGCGCTCCAGCGCTTCGACCGCCGTGCGGTAGTTCTCTGGAAGGTTCTTGACCCGCGCCTTGTACTGCCGCCAGCGCTTCTTGTCCTCGAGCGGCCCGGTGACCACCTCCAGGTAGTGCCGGTAGCGGCTCTTCGGCTCGTTCGACCCGGTGTCCATGTTTAGTTGCCTCCTTCGCGGAGCTGTTCGAGCCGTTCGGAGAGGAAGCTCCAGGTCCTCCAGAACTCTTCGAGGTAGGCGCGTCCCTCGGCGTTCAGGGAGTACACCTTGCGCGGTGGTCCCTTCTCGGACGGGACCTTCTCCACGTCGACGAGGCCGCGTTGCTCGATCCTGATGAGCAGCGCGTAGATGGTGCCTTCGGCGATGTCGGAGAAACCCTGGTCCCGTAGCCACGCCGTGATCTCGTAGCCGTACGCGGGCCGGCCGGACAGGATCGCGAGGACGATGCCCTCCAGCGTTCCCTTGAGCATCTCTGTCACTTGCTTGCCCATGGGAGCACCCCCTTCAGCTACTTGGTGTTGCTGACTACCGGTACAACGTAACACTGACTACCGGTACATAGCAATGCTGAATAGCTGGGGCCGCAAGCGTGCGGGAGTGAGTGTGGATGCGGGTGCAGGTGTGGGCGAGCTGATCGCTTCTCGTGGGCGACTGCGCCGCTGAGGGAAGGCGGGCTGCGTCGGCCCGCCGGAGAATTCACGCGCCGGCTGCGCCGTCATGGACGCGGCATGGCCCTCATCCGTGCCAAACCGGCACCATCGAATGGGCGTACGGGCACCGCCCACCTGCTTGGGCGTACTGGGCCACCGGCATCGCCCACCTGCTTGGGTGTACTGAGACAGCGGCACCCCCCACCTGCTACAGCGTCCTCGACGCGGCACCCCCCCGCAGCCCACCCCCCCCCGCAGCCCACACCCCCCGCAGCCCACCCCCCCGCGGCACTCCACTCCGGCACCCCCGCAGCACACCCCCCGCAGCACACCCCCCCCCCGCAGCCCACCTCCCCGCGGCACTCCACTCCGGCACCCCCGACAGCACACCCCCGGGGGGCAGCACCCCCGCAGCACACCCCCGGGGGGCAGCACCCCCGCAGCACACCCCCGGGGGGCAGCACCCCCGCAGCACACCCCCGGGCGGCATTCCCCCGGGGCGGCATCCCCCGGGGGCGGCACCCCCTCGGCCCGTTCCGGCTTGCCGCCAGGCCGCTGCTGCGATCCCTGGCGGTGAGCCGGAGCGGGAGAAGCCGACCTGTCAGAGCTGCCGATCAGACCTGCCTGTCAGAGCTGCCGGATCGCGGCGATGTCGAGCTCCAGCGTCACCTTCTCGCTGACCAGGACCCCGGTCACGGCGTTCCAATTCACAGCCCAGTCCTTGCGGTTGATCGTGACTCCGCCCCGGAAGCCGACCCGGAGGCGGCCCCGCGAGTCGTTCTCGGCGCCGGTCAGCTCGAAATCCACGGTGACCGGCTTGGTCACGCCGCGGATGGTCAGGTCACCGCTGACCTTGAAGGTGGTCCGGCCGGCCTGCTCCACCCCGGTCGCGGTGAAGGTGATGGTCGCGTGGGCGTCCACGTCCAGGAACATGCTGCGTAGCTGGTCATCGCGCTGCTGGTTGCGGGTCTGGATGCTCTTCGCCTGGATCGTGAGCCGGGCACTCGACTTCGACGGGTCGTCGCCGTCCAGGTGAGCGCTGCCCTCGAACGCGTCGAACCACCCACGCACCCTGGTGGCCATCGTGTGCCGGGCGACGAAGCCGATCCGCGTACGGGCTGTGTCGAGAACGTAGTCGCCGGTCAGTTCGCTGAGTCTGGCCGTGGTCGTCATGCATGGGCTCCTGGAGGCGCTGGGATTTCCTGTTCGCGGGACGGCGTTTTTCGTCTCACTCGTTCGACGAGACACCTCCGCGGAATGTGAGGCACCGCGCCGGCCTCACATTCCGCGGTGTCGTTTCGTCGAACGAGTGAAGCCCAAGGGACAGAAGGAAGTCGGCGACACCATGAACACCCCATCCGAGCCAGGACACGACCGGCTCGATCCGAGCCTGAGCGCGATCCTGAGCGAGCGGCGGCAGCTCATCAATCTCGCCTACCGGCTTCTCGGTTCCCTGGCCGAGGCCGAGGACGTCGTACAGGAGACCTACACCCGCTGGTACGCCATGTCGCGGCAGCAGCAGGAGGCCATCGAGTCCCCCGCCGCCTGGCTGACGAAGGTCGCCGGCCGCATCTGCCTCGACCTGCTCGGCTCGGCGCGGGCTCGGCGGGAGAGCTATGTGGGCGAATGGATCCCGGAGCCGCTGCCCGAACGTACGGAGTGGATCAGCGGGCGGCCGGGCAGCGCCACGTCCGACCCGGCCGACCGGGTCACCCTGGACGAGTCGGTCAACATGGCCTTCCTCGTCGTACTCGAGTCGATGACACCGGCCGAGCGCGTGGCGTTCATCCTGCACGACGTCTTCCGCTACCCCTTCGCCGAAGTCGCCGAGATCGTCGGCCGGAGCCCGGCGGCCTGCCGCCAGCTCGCCTCCTCCGCCCGCCGCCGCATCCGCGACGCCCAAGCGCCCGCCACCCCGGCGGCCCGGCAGGCCGGCATCGTCAGGGACTTCAAGCAGGCCTGGGAGGCCAAGGACATCAACGCCCTCATCGCCCTCCTGGACCCCGACGCCACGGCGATCGGTGACGGCGGCGGCCTCGTCAGCGCCGCGCTCCAACCGATCGAAGGCAGCGAGCAGGTCGCCCGCTACTGCGTCGACGTCACCGGCCTGTCACCCGATCTGACGATCCTGGAGCGCACGGTCAACGGCCAGCCCGGCCTGGTGCTGCGACTGGACGACGCCATCGTGGCAGTGATGGCGTTCGAGATCACCGGCGACCGGATCAAGCACATCTGGGGGATACGAAACCCCGACAAGCTCCGGCCGTGGACGACGGGCTGACACGTGCGTTCGAGGTCGCAGGCGACCGGGGCAGGCACATCTGGGGCGTACGGAACCCTGACAAGCTCCGGCCTCGGACGACAGGTTGACGCGTGCCGCTTACCCGGCACGGCCAAACCCCGAATCCCTGCGGCCGATCATCGGCCGGCAGGCCCCATCCGCTGGCAGCCGGCCCATACAAAGAAGGAGAGATCAACGGTGATCCTGGTAACCGGTGGCGCAGGAAATGTCGGCGCCAACGTCGTCCAGCAACTGCTCGACGCGGGCGAGAAGGTACGCGTCATCACCCGTGACCCCGGCGGCCGTACCTTCCCAGACCAGGTCGAGGTCATGCCAGGCGACCTGACCCGCCCGGAGACCCTGCCGACGGCGCTGTCAGGCGTCGACCGGGCATTCCTGTTCCCCGTCTTCGACGCGGTCGACGGATTCCTCGAAGCGGCACGGCAAGCCGACCTGCAGCATGTCGTACTGCTGTCGTCAGCGGCCGTCACGTATCCCACGCCGGGGTGGATCGGCGAACTGCATCTGCGGGTCGAACGAGCCATCGCCGCATCCGGATTGCCGTGGACCCACGTGCGCCCCGACGCGTTCATGACCAACGACCTCGCCTGGGCCCACCAGATCATCAACGGCGGGGTCGTCCGTGGAGCCCACGGCAACGCCGCAGTGGCCCCGGTCGACCCGCGCGACATCGCCGCCGTCGCCGTCCGAGCCCTTCTTGACCATCGCGTCGGCGAGGCGTACCTCCTCACCGGACCGCAGCCGCTGACCCAGATCGACCGCGTACGGATCATCGCGGAGACCATCGGGCGGCCGTTGCGGTTCGAGGAGCAGCCGCGAGAGCGTTTCCGGGAGCAGATGCTCCGCCACGGAGCGCCCGCACCGGCAGCCGACGCCCTTCTCGACGAACTCTCCGAGAGGGAGGGCAAGACCGCACAGGTACTGCCGACGGTCGAGGACGTCACCGGGCGACCGGCTTCACCTACGCCCAATGGGCCGCCCACCACGCGACGGCATTCACCACCTTGGCTCCGGCTTAACGGTGGCTCCGGCCTGATGGTGGCATCGGCCTCATCGACCAGAGCCCGGTCACCGACCGCGACCATTTCATCTACGCCAGCGTCTACGACCACCCGGATGTCACCAGTCCATCTACGCCCGCGTCTCCCACCAGTCGGACGCCACCCGGACGGGCAACGGCCGGTATCAGGTCTGCCACCAGGACATCCGGAACATCCAGAACATCCAGAACATGCGAACGTACGCCAAGGTCAGCGCGCCCGTGCTCGGCCTGCTGCGGCCTGGGCAAGCCCTCAAGCTCGGGTGCGAGAGCGCGACTGTTGATGTGGATGGCTGGTGGGGGCGTGCGGTTTAGGTGAGCGGCACGATTGAGGTGAAAGGGGCGCCGGCGTTGAGGCGGTCGATCAAGGACATAAGGCCGGTGCGGCCTTGGTTGTCATGGAGCCAGCGGCTTACCTGGCAGGCGGCTTTGGCGTAGGTGTTGGCGTCCTTGCTTGCCGCGCTCAGCCACTGCTCCAGCGTTACCGGTAACGGGGCTGTCGGGGGGACCAGGCAGCGGTCGGCTGAGGATTCCGGGGCCAGGTAGCGGGGGTCGTTGGAGGCTACGACGGCCAGGCCCTCGTCGAACCACTGTGGGATTTCCAGGTCCGAGGTCAGGCGGGTGTGCAACTCGACGTGGGACATCTCGTGGGAGGCGATCACTGCGTTGATACCTCTTGGGGACAGCATGACGGCGCGGTTGAGTACTGCTACGCCGCGCTCCTTGCCGCCGCCGATGCGGTTGTAGCAGGAATCCGTCAGGCAGATCAGGAGGATGGGCGAGCTGGTACGGGAGCCGTAGAAGCTTTCGAGGAGCTGGCGGGCTTGCTCGACGATCTGCTTGACCTGCGACTCTTGCTGATCCGACAGGTTGTCTTCGGTGTAGACGCCGTCCTGGAGTTCGGTCAGGCCGTAGCAGGCAGGGCAGGTGGTGGCGGCCACGGAGGGATAGGCCCAGGCGACACCGGCGATGGCGGCGACCAGCAGGGCCACCAGCACGGCGAAAATGCGTGCCCATCGCTTGCGTGATCTCTTGGGCGCCGGGTCCATGTTCTGAGTTCTCCTCAGGTGAGAGGTGAGAGGTGAGAGGTGAGAGGTGAGAGGTGAGAGGTGAGAGGTGAGAGGTAGCGCTTGGTGGTGAGGGGTTGGTGGTGTGGTGCGGTGAAAGGGCTGGCGGGAACACTCTTTCGTAGACTTCGGCGCCGCACATCCGCCCAGGGTTCGTCATTCTCTGGGTTGATGATGGCCGCCCCGTTCTGCGTGGTGGCCGGGGTGGTGAGTAGCCGGCAGACGGCGCGTTTCCGGCGGTGGGTGTTGTTGTGTTCACACACTGCTACGACCCTGCCGGGGGCACGCCGCCGAGACGGTGTCTCCCGGTGGATGATGGCGTGCCGGTCAGGGGTGACGGGGCTCAGGGCAGGGCTCAGGGGCACGGGGTGGACAGGACAGATGATCACGCGGGTGGTAGGAACGCGCCGCGGGGACTCTTGCGTGGCCAGCCCGCGCGGCCGGCCGGTTCAGCTTGGTCCGGAGTCCTTCCACCTGGCCCGGCTCGACCGACAGCCGCAGCGGACGGCAGATCGTCTTGCACGACATCGCGGCATCAGCAGCGCATACCGCTGCCACCAGTGCCTGATAGTCGGCGGGTGGCGCGGCACCAGCGGCACCGTCGGTGTCGGCGACCTTGTGCCGATTGGGGATCAACCGGCCACCGGGCAGCAATTGGGCCGTCCGTTTAGCGGGTGCGGCCTCGAACGCCAGCAGCAGCTCGGGTTCCTGCGTGGCTGGCACGCTCAGACCGGGAGCTTCCTGGATGTGCTCGGTGAGGATGTGCTTGACCACCTGCTCGGCGACGCGGAGCAGGTCCAGGTCGTCTTCGGCCTCGGCCCGCTGGGTGCGTAGCCGGCTGGTGTGCTCGGCTTGGGCGATCAGACGTGTGGTGATCTGGTCGAGCAGCGACGGCGACTGCGACACGACGTCCCTTCGGACAGGTGGTCTCAGGCGACTCGACGATTACCTGGTGGAAGCATTTGGACTCGGAACGTGACGATGGTGTATTGCCGTCGCAGTCGAAGATCAGAAGATCCGCATTCGTACATGCCAGATGATCGAGGGTCATGGTCTGCGGCCTCTACTAGAGGATCACGTTAACTGCCGTCAGGTCAGTACCTTCCACCTGCAGAAACAGGGTGGGATTTCCTCATTGACACGTCCATCGGCTCCCATGAAGCTGATTGCACCGCGCCAGAGCAATTGTCAAGACCTGTGGATTGGTGACCACGTGGCGAGAGACGCCTTGTCGGGGTGTATCGGGCGGGGCGCTCGTCCGACCCTTGGAGCGGTGCCGAGCCCCTGCCGGTCCACCGTGCGGCCGTGGCAGGGCCAGCCGAGGGAGGGCCCGTCGGCGGCGGGTGAAATCACGTTCTTGCAAGATCTTCAAGCAGGGGGTGAGCAGGAGTCCGGAAAGCCTCTCAGCTGGCCCGGCCCAAGGTCACGGTGCGGGTTCCGGGTGTGTAGTCGCCGAAGGACTGTTGCCAGGACTCACCGGGCCAGTAGTACGTCACAAGGCCCTCGGCGGGCCGGTAGTGGGCGGTGTAGAGCGTTCTCGACCCCTGCTCGTCGACGGATCGATACAGCGGCGGCTTCAGCATTGCCGCCACGTCCGTACCCGCGGCGCGGATGGCTCGCAGCCGCTCCTGCGTCCGCATGGCCCGCTCCTGCTCGTCGGTCACCGGCAGGTGCTGGTGATTGGCGGCGCAGGCGTCCGGTGCCACCGTCGGCGGCATATCCGGTCCCACGAACACCGTCATCGCCTTCTTGGGATCGACAAGGGTGAGGTTCTGGGGGACGGCGACCGGCAGGGACCGCAGCCTGTCGACCGCCTCATCGACGGTGTCGCACGTCTCCAGCAGGTAGCGCACGAGGATGAGAATGGCGAAGCCGCGTCCGTAGGCGGAACGTCCGCCCCAGGTGAGCGAGATCGCGAGACCGGCGTCGTTCATCCCGTCCTGCAAGCCCCACAGCATGTCCTGCATCCCGATCACGGGGCGCAGGAAGCAGGAGGAGACGATGGTCCCCTCGCACTGATCGGGCCGTAGGTCATAGTTGCGCAGCAGAGTGCCGTTCTGGCCGATCTGGGTGCAGGCCTGGGAGAACGGCCGCAGTGCCGCGTGGGTGAGGAAGACTTCCGCCTCGGGCCGATCGAGTTGGCCGGCCAGGCGGTCCAGAACCGGGACCAGTTCCGGCATGTGCGCACGGAACAGCGCCCGAACACGATCCGCGCCCTCCGGAGTCCGGCCCTCCTCGGTCAGCAGGCCCTCCATCTCCTGCCACAGGGCCCGGGCGTAGGCGGCCCACCGCCCGTCGCCGCCGTCGCCGACCTCGATCGCCTGGAAGGTCTTGTGCTGTTGCCGCACGCCTGCCACTCCCCTGTGAGAATCGGACGAGGTGAGGACAACCTAGCTAATTGGGCAAGCATTCACCAGGTGGCCGCCATCGGCGACGGCCAGGCGCTGGATCTGATGAAGCCGCTGAACGCGAGCGTGGCCGATTCCAAGTAGGCGAACATGTCCCGCGTTGGAAAAGCCGGGAGCCAAGAAGGCTGGCGCGCGCGGCGAGAGCAATTGTCAATCGCTGTGGTTCGGTGACGTGTGATCAGGCTACGACGGTCTCGTCGCGCTCGACCAGGAAGCCGTTCTCGAACTTGGCCCCGGAGCGGACCAGGGCGACGAGCGAGGCGCCGGTGATCGCGCGCCAGCGTTCCTGGGCGGACTCGACCAGCTTGAATACCATGGCGAGGGCGGCGGCCGGGCTGCCGGCCCCGCGGGTGACCTTGGTCCGCAGCTTGACCGTGATCGAATGCGGACTCGATGGGGTTCGTGGTCCGCAAGTGGACCCAGTGCTCGGCCGGGAAGTCGTAGAAGGCGAGCAGCTCGTCCCGGTCGTCGGTGATTTTCGCGGCAGCCTTGGGCCACTTCGTGCCGTAGGTTTTCGCGAACGCCTCGATGGCCTTCTCGGCGTGCGTGCGGTCCTCGGCGTTGTAGATCTCCTGCATGGCCTTCGTCGCGCCCGGCTGCGCGGACTTCGGAAGGGCGTTCGTGATATTTCGGGCCTTGTGGACCCAGCACCTTGATGACGGGCGGCGGGGAACACTGCGGCCAGGGCCTTCCATAGACCCATCGCGCCGTCGCCGACCACCAGCTCGGGGTCGCGCATGCCGCGTCGGCGGCAGTCGCGTAGCAGGTCGGCCCATGACTCGGTGGACTCCCGCAGTCCCTCCGCGAGAGCGATCAGCTCCTTGGTGCCGTCCAGCCGCACTCCGAGCAGGACCAGCACGCACGAGTGGGCCTGTCCGAGCCGGACCTTGGGGTGCACGCCGTCGGCCCACACATAGACGAAGTCGCGGTCCTTGAGGTCGCGCTGCTGGAAGACGGTGTGGTCGTCCTGCCACTGCTTCGTCAGCCGGGTCACGGACGCCGACGACAGGCCGGCCGAGCCGCCGAGGAACTGCTCCAGCGCGGGCACGAAGTCCCCCGAGGACAGTCCATGCAGGTAAAGCAGGGGAAGCACTTCGGATATCTTCGGAGACTTGTGGCACCACGGGGCCAGGATCCTGGAGGAGAACCGCTTGCGCTCGCCGGTGGCTTCGTCGACGCGCCGGTCGTTCACCCGAGGCGCAGTGACCTCCACGGGCCCTGCCGCGGTGACGACAGCGCGGGGCCGGTGGTGGCCGTTGCGAACCACCAGGCGGTGCCCGCGCTCGTCCCGCTCAGCCGCCAACTCGGCTATGTACTGGTCGACTTCCGCCTCCAGCGCGGCAGCGAGCATCCGCCGGGGCTCCCTCGCGGACGATCTCGTCGATCAGGGAACCGGACTCCGTCGTGCCGTCCTCGTTGACTACGCTGAGCATGGGCGTACCTTCCCAACTGACGGCGCAACATCGGTCTACTCGGTGACCTATCGGTCACTCGGGAAGGTACGCCCTTTCACGTCCCAACCCGAGGCCGATCCACAGATCTTGAGCATTGCTCCCGCGCCAGGTCAGCGACGAGCCCGGATGAGCCGGTTCGAGGTCATGTCGGCACCGTCGCGAACCCCCTTGATCGCGAAGGCGATTTCACCGGAGGAGCCCCATGCGCACCATCCTCGTCGCGTTGGCCACAGCGCTCGCAGCGCTCATGGCATCCTCTCCCGCATCCGCCGCGGCGGCTGAGGAGCAGTTCGTCTGCGGATACACCCCCACCCCAGCGGGCTGGACGATCACCGCCTGGACTCACAATCCCTCGTGCGGATCGGGGCCGCTCGACCCCAACTACAACTACAAGAGAATCACCCGCGTGGACAACCTCCCGATCGGGAGCACGCTCGTGATGTGCGTGTGGCAGAACGTGCCGCCCGGCTGGACCGCGAGTTACGGGATCAACACCAGTGCCTGTCAGGCCACCGGACAATCGCCGAACGGAGTCGTGATCAATCGGTCCTCCTGTGGCAGCACGTGCCGCGCGGGTGGACCGCGAGTTATGGGATCAACACCGGCGCTTGTCAGGGCACTCGACCATCGGTGAGCGGGATCGTGATCACGTGGTCCTCCTGACCGTCCATACAGGTCCATCGGACCGGACGGCCTCAGCGCGGGCCGTCCGGTCCGATGTCCGACGCCCTGACCACCGGTGACGTGATGGTTGGGAGTCACAACCAGCGTCCTCACCGCTGCGCTCGCCATCACCGCCATCCCCCCGGGGTCCGCCCAGCCCGCTGTCTCCCGGCCCGCTGTCTCCCGGGCTGCCGCTCCCCGGGTTGCCGCCTCCCGGCCCGCAGTTCCCGGTCCGCAGTTCCCGGGCTGCCGCTCGGCCAGCCACCTCCCGGTCCGCAACTCCCGGGCCGTCACTACTCGGCTCGTCGCCCGGCCCGCCGCCTCTCAGGCCGTCACTCCCAGCTCGTCGCGGGGTCCGCTGCGGCCCAGCCCGTCGCTCCTCGGTTCGTCGCCGCTCAGCCCAATGCAGTCCAGTTTGTTGCGGTTCGGCTCGTTGGAGCTCGACCTGCTGCGGCCCAGCTCACCGCTGCTCAGCCGGCTGCAGTTCAGCTCGCCACCACTCAGCTCGCCACCACTTGGCTTGCCGCCACTCGACACATTGCCACTCACGACACCGCCACTCGGCTAGTCGCCACCGAGCTGGTCGCTCCCGCCGTCCAGGCCGCCACGGCACGCACTCCCCAACCTGCCGCTACGTCGTCGAAAGCGACAAGGCGGTCCTGCTTCGGTCGGGCCCAGGTGAGAAGCGTGATGCGCGAGCCGAACCGCCGCCCTCCACCCACCCCGTCCGTGCCACCTGTGCCTCCAGAGGTCGTGGTCCCGAGCACTGGGTGCGGCGGCTCATGGGCGGTGACCACAAAGGTCTCTGGGGCCGGCGTGGCTGGCTGCAGCGCTGGGGTGGGTGGGCAGGTCAGCGGCCCAGGAAGGTCAGGAGGCGGTCGAGGGGCCAGGTGTTGATGACGTCGTCGGTCGTCAGCCAGGCGCGTTGCGCGATCCCCACCCCGAAGCGCTGGTTGGCCAGGTGGGGGATGGCGTGCGAGTCGCTGTCGATCGAGAACTTGACCCCGTGGTGCTTGGCCAGCCTGACCAGGTCTGACGGCAGGTCCGAGCGGTCGGGGAAGGAGTCGATCTCCATGGCGGTGCCCGTGCGGGCGGCCGCGCGGAAGACGGCGTCCCAGTCGGCGTCCACGGGGTCGCGTTTGCCGATCTTGCGGGTGGTCGGGTGGCCGATGATGTCGACGTAGGGGTTTTCGCAGGCCGTGATGAAGCGGCGGGTCATCTCGTCCTGTGACATCCCGAAGTGCGAGTGCACCGACGCCACGCACACGTCGAACTCCCGCAGGATCTCCCCGGGCCAGTCGACCGACCCGTCGGGGGCGATGTTGAGCTCGGTGCCGTGCAGCAGGCGCATGCCGGGATATCTGCCTTGGAGCTTGGCCACCTGCTCGCGCTGCTCCAGGGCCTTGTCGAGCGTCATGCGCTGCATCGCCAGGTCGGGGGCGTGGTCGGTGATCGCGTAGTAGGCGTAGCCGCGGGCTTGGCCGGCGGCCACCATGTCCTCGAGTGAGGCGATCCCGTCGGTCAGGTTGGTGTGCGTGTGCAGGTCGCCCTTGAGGTCGGACAGCTCCACGAGCGCGGGCAGTTCGCCGCGCAGCGCCGCCTTGACCTCCCCGCCGTCCTCGCGCATGGGCGGAGGTACGAACTGCATGCCGAGCGCCGCGTAGATGTCCTCCTCGGACTCGGCGGCGATCACCCGCTCGCCCTCGAACAGCCCGTATTCGGACAGCTTCCAGCCCTTCTTCACCGCCATCTCCCTGATGGCGACGTTGTGCTCCTTGGAGCCGGTGAAGTATTGCATCGCCGCGCCCCACGACCCGGCCGGCACCACGCGCAGGTCCACCTGGATGCCGGACGTGGTGCGGATCGAGGTCTTCTTGTCGCCCGCGGCGATGACCTCCGCCACGTAGGGCTGGGCGCGGAAGTCCTCCATGATGGACTCGGGCGCCACCGCCAGGATGTCGATGTCGCCGATCGTGTCCTTCATGCGACGCAGCGACCCCGCGTACGCGATCCGCTCGGCCCGCAGCGACCCCATCACCTGCTCGGCCAGGGACATGGCGACGCCGATGTGCACGCGGCGGCCCGACTGCTCGAGCTGCTCGATGCCCTTGAGCAGGTTGGCCAGGGTCTTGGGGCCGAGGCCCTTGACGTCGTCGAGGCGGCCGGAGGTGATCGCCTCGCTCAGCGCCACGGGGGAGTCGATGCCGAAGTCCTCGAACAGCATGATCGCCGTCTTGGGGCCCAGCGACGGCACCTTGGTCAGCCTGCGCACGCCCTCCGGCACCCGCCCCCGCAGGTCGTCGAGCTGGCGGAAGCTCCCGCGCTGCAGGAACTCCTCCATCTTCTTGGCGATCGCCTCGCCCACGCCGGGGACGCCGCGCACGTCGACGACCGAGATGTCCTCGGGGAACCCGGCGATCGCCTTGGCCGCCTTCTGGTAGCTCCGCACCCGGAAGGCGTCGCCGCCGCAGAGCGCGAACAGCTCCGCGTATTCCTGCAGCGCCGCCGCCGCCTCCTCATTTGCCCGCATGCGAATACCTTAGGGTCTGGCCCTGACAATCCGGCCGTCCCATCCGGTCGTCCCATCCAGTCGTCCCCACGGGGACGCTCCGAGACAGGCTGGAACGCTCCGTAATGCCGGGAATGCTAGGAAAGGCCCAGCGCAGGCCCTGGAAAGCGATCCCTGGGAGCCGGGTCCCAGGGATGGAGAGGTGGGTCCCAGAAGGGTGGGTCCCCACAAGGTGGGTCTCTGCAGGAAGGTCCCCGACGCGCGTCTCAGGGGTGGGCTCTCAGAAACGTACCTCCCGAGACCGGTACGGAGCCTCCAGCGTAGCCAGCTCCTCCTCCGACAGCCGCACCGAAACGGCCGCCACCGCGTCGTCCACGTGCCGGTCCTTCGTGGCCCCCACGATCGGCGCGGTGACCGTCGGCTGGTGGAGCAGCCAGGCCAGCGCGACCTGGGCGGCCGGCAGGTCGCGGTCCGCGGCCACCTGCGCCACCCGGTCGAGGATGATCTTGTCGTTCTCGGGGTCGTACAGGTGGTCGATCCGCTCGTCGGACCCGGCCCTGGTGGTCGTGGCGGCCGTGCCCGCCCTGGCCAGCACCCCGCGCGCCAGCGGGCTCCACGGGATCACGCCCACCCCCTGGTCGGCGCAGAGCGGCAGCATCTCGCGCTCCTCCTCCCGGTAGAGGAGGTTGTAGTGGTTCTGCATCGAGACGAACCTGGTCCACCCGTTGGCCTCGGCCACGTGTTGCGCCTTGGCGAACTGCCAGGCCCACATGCTGGAGGCCCCGATGTAGCGCACCTTGCCCGCCCTGACCACGTCGTGCAGCGCCTCCATGGTCTCCTCGATGGGCGTCTCGTCGTCCCAGCGGTGGATCTGGTAAAGGTCCACGTAGTCGGTGCCGAGCCGGGTCAGCGAGGCGTCAATGGCGGAGTGGATGTGCTTGCGCGACAGGCCGCGGTCGTTGACCCCCTTGCCCATGGGGAAATAGACCTTGGTGGCCAGCACGTAGTCCTCACGCCGGGGGAAGATGGCGCGCAGCGCGTCGCCGGTCACGACCTCGCTCTCGCCCCTGCTGTAGACGTCGGCGGTGTCGAAGAACGTCACGCCCGCGTCGGCGGCCCTGCGGATGATGGGCTCGGCCGTCTTCAGCGGCAGCGCCCAATCCTGCCTGGCGGGGTCGCCGTAGCTCATCATGCCGAGGCAGACGCGTGACACCTTCAAGCCGGTGTTACCAAGTCGTGTGTAATCCATGCCGCTCAGCTTATGGGCCGCCCGGCACCGGCCAAGTGCGGACGGAGGTGTGCGGCGGCCGCGGAATGCCGGCGTCAATTCCCGGAGAGCCGCTCCTGCGTACCCGGGAAAGGCGGCAGGAATGCGTCGCGCCGCGCCGCGCCGGAACCGGTCGCCGCCTTATTGATTCTGGTCCTGGCCGGAAATGCGCCACCGCACCTCAGCGGAACGAGTGTGATGAGGTTCACTCGCGACCGACCGCCCGGACTGTCCTCACAATCTCCCGGATGCCATGGTTAACCCCCCACGCCGACGGGGAGTCATGCCTGTCCAAAAGCGGAAACGACCTTTACACGGATGGAGGTGATCGGGTCGATTAGAGGAACGTTGCAAAACGGCAGGAGCTCTGGCGACGCGGGGAGCCCGTTGGTCTGACGCATACCGGGGGTGAGGTGGAAGAGACACGCCGTGGACTGGTGTCTCGGGTGCGCGCCAAACTCGAAGACTCCTCATCCGCCTTGTGGGTGGGCGGTCTCGGCCTGGCGGCGGGGATCGTCGGGATCGCGGTGCCGGTCGTGGTCGGACTGGCCGGGTCCGGATTGGTGATCGAGGGGACTGCCACGCTGCTCGTCCTGCTGTCGCTGCACGTCAAGTTCATCACGGAGGTGCCGAAGCGGCGCGCGGGGGCGTGGTGGATCGTGGCCGTGCAGGCGTGGCTGACGTACCTGCCGCTGACGATCTTCGGGGCGGCGTGGACCCCGATGTGCGGGCTGCTGGCCGGGGCGCTGCTGGTGACGGCGGGCCGGATCCGCTCCGTCGTGCTGGCGCTGCTGGCGCTGGCCTGCGGGCCGGTGGTGCTGGCCGCGCCAGAGCCGTCGATGATCCATCCGCTGTGGGCGATCCTCAGCCCGCTGGTCGGCGCGGCCGAGTTCGCGGTGGTGACGCTGGCCAGGCGGACCCGCGAGCTCACCGAGGCCCGTACCGAAGTCATGCGCAAGGCCGTCGCGCTCGAGCGCCGGCGCTTCACCCGGGACCTGCACGACCTGGTCGGCCACCGGCTCACGGTGCTGGTGTTGAAGGCGCAGCTCATCGAGCGGCTGGTCGCCGAGGGGGACGAGAAGGCGGCCGACGAGGTGACGACCACGCTCGACCTGCTGCGCGACCTGTCCGCGGACGTGCGGGCCGTGGCCCACGGCCTGCGCAGCTCCTCCCTGGCGCCGGAGCTCGGCTCGGCGCGCTCGCTCCTCGAGTCGGTACGCGTCCGCTGCCAGATCCGCGTCTCCTGCCGTGACCTGCCGGAAAACGTGGAGGAGGCACTGACGCACGCCCTGCGCGAGGGCGTCACGAACGTCCTGCGGCACGCCGAGGCCCGCCAGTGCTCCATCCACCTGGTCGAGCGCGAGCACATGGTCCGCCTGACGATCAGGAACGACGGCGTACGCCCCCCGCGCCGCCCCGGCGACGCCGGCCAGGGCCTGCTGAACCTGGCCGAACGCGTCTCCAGCCTGGGCGGATGGCTGGAGGCGACCTCGTCGAGGACCGGCCAATTCACCTTCAGCGTGTACGTCCCACGAAAGAAATAAATGTCACCCGAACCATTGTGAGATCTGCACGAACGAAAATTAAATAACCATGTACGGTCCGTGCGGTATGTGACTAGTGGCACGGCCTCCGGCGCGGCAGAGTTCATAGCACAACGCCTTGGAGGTTCGGCCCAGATGGACAAGTACGAGCTGTATTGCCTTGTGGATCCGTGTTTCTACGACACTCTCGAGCACAGCACGGCCGCGGACGCCGACTTCGCCATTCTGCGCACACCTCTGCCGACCGGCTGGTCGACGGCCTTGACCGACACCTGGAGTTATTTCGCCCCCGACAGCGAGGAACCGCTTCCCGCGCAGGGCTGGAAAATTCATGTGTCCGCCCGGGTGGAAGACGCGGAAAAGGCGATTGCCGCCGTATGGGATTACTGTCTTCCGCGCGGCATCGCCTTCAAGTTCCTGCGCGGCCTTCCGGTGCTCGTCATGGTGAACTCCAAGGCGGCCTCCCGCGCCTCCAGCGGCAAGCTGGTCACCATTTACCCGCGGGACGAGGCCCAGCTCGAGCTCGTGCTGAAGGAGCTCGACGAGCTTCTGCGCGACGTCCGGGGCCCGTACATCCTCAGTGACCTGCGCTACAACGAGGGCCCCCTGTTCGTCAGGTACGGCGGCTTCGCCGAGCGCCGCTGCCTGTCCGCCTCCGGCGAGCGCGTGCTGGCCATCGAGGACGGCACCGGCGCGCTCGTGCCGGACGTGCGGGGCGCCACGTTCTCGGTGCCGCCGTGGACGACGCTGCCCGCGTTCCTGGAGCCGCAGCTCGCCGCCCGCAACGCGGTGACGATGGGCGGGCTGCCGTACGAGATCGAGAGCGTCCTGCACTTCTCCAACGGCGGCGGCGTCTACCTGGGCCGCGACAGCCGGACGGGGGAGCGGGTGGTGCTCAAGGAGGCCAGGCCGCACGCCGGGCTCGACGCGGCGGGACGCGACGCCGTCGCCCGCATCGAGCACGAGCGCGACATCCTCGAACGGCTGGCCGGCCTGCCCGCCTCGCCCGAGCTGCACGACTACTTCACGCTCGGCGAGCACCACTTCCTCGTGCAGGAGTTCGTGGACGGCACGCCGCTCCAGCGGCGGCTCGTGCAGCGCTACCCGCTGACCCGCGCCACCTGCACCGAGCAGGACCTGGCCGACTACACCGCCTGGGCGGTCGAGACGCTGGAGACCGTCGCGGCGGCGATCGGCTCGCTGCACGAGCGCGGCGTCGTCTTCGGCGACCTGCACCCGGACAACATCCTGCTGGCCGACGACGGCCGGGTGGCCCTCATCGACTACGAGGTCGCCACGCTCGCCGGCGACCGGGCGCGCGCCGCGCTCGCCCATCCCGCCTTCGCGCCTCCCGCGGACAGGCAGGGCGTGGACATCGACCGGTACGCGCTGGCGTGCCTGCGCCTGGGCCTGTTCGCGCCGCAGTGCACGATCATGCTGCCGCTGCACCGCGCGAAGGTGCGGCACCTCGGGGAGATCGTCAAGGAGACGTTCCCCGTCCCGGAAGACCTGGTCGACGCGGCCGTCACGACCATCGCCGGCGCATCGGGCCAGGCGACCGAGGTGCCCCTGCCGGGCACGGCGGACTGGCCGGAGCTCCGCGAGGCCATCGGCCGGGCCATCGTGGCCACCGCCACCCCCGAACGGGACGACCGGCTCTTCCCCGGTGACGTGGCCCAGTTCCAGCCCGGCGGCGGCCTCAACCTGGCGTACGGCGCAGCCGGCGTGCTCTTCGCCCTCGCCGGCGCGGGGCTGGGGCCCTACCCCGAATACGAGCGCTGGCTGCGCGCGCGGGCGCTGCGCCCCGCTCAGGGGTCGGGCCTCGGCCTGTACGACGGCCTGCACGGCATCGCGTACGTGCTCGGCCTGCTCGGACACGACCAGGACGCCCACGATCTGATCGACATCTGCCTGCGCGAGAAGTGGGACGCCCTGGAGACGGCGCTGTTCTCCGGCCTGTCCGGCATCGGGCTGAACCTGCTCCACTTCGGCCGCACCGACCTGGCCCTGCGCGCGGCGGACATCTGCGCCGACCGGCTGGGCGGAGAGGTCTCCGAGCTCAGCGGCGGCGTCCATCCACGGGCCGGGCTGATGTACGGCTCGTCAGGCTCCGCGCTGCTCTTCCTGCGCGCCTTCGAGCACACCGGCGACAAGGCGCTGCTCGACCTGGCGGCCACCGCGCTGCGGCAGGACCTGAGGCGCTGCCGGCACTCCGAGGACGGCTCGCTGCAGGTCAACCAGGGCTGGCGGCTGCTGCCGTACCTCGACGAGGGGTCGGCGGGCATCGCGCTGGTGCTGGAGCGTTACCTGCGGCACCGGCACGACGAGGCGTTCGCGACGGCGCTGGCCGAGCTGCGGCTGGCCGGGCGCTCGGGGTTCTTCGTGCAGTCGGGGCTGTTCACCGGGCGCGCCGGCATGGTCGCGGCCTTCGGCGGCGACGAGCCCGGCCTGGTGAAGGGACTGAGGTGGCACGCGCTGCCGTACGGCGGGGGCCTGGCGTTCCCCGGCGACCAGCTCCTGCGCCTCTCCATGGATTTCGCGACCGGAACGGCGGGCGTGCTCTTCGCCCTCAGTGCGGTGCTGGGCGACCAGCCCTGCCGACTGCCGTTCCTTGAGGCCGCCCCCGGGCGGCCTGCCACCGACGAGACCGTGGAAGGAGGTGTACAACATGGTACTTCTCGACCTGCAGGGTCTTGAGGCTCCCGCGGCCAGCGACGTGGCCAGCGGAGGCAGCACGCTCACCGTTCTCTCATGCCACTCCGGCAAGCCCAGCAACCTCAGTGTCGCTCTTTGCCACTGACACGTGTGATTTCAGTCCCCGCGTCGTCCGCCAACGGCGCGGGGACTACACGCTCACGCCTCACTATAACTCCAAAACTTCAAGGAGGCCCGGTGCGGGCAGGAGACCGGCTCGTGATGGGCGCGGTACGGCGTAACGGCCCCTGGCCGGCCGTACTGGCGGTCACGGCGGTCGTGGGATCGGTCGCCGAGCTGGCCGTCCCGTACCTGGTCGGCCGCACCGTGGACGCCTTCGTCTCGCGCCAGCCGGGCGGCACCCCCTGGCTGGCGCTCAGCGCCTGCGCCGTAGCCGCCGTCATGCTCTGCGAGAGCCTCGGCGTCTGGGCCCGCGGCGCGAGCGGCGCGCACGCCGCCGCCTCCCTGCGCTCCGGCCTCCTGCGGCACCTCCTCGGCACCGGCCACACGGCCACCCGCCGTTTCCCCGAAGGCGAGCTCGTCACCCGAGCCGGCCTGAACGCCGAGGAGGTCGGCAGGGCACCGGACACGGTGACCAGCGCGCTCGCCCTTCTAGTCCCGACGGCGGGCGCGCTGGTCGCGCTCACGCTCATCGCCCCAGTCCTGACGCTGACGCTCGGGGCGGGCATCGTCCTGATCCTCCTCGTCCTGCGCGCCTTCCTCCGTGCGACGACCGTCATCGCCGGCGGCTACCAGGAGGTGCAGGGCGAGATCGCGGCCCGGCTGGTGGACGCCATGGACGGGGCCCGTACGATCGCCGCCGCCGGCACCGCCGGCCAGGAGGCGCGGCGCGTGCTCGCGCCGCTGCCCCGGCTGCGCGCGCACGGGATGAACCTGTGGCGGGCCAACGCCTCGGCCGCGGTGCAGTCGGGGCTGGTCGTGCCGCTGCTGGAGGTCGCCGTGCTGATCGTCGGCGGGTTCATGCTGGCCGCGGGCGACCTCACGATCGGCGAGCTGTACGCCGCCGCCCGCTACGCCGTGCTGGGCGCCTCGCTCAGCACGGCGCTCGGTCACCTCGGCGGCCTGGCCAGGGCGCGGGCCGCCGCGGCGCGCGTGGCGGAGGTCCTCGACCTCACCCCCGTCCCGCACGGCACACGAGCCCTGCCCGCCGGACCCGGCACGGTCGAGTTCCGCGACGTCACCGCGAACGGCCTGACCGTCGGCGACCTCACCCTTCCCGGCGGCTCGGTGACCGCCGTCGTGGGACGCTCGGGCGCGGGCAAGTCCCTGCTGGCCGCCCTGACGGGGCGTCTGGCCGACCCCGAGCGCGGCACCGTCCTGCTCGACGGCGTCCCGCTGGCCGAGCTGTCGCGGGCGGAGCTGAGACGCGCCATCGGGTACGCCTTCGAGCGCCCGGTCCTGGTCGGCGCCACCATCGGCGAAGCCGTCGGCGACGACCCCGAGGCCGCCGCCGAGGCCGCGTGCGCGGACACGTTCATCCGGCGGCTCCCGCTCGGCTACGGCACGCCGCTGGACGAGGCCCCCATGTCCGGCGGCGAACGCCAGCGGATCGGCCTGGCCAGGGCCTTCGCGCAGGGCGAGCGGCTGCTGGTGCTCGACGACGCCACCTCGAGCCTCGACACCGTGACGGAGCGCCAGGTCAGCCGCGCCCTCACCACCGACCACCGGGGCCGCACCCGCCTGATCGCCGCCCACCGGCTCACCACGGCCGCCCACGCCGACCAGGTCGTGTGGCTCGAGGACGGCAGGGTACGCGGCCGCGGCCCGCACCACGAGCTCTGGCGGGACCCGGCCTACCGGGCGGTCTTCCAGGGGGACACACCATGAACCGATCACGGGCCGCCGTCACGCTGGCCCTGCGGCGCGAGCCGCGCCGGCTCGTCCGGCTCGGCCTCTGGTCGGTGCTGGAGGCCGGGCCCGCGTTCCTCATCGGGCACGCCGTAGCCAGGGCCATCGAGGACGGGTTCGCCGTGGCCGAGCCCGCGATCGGGCTGGGCTGGCTGGCCGCGCTGGGCGTCACCTGGCTGTTGGGTGCCGTGGCCGCGCGGCAGGTCGTGCTGGCCGTGGCGGCGATCGCGGAGCCGTTCAGGGACGACCTGCTCGGGCACGTCGTCGAGGGGGCGGTGCGGGACGGCCCGGCCGTCAGGCGCGACAGCGCCGCCATCGCGAGGGCGGGGCTGCAGGTCGAGCTGGCCAGGGACGCCTTCGCCGCCGTGGTCACCACCGTCAGAGGGTTCGTGTTCACCGTGGTCAGCGTGGTGCTGGGGCTGCTGACGCTGGCCCCGCAGACGCTGGTGCTGGTGCTGCCGCCGTTCGTGGCGGGGCTGGCGCTGTTCCTGACGTCGCTGCCCGCGCTGGCCCGCCGCCAGCGGGCGTTCCTCGTCGCCGACGAGCGCCTGGCCGAGGCCATGACCGACGTGGCCGGCGGGCTGCGCGACATCGAGGCGTGCGGCCTGCACGAGCGGGTGGCCGGGCGGCTGGAGGGGCAGGTCCGAGAGCAGGCGGGCGCCGCCCGCGCGCTGGCCCGGGTGACCGCCGCCCGCACCGCCGCGCTCGCCGTCGGCGGCTGGCTGCCCGTCATCCTCGTGCTGGCCGGGACGCCCTGGCTGCTGAACGGCGGCGTGGGCGCCGGCGTGATCGTGGGCACGCTCGCGTACGTCACCCAGTCCCTCGCCCCCGCGCTCGGCGGCCTGGTGCAGGGGCTCGGCGTCAGCGGCGTCAGGCTCGCCGCCTCGCTCGGCCGCATCCTCTCCTCAGCGCCGCCCGACCGGCCGGACCGGCCCAGGATCCGCCCGCCCACCTCCGAGGTACGCCTCGACGCCGTCACCTTCGCCTACGGCCCCCGCTCCGCGCCCGTGCTCGACCGGCTCGACCTCCTCATCCCGGAGGGCGACCACCTGGCGGTCGTGGGACCCAGCGGCGCCGGCAAGTCCACGCTCGCGGCCCTGGTCAGCGGCATGCTGCGGCCGGGCGAGGGCGAGGTGCTCGTCGGAGGAGTCCCCGCCGAGCAGGTCGATCCCGCCGCCCGTGTGCTGATCCCCCAGGAGGCGTACGTCTTCCGCGGCACCCTGCTGGAGAACCTCGCCTACCTCAGGGACGCCCCCCGCGCCGACCTGGACGCGGCCGTCGAAGCGGTCGGCTGCGCCGCGCTGGTGGCCGAGCTGGGGGGATATGACGCGCGGCTCGACCCGGCCGCGCTCTCGGCCGGGCAGCGCCAGCTCATCGCCCTCGTCCGCGCCTACCTGACCTCCGCCCCTCTGATCATCCTGGACGAGGCCACCTGCCACCTCGACCCCGCCGCCGAGGCCCGCGCGGAGGACGCCTTCGCCCGCCGCGGCGGCACGCTCATCGTGGTCGCCCACCGCCTCACCTCCGCTCTGCGCGCCCGTCGCATCCTCCTCATGGACGGCGCCCAGCTCACGATCGGCACTCACGACGAGCTGGTCAGGGGCGCTCCGTTGTACGCCGACCTGGCCGGCCACTGGCACCCGGAGCCCGTGTCATGAAATTTCCAGACGAATATCCACCCGCCGAACGCCTGCCCCTCATCGACCGCCGCCACGGCCTGGAGATCGAGGACCCCTACCGCTGGCTGGAGGACCCCACCGACCCGCGTACGGAATCCTGGCTGAAGACGCAGGACAGGCTGTGGCAGGACAGCGCCGCCCGGCTGACCTGGCGCGAGCGCTTCCTGGCCCGCCTCACCGAGCTCAAGGACACCGGGCTGGTCACCGCCCCGGTGTGGCGCGGCGAGCGGCGCTTCCACCTGCGCCAGTCCACCTCCCAGGAGCACCCGGTGCTCTACTGCGACGACCGCGTCGTCCTCGACCCCATGGAGCTGGACCCGACCGGGCTCACGACGCTCGACGACTGGCAGCCCGACCTGGAGGGGCGGCGGCTGGCGTACCAGATCTCGCGCAGCGGCGACGAGAAGGCGGACCTGTACGTCAGGGAGCTCGCCACCGGGACCGTCATCGACGGGCCCATCGGCGGCTGCCGCTACTCCGCGGTCGCCTGGCTGCCCGGCGGCGAGGCGTTCTACTACGTGCGCTTCCAGCAGGGCGTGCACCTGCACCGGATCGGCGTGCCCGACGACGTCCCCATCTTCACCCGGGGCCGGATCTCGTACGGCGTGCAGATCGACCCGGACGGCCGCTGGCTGACGATCTCCGCGGGCACCCCGTCGGGCAACTCGCTCTGGCTGGCCGACCTCTCGCACGGCGACCCGGCCGACCCGCGGCCCGTACCGGTGCAGGAGGGCGCGCACGCCCACACGGTGGGGGCGGTGGCCTGCGACGGCCGCCTGTACCTGCTCACCGACCGGGACGCCCCCAGGCGCAGGCTCTGCGTCGCCCACCCCGAGGCCCCCACCGCCTGGCGCGAGCTGATCCCGGAGGACCGGGAGGCGGTCCTGGGGGCGTTCACCCTGCTCGAGGGGGACCGGCTGCTCGTCTCCAGGACGCGGCACGCGGTCGGCGAGATCGCCGTGCACCACGCCCGCACCGGCGAGCACCTGGGCACGGTCCCGCTGCCGGGCAGCGGCTCGATCGCCTCGCTCAGCTCCCGCCCCGAAGGCGGCCCCGAGGCGTGGTTCGCCTACACCGACGCCGTCACCCCCGCCGAGATCTGGCGTTACGACGCCCGCACCGACGCCACCATGCGCTGGTCGTCCGCGCCGGGCCGCGTCTCACTGCCCGCCGTGGAGAGCCACCACATCGAGTACGCCTCCGCCGACGGCACTCCCATCCGCATGGTCGTCGTCGCACAGCCCGGTCATGACGGCCCGCGCCCGACCATCCTCAGCGGCTACGGCGGCTTCGGCATCCCCCTCATGCCCGGCTACGCCGCCGACTCCCTGGCCTGGGTGGAGGCGGGCGGCGTGCTGGCCATCGCCAACCTGCGGGGCGGCGGCGAGGAGGGCGAGGCCTGGCACCGGGACGGCATGCTGGAGCGCAAGCAGAACGTGTTCGACGACTTCGTGGCCGCCGCCGAGAAGCTGATCGCCGACGGCTGGACGGCGCCGGGGCGGCTCGGCATCTGGGGCGAGTCGAACGGCGGCCTGCTCGTCGGGGCCGTGCTCACCCAGCGCCCCGACCTGTTCGCCGCCGTCGTGTGCTCGGCCGGTCTGCTCGACATGACCCGCTACCACCTCAGCGGCCTCGGCCCCGCCTGGACCGGCGAGTACGGCGACCCCGACGACCCCGAGCAGCTCGGCTGGCTGTACGGCTACTCGCCCTACCACCACGTCGGCAAGGGCACGGACTACCCGGCCACGCTGTTCACGGTCGCGGCCGCGGACACCCGGGTGGACCCCATGCACGCGCGCAAGATGTGCGCCGCGCTGCAGTGGGCGACGGGCGGCGACCGGCCGATCCTGCTGCGGCACGAGCCGGACGTGGGTCACGGCGCGCGGGCGGTCAGCCGGTCCGTCGGCCTGGCGGCCGACGTCCTGGCCTTCCTCGCCGCCCACACGGGCTCAGATCCAGCCTGACTCCCTTGCGATGCGGATGGCGTCGATCCTGCTGCGCGCCCCCAGCTTGGCCGTGGTCTTGGCCAGGTAGTTGCGTACGGTCCCCTCGGCCAGGTACAGCGACGCGGCGATCTCCCCGATCGACGCCCCGTCCGCGGCGGCCCCGATGACGTCGAGTTCGCGCGGCGTCAGCGGCGCCTCCGCCGGTCGCATGGCGGCGATGGCCAGCTCCGAGTCGATGACCCGCTCGCCCTCCGACACCCGGCGGATCGCGTCCGCCAGCCGCCCGGGCGGCGAGTCCTTGGCCATGAAGCCCTTCACGTGCGCGTCGAGCGCCCGTTTGAGCAGCCCCGGCGTGCCGACGCCGGTCAGGATGAGCACCCCGCACTCGGGCAGTTCGTCGTGCAGCTCTCCCGCGGCGGTGAGCCCGTCTTTTCCGGGCAGCGCGATGTCGATCACCGCGACGTCGGGGCGGCAGGCACTGGCGGCGGACAGGATGCGGTCGCCTCTCTCGACCTCGGCCACCACCTCGATGTCGTCCTCGTAGGCAAGCAGCGCCACGAGAGCCCCACGTACCAGATGCATGTCCTCAGCGAGCAACGTTCGAATCACCATGCGTCCTTGCGGTCGACCATGCTGGCAACGTCTGCGGGCCCCTCAATCCTGCCGTATTGACTCGATTGAGAAAAGTCCTTGTCTTTAGGCGTAAAAGGGCTCTCGAGTGCGGCCAGATTTTTCTACCAAGCGGCCGTTCGGTGGGAGATGCTGACGTTCATGAATCCCCGCGTGCCGCCCCTTCCACCCGAACAATGGGACGACTTCACGAAGGCCAATCCGTACAACGTGTTCGCCACCCTGGCCCGCCATCCCCGGCTGTACCGGGCATGGCTGCGCTTCGGCGGCGCGCTGCTCGACGGGACGCTGCCCGCCCGCGACCGCGAGCTGGCCATCCTGCGCACCGCCCACCACAGCGACAGCGCCTACGAGTGGGTCCAGCACGTGCGCCTGGCCCTCGACGCCGGCCTCACCGCCCAGGAGATCGAGTCGGTACGCCAGCCCGACGCCCTCTGGTCGGTCGAGGACCAGCTCGTCCTCCAGGTGGCCGACGACCTGCACTACGCCGGCGACCTGACGGACGCGACCTGGGCGGCGCTGTGCGACCGCTACGACGAGGTGGGCCGGATCGAGCTGGTCATGCTCGTGGCCCACTACGGCATGCTGGCGCTGGTGCTCAGGACGCTCAGAGTGGAGATCGAGGGGTGATCATCGTGACGCCCGGCACCGAGCCGATCGAGGCCAGCGCCTTGCCCGCGTCGGCGAGCCCGATCGTGCGGGTGATGAGCTGGTCGGGGTGCAGGATCCCGGCCCTGATCATCTCCAGCATCGGCGGGTAGGCGTGCGCGGCCATGCCGTGGCTGCCCAGCAACCGCAGCTCGTAGCCGATCACCCGGTCCATCGGCACCGGCGTCGGGCCGCCCGGCAGCAGCCCCACCTGGACGTGGCGGCCCCGGCGGCGCAGGCTCTCGATGGAGGCGGCGCACGTCTGCGGGCTGCCCAGCGCGTCGATGGACACGTGTGCGCCGCCCCTGGTCAGCTCTCTGACCTGGGCCGCCGCGTCACCGGCTGAGCCGTTGACGAAGTGCGTGGCCCCCGCCAGCTCGGCCAGGTGCAGGGCGTCGGAGCTGATGTCCACGGCCACCACCCGCGCGCCCGCCGCCGTCGCGATCATCACGGCCGACAGCCCCACGCCGCCGCAGCCGTGCACGGCCACCCACTCACCGGGACGCACCTCGCCCACCTGCGCCACGGCGCGGAACGCGGTGGCGAAGCGGCAGCCGAGCCCGGCCGCGGTGACGTAGGCCATGTCCTCGGGGACCGGAATGAGGTTGACCTCGGCGTGGTCGACGGCGACGTATTCGGCGAACGAGCCCCAGTGGGTGAAGCCCGGCTGCGTCTGCCGCTCGCACACCTGCTGCTCGCCGGTGGCGCAGGACGGGCAGGATCCGCAGGCGCAGATGAAGGGGACGGTCACGCGCGCGCCCGGCAGCCAGCCCCGCACGTCGGCGCCGACCGCCTCGACGACGCCCGCCAGTTCGTGGCCGGGCACGTGGGGCAGCG
This sequence comes from Nonomuraea sp. NPDC050643, assembly GCF_040654715.1. Lineage (NCBI taxonomy): Bacteria > Bacillati > Actinomycetota > Actinomycetes > Streptosporangiales > Streptosporangiaceae > Nonomuraea > Nonomuraea sp. NPDC050643. The sequence continues at coordinate 29,589 of NZ_JBFAIM010000085.1, read as the reverse complement.
CCGTGATGTCGGGATCGTGGCCTTGCCAGCCGTGCCAGTCAGAACGACAGAGACCCGTCGCCTCGACGCTGATCACCGCTCCGTGCGGGGCGGGGGAGGGGTCGGGCAGCTCGCGCACGTCGAGCTCTCCACCGAAGATGTCAAAGGCAACCGCTCGCATCTCATGAGCTTAGAGTCAATTGCCGCAGCTCGCGCAAGGCCTGGTGCGAGGGCGACCCAGGTTCGGTGGTGTAGAGCACCAGTCGCAGGTCGTCCCGGTCGGGCACCGGCATGACCTGGCAGATCGTGTCGATCACGCCGACCAGGGGGTGATGGACCCGCTTGCGCTGCTCCCTGCGTATCTCGACCTCGTGCCTGGCCCACAGCGCGGCGAACTCCGGGCTGAGCCCGAGCATCTCGGTCACCAGCGCCTGCAGCGGCCGGTCGTCCGGATATTGCCCGACGGCGGCCCGCAGGTCGGCGACCGAGGACCGGGCGAAGCGGCCCTTCTCCTCGTCGCTGAGGTGCTCGGCGATGTCGGGCGACATGAAGACCCAGCGGATGACGTTGCGCCGCTCCGGCGGCTGGTCCTCCAGGCTTCCCATCAGCGCGCTCGCCATGGGGTTCCAGGCGCGGATGTCGTAGCGGGCGTCCAGCACGTACGCCGGGACCTCCTCCAGGAACGTGATGAGGTGCAGCAGGCTGCCCGGCACGTCCTCCCTGATGCGCGGCGTGTCGGAGGGCTGCCCCGCCAGGTGGTGCAGGTGGGCGCGCTCGTCCTGGGTCAGCATGAGGGCCCTGGCCAGGGCGTTCAGCACCTGCTTCGAGGGGTGCGGGCCCCGGCCCTGCTCCAGCCGGATGTAGTAGTCGATCGACATGCCCGCGAGCTGCGCGACCTCCTGGCGGCGCAGGCCGGGGGTGCGGCGCGGGCCGCCGCCCGGCAGGCCGACCTCGACCGGGGTGACCCGGGCGCGCCTGACCCGGAGGAATTCAGCCAGTTCGTCGCGGTTCATGGCTCCATCCTGACGCCAGGACGCCGGCCGTGGGTGGTACCGCTGATCCCAGCCTCGACGGGTCTCTCCCGCACACCCTCCGGCCTGGGCGAACGTGGAGGCATGACGAAGATCGCACTCATCACGGGTGCCAACAAGGGAATCGGCCACGAGATCGCGCGGCTGCTGGCCGGGCAGGGCGTGACGGCGATCGTGGGGGCGCGCGACGAGGAGCGCGGACGGGCCGCCGCCGAGCGGCTCGGGCAGCCGTACGTGCGGCTCGACGTGACCGACGAGGAGAGCGTCGCCGCCGCCGCGAAGTGGGTCGACGACGCGTACGGGCGGCTCGACATCCTGGTCAACAACGCCGGCATCAGCGGCGGCCACACCGCCGTCACCCCCAGCGCCACCACGACCGCCCTGGTCAGGGAGGTCTACGAGACGAACGTGTTCGGCGTCGTCACCGTGACCAACGCCATGCTGCCGCTGCTGCGCCGCTCGGAGTCCGGCCGGATCGTGAACATGTCGAGCGAGCTCGGCTCACTGTCCATGGCGCTGGACCCGGAGAGCCCGTTCTGGTCGGCGAACCTGCTGCCATACAACTCCTCCAAGGCCGCCCTCAACATGGTCACCGTGGCCTACGCCAAGGAGCTGGCGGACACCCCGATCAAGGTGAACGCCGCCTGCCCCGGCTACTGCGCCACCGACCTCAACGCGCATTCGGGGCCCAGGACCGCCGAGCAGGGGGCGGCCATCGCCGTACGGCTGGCGACGCTCGACGCCGACGGTCCGACCGGGGCCTACCTGGATGATTCCGGCGTCGTGCGCTGGTGAGGTGTGGACTCTGGCCAAACGGACAGAAGGGGGTGATGGGTAGGGACTTGGATAAAGAGCGATTCACCGAGGCGGAGTACGCCCGCTTCGGTGAGCGCGTCAAGGAGCAGGTCGGCACGCTGCGCGAGCTGCTCGATACCCCTGGCTTCGGTCAGGGCCCGATCACGATCGGGGCCGAGCTGGAGCTGTTCCTGATCGACGAGGAGGGCCGGCCGCTGCCGCGCAACAGCGAGGTGCAGGAGGCCCTCGGCGACCCCCGGGTGGTGCTGGAGCTGGGGCGCTTCAACATCGAGGTCAACCTGACGCCGACGCCCCTGGCGGGCACGCCCTTCGAGGTGCTGAGCGGAGAGGTCCAGGAGACGCTCTCCAAGGTCGACGCGGCGGTCCACGCGGCGGTGGAGGGCGGCGGCGCGGTGCCGATCGGCATCCTGCCCACCCTCGACACCGAGGACTTCACGGTGGGCGCCATCAGCGACCAGAACCGTTACCGGGCCATGAGCAGGGGCATCAGGCGGCTGCGGCTGGAGCCGTTCCTGGTCAAGATCGACGACCTGGAGCTGTCCGTCGAGGACGTGATCCTGGAGAGCGCCAACACCTCCTGGCAGGTCCACGTGCGCACGCCGCCGGAGCGGTTCGCCCGGCTGTTCAACGCCGCCCAGCTCGCCACCGGCCCGGTGCTGGCCGCGTGCGGCAACTCGCCGTTCTTCCTCGGCCGCGAGCTGTGGGAGGAGACCAGGATCGCGCTGATGGAGGAGGCCGCCGACGACCGCGACGTGCAGCGGCGCGAGCGGCGGGACGGGCGCGTGACGTTCGGCTCCGACTGGGTGTACGAGGGCGCCCACGAGCTGTTCGAGCGCTATGTCCAGGACTACGACCCGATCCTGCCCGACCTCACCGAGGGGGCGCTGCCGCACGAGGTGCCCGAGCTGCGGCTGCACCAGGGCACGATCTGGCAGTGGAACCGTCCCGTCTACGACCCCGCCGACAGCGGCCACCTGCGGATCGAGATGCGCGCGCTGCCCGCCGGCCCCTCGTGCGCGGACATGGCGGCCAACACGGCCTTCCTGCTCGGGCTCACGTTGTCGCAGGCCGAGCGGGACCTGACCGGGTACCGGTTCGCGGAGGCGTACCAGAACTTCTACCGCGCGGCCATGCACGGGCTGGACGCCAAGCTCTCCTGGCCCGGCCGGGACGGCGAGTTCGAGGCCGCGGACCTGGTGCTGTCCCTGCTGCCCGAGGCGCGTGAGGGGCTGCTCGAGGCCGGGGTGGTGCCGCACGACGCGGACCGGGCGCTGGGCGTCATCGAGCAGCGGACCCGGCTGCGGCGCACCGGCTCGGTGTGGCAGCGGGAGGCGCTGGCCCGCTTCGGCGGCGACCGGGGGCGGCTCGTCCGGCGTTACCGTGAGCTGGCTCTGTCAGGATTGCCGGTGCATTTGTGGGAATGATTCGCCAACTTTGACCGCCACCGTTCCGTCAAAATGGTCAAGAGACGGAAAAGGTGAGGAAGATATGGCGGCATCGGGGATGGTTCCCACCGAAAAGGCCCCTTACATCCTGAATCGAGCGACCGGCGATCTGGCGGACGGCGCGGCCAAACTCGCGGAAGAGGTCGGCAGCACCGCCGTCGAGGCGGTGCTGGCGCAGGCCAACCGCAACATGAAGAACAAGGGTGCGGCCGCGGCGATGGGCTCGATGCAACCCAGGCCCACCGACTGGTACGCCTTCGACGACAAGGACCAGGACACCCTGGACTGGTACCCGCAGGGGCTGACCGGCAGCGCGGACTCCGACTCCTTCGGCGTGCCGGCGTTCCTGGTGAGCTGGTACTTCAAGCCGAAGGCCGGTGAGCGCGGCATCAGGGTCTCCTTCGTCAACCCCAAGACGCTGAAATACCGGCACGCGCTGCTGGTGCTGGCCAAGCCGGACGGCTCGTACGGGCCGATCAACATCCACGCCGGCGGCATCGCCTGTCACGGCGACCTGCTCTACGTCGCCGACACCGAGCGGGGGCTGCGCGTCTTCGACCTGAACAACGTGCTCGACCTGCGCACCGTCCAGAACGACCTGGGCGACGCCGACCGCGTCGGGCGGCACGGCGGCAGGCTCCACGCGTTCGGCTACCGCTACCTGATCCCCCAGACCGACGCCTGGCAGCTCGCCAAGGACGGCCCCAACTTCTCGTTCGTCTCGATCGACCGCAGCGCGAGCACGCCGCAGCTCGTCACGGGCGAATACCGGGAGAGCGACCCCGGAGGGTGGGTGGGGCGCTGGGATTTGGGCATGGCCGGCGGCGAGCCCAACGACGCCTTCGTCATGGGGCACCCCAAGATCCAGGGGGCGATGTCGTACCGGGGCAAGTGGTACATGAGCCAGGCGGCCGGCGCCTCCGCGAACGGCAGGCTGCTGGTCCACGAGGGGGAGAGCGTACAGACCCGGCCGTTCCCGATCGGGCCCGAGGACCTGGCCGTGCAGGACGGCAAGCTGTGGAGCGTCACCGAGTTCAGGAACAGGCGGACGATCTTCGGCGTCAGCCTCTGAGGTGCTCCTGGAGGACCTCGCGGTAGCGGCGGTCGAAGGCGTCGTAGCGCGCCCGCAGCTCCGCGCCCGGCCAGTCACCGGGTAGCAGCTCCTCGGGCAGCAGCGGGTCGGCCAGCAGGTGCCGCAGCACCGCGGCCGAGACGAGGAAGCCCTCGGCGAGCCCGTCGGCCCGGTCGAGGGCGCGCTCCAGCCCGCGCGCCTCGTCCGCCCAGCCGTCCAGGTCCCACAGCAGGGGAGTGGGGTCGGCGTGCGGGCGGCCGTCGATCAGCGTGCACTGCGCGGTGACGATCTCCGGCCACTCCCGCACCAGGTTCGCCGGGCGCAGCCAGGTGCCCTCGCGCAGCTCGGCCAGGCGCAGCGCGACCATGGTGTGCCTGAACGCGGCCCGGTCGGCGGGGGCGCGCCGCTCCGCGGTGACCACGGCCACCTCCCACGTGCCGTCCCAGGGCCTGGTGTGCGGGTCGCGGCTCTCGTCCTGCCTGGCCTGCCGCTCGACGAGCCGCCGTGACAGCGTGTACCGGCCGTCCTCCTGGACCAGGTCGCCGGCCGCGACCATCCGCGACAGCGCCACCCTGACCGTGCCCTCGGCGATGCCGAACAGCGCGCCGATGCGGACGAGGTGACGGGCCGGCAGGCGCGGCGGGTGGCTGCCGAGCAGCGCGCTCAGCACCGCCGACCGCGCGCTCAGGGAGCCACCAGAGTTATTACGCTCTTCCATCGCGTGTTGATTATATGTAACACTCGCGAGTATGGGCCGGTATCTCATCGAACCTTTCGACCACGGCGACCGCAGCGACCGGTACGCCACCGAGCGCTACCAGGGCGCCGCCGGGCGCAACTGGTGGAGCTGCGACCCCACACTGCGCCTGCTCATGTGGCGGCACCTGGGCGACGGCGGCGGGGGCTTCGCCTGGGCGGAGCCGCACCTCGAGCGGCTGGGCGCGCTGATGGGCGGCCTCGTCGCCGAGTGCGCCGAGGAGACCGACCGCAACCCGCCGCGGCTGGAGAAGTACGACAAGTGGGGCCGGGACGTCAGCCAGGTCGTCATGCCGCCGTCGTTCCAGGCCGCGCGGCAGGCGCTCATGGAGGACAACTTCACCTCCCCGTCGTTCGCGGCGGAGGCCCGCGCGCACGGCGCGAACCCGGCCGCGCTGGCCGCCGCGTGGACGTACCTGCTCGATCAGGCCGACATCGGGATGGGCTGCGCGCTCGGCACGGGCGGGGACATGGTGGTCTCCCTCGCCGAGAAGCACGCGCCCGAGGACGTACGCGAACGAGTCCGGGAGATCTTCGCCGACGGGTTCTACTCCGGCGAGGCCGCTCAGATGTTCACCGAGCGGACCGGCGGCTCCGACCTGGCCGCCCTCGAGACCACGGCCGTGCCCGCCGGTGACGCGTGGCTGCTGTCCGGGTTCAAGTGGTTCGCCTCCAACGCCAACGGCTCGGCGTTCGTCGTGCTGGCCAGGCTGCCGGAAGGGGCCGTGGCGCCGTTCCTGGTGCTGTGGGAGCGGCGCGACGGCGGACGCAACGGGGTGCGCATCCGGCGGCTCAAGGACAAGCTCGGCACCAGGTCCGTCGCGTCCGCCGAGGTCGAGTTCGCCGAGGCGGAGGCGTTCCTGCTGGCCGGGCAGGGCTCGGGCTCCGGGCTCGGGACGATGATGAAGCTCACCAACGCCTCCCGGCTCGGCGTGGCCATGATGGGCCTCGGCGTGGCCAGGCGCGCGCTGGTGGAGTCGATCTGCTACGCCGGGGCGCGCGAGGCGTTCGGGCGCCGGCTCATCGACCAGCCCCTCATGCGCCGCAAGCTCGCCGAGCTGATCGTCGAGGTCGAGGCCGTGCAGGCGATGGTGTTCGACGGCCACATCGGGCCGCGCCTGCGCCTCGCGCCCGCGCTCATCAAGCTGCGCGCCTCCCGGCTCGGCGTGACGGCGGCCAGCGACGCGATCGAGGTGCACGGCGGCAACGGCTACATCGAGCAGTGGCCGGTGGCCAGGCTGCTGCGCGACGCCCAGGTCAACCCGATCTGGGAGGGCGGCGACAACATCCTCTGCCTGGACGTGCGGCGGGCCATGCTCAAGGAGCAGGCCCACCTGCCCTTCCTCGACCACCTGCGCGCGCTGGCCACCTCCGACCTGGTGCTCGGCCGCGTCGACGACCTGGCCAAGGCGATCACGGCGTGGTCCGGGCTGGAGCACGCCGTGGCCGAGGAACGACTCTACCCGCTGGCCCAGTTCATGGCCGACGTGTACGCCGCCGCCCTCCTGGAGGACCAGGCGTCCTGGGGCCTCGACCACGGCCGCAAGGCCCTCGTGGCCCGCCTGTACGCCGAGACGCACCTCGTGGACCACGGCCCGCTGCGCGGCATCGACCGTACGACCGAGGTCCCGTTCGAGGAGTTGCTGGAGGGAGCGGTCACCCTCCGATCCGGCGGGTGACGGACGGGTCGGTGATCGCCGTGTCGGCGGCCGGCAGGAACGCCTTCGACAGGATGAGCGACAGCAGGCAGCCGTCCTCCTCGAAGGGCAGGAAGACCTGGTCGCCGGCCGCCTTGGAGACGATGAGCAGGTGGACGTCGCCGGGCTCCATTGGCCGAACCCAGGTGGATCTTGTACGTGCGCAGGTCGCCGCGTACGCGCAGGAACCGGTCGCTCGGCTCCGCCCGGCCGGCGATCCTCAGCCGGGGCAGCAGGCGGGTCAGCGCGTCGCGCCGGAACACGACCGCAGGCGGCCGATCAGCCGGGTGGGCGCCCTCCTGCGATCACTCCGGGAGGTCGCTGGCCCGAATCCCCGCCTGGACGTACGCTCGGCAGGTTCCCCGAGGAGAATCCGCATGTTCCCCCGAGGAGGGTCGCATGACCGTACGCGTGGAGCGCCAGGGGCCCGTCACCACCGTGGTGCTCAGCAGGGCGGAGGCGCGCAACGCGGTCGACCGCAAGACGGCCGACGCGCTCACGGACGCGTTCCGTGAGTTCGAGGGCTCCGACGCCGCCGTGGCGGTGCTGTGGGGCGAGGGCGGCACGTTCTGCGCGGGCGCCGACCTCAAGTCGCTCGACAACCACGTCGGCGAGGAGGGCGACGGGCCGATGGGCCCGACCAGGATGCGCCTGAGCAAGCCGGTCATCGCCGCCGTCTCCGGGCACGCCGTCGCGGGCGGGCTGGAGCTCGCGCTCTGGTGCGACCTGCGGGTGGCCGAGGAGGGGGCGGTGTTCGGGGTGTTCTGCCGGCGGTGGGGCGTACCGCTCATCGACGGCGGCACCGTACGGCTGCCCCGGCTCATCGGCTCGTCCCGGGCGATGGACATGATCCTCACCGGCCGGCCGGTCGAGGGGCCGGAGGCGTACGCGTGGGGGCTGGCCAACAGGCTCGTCCCCGACGGCACCTGCCGGCAGCACGCCGAGTCGCTGGCGCGGGAGATCGCCCGCTTCCCGCAGGCGTGCCTGCGCGGCGACCGGCTGTCGGCACTGGAGCAGGACGGGCTGCCGGAGGGGGAGGCGATGCGGAACGAGCTGCGGCACGGGCTGGTGTCGCTGCCCGACGCGTCGGACGGCGCGGCCAGGTTCGCGGACGGCGCGGGCCGCCACGGCGCGTTCGGCGACTCCTGACCCCGCGCCGGCCTCCCGGGGGTTGTCGGTGGGCCCGCGTATCGTGACCTTATGCCTGACATCGAGGTCGCCGGGCGCGAAGTACGCGTCACCAGTCCCGACAAGGTGGTCTTCCCGCAGTCCGGGCACACCAAGCTCGACCTGATCCGCTTCTACCAGGCGACGGGCGAGGCGGCGCTGCGCGGCGTCCACGGGCGGCCGATGGTGCTCAAGCGGTTCGTGCACGGCATCGAGAAGGAGGCGTTCTTCCAGAAGCGCGCCCCGGCCAAGCGCCCCGACTGGATCGAGGTGGCCGAGCTCAAATACCGTTCGGGGCTCAGCGCGGAAGAGGTCGTGTGCACCGACCTGGCGCAGCTCCTGTGGGTGGTCAACCTCGGCTGCGTCGACCTCAACCCCCACCCGGTGCGCGCCGACGACCTGTCCAGGCCCGACGAGCTGCGCATCGACCTCGACCCGGTGCCCGGCGTCGACTGGTCCGACGTGCTCCGCACGGCTCAGGTGGCGCGGGAGGTGCTGGCCGACCACGGGCTGGTCGCCTGGCCCAAGACGTCCGGGTCGCGCGGTTTCCACGTCTACGCCCGCATCGAGCGGCGCTGGCCGTTCGCGAAGGTGCGCAAGGCGGCCGAGACGGTGGCGCGCGAGGTCGAACGGCGAGCCCCCGACCTGGCCACCAGCCGGTGGTGGAAGGAGGAGCGGCACGGCGTGTTCGTCGACTTCAACCAGAACGCCTACGACCGCACGGTGGCCTCCGCCTACTCGGTGCGCGCGGTGCCCGACGCCCGCGTCTCCACCCCGCTGACCTGGGACGAGGTGCCCGGCTGCCGGCCGGAGACGTTCACGATCGACACCGTGCCGAAGCGCCTGGCCGAGACCGGCGACCCGTGGGAGGACATGGACCTGCAGGCGGGCTCGCTCGACGGGCTGCTGGAGCTGGCCGAGGAGCTCGGCCCCGCGCCCAAGCCGCCCAAGGGGAGCGGGCGGCGGCAGCAGACGATGCCGGTGATCGAGATCGCCCGGGCGGAGCACAAGGACGAGGCGATGGCGGCCCTCGACCGCTGGAAGGCCCGCCACCCCGAGGCCGCCGCCCTGCTGGAGCCCGCCGACGTGCTGGTGGATGGCATGCGGGGGCGCAGCAGCGTGTGGTACCGAATCCGGGTCAACCTGCAACACGTCCCCGAGGCGGAGCGGCCCGCCCAGGAACCACTCGAGGCCGACTACGACCCCTGGTCCCACTGACCGCCGTGGCGGCCCCCTCCTCGGCTCGACACGGTTTCACCGGCCGGCGTCGGCGACACGTCACGACTGTCGTCTACTCCGCTAGGAGGGTGGCTCCTAGCGGAGTATTCTCTTCGCATGACCGAGGGCCTTCCTCCACACATGCGTCAGCTCACCGAGGTCGCGGCGATAGTGGCCGCCGCAGGTGCCACGGCTGACTGGCTTTATCACCTCAAGAGCGACATGTGCGCGCTGCGCGTGATCAAGGATGGCATCATGTCGGTTCCTGTCATGATCCCTGCGGACCCGGATCGGGATCCGGAGCTCTTTCGTGAAGCCCTCAAGAGCCTGAAGGTCGTCACAGAAAGGTTGGGCCGATGAGCATGGCGATCGCCTATGTCGTCACCTACGAGAACGGACGGTGGGTGTCGCGTTGCCCCACCGGTGAGGTCGAGGGTGTCGGTGTGGCCGGATCCTTGTCACAGTTGGAGCGTGACCTGGCGGAGATCCACACCTGGGCCTGGCCGGAGCACACCCCCGATGTGGAGTTCGTCTTCGACCTGCCCGAAGACGTGGCCGAGGTGGTGACCGAATACCGCCGCGAGAAAGAGCTGGCCGAGGCTCACGGCAGGCGCGCCGCGGAGTTGGCCGTCAAGGCTGCGAAGGTGCTCACGAGTCACTGGTCGGAGCCGGACACGGCACGTGTCATGGGCCTGTCCAAGCAGCGCGTCCACCAGTTGAAGGTCAGCGCTTGACCGCTCGGCAGGCTCCCGCCCGGGTGGGTCACCGGCCCGAGATCAGGTTCGCCAGCCGCGCGTACGGCGACGTCGTCGTGCCGTGGTCGTTCTCCTGGCGGTCGGCGGCGCGGAACAGGGCGTAGATGAGCTGGACCCCCGCCCAGCGCAGCGGCTCGGGCTCCCACTGGCGGACCTGCCGGCCCACCCACGGCAGTCCCGTCAGCGGGGTGTCCCGCTGGAGCACCAGGTCCGTGAGGGTGCGGCCGGCCAGGTTCGTGGTGGTGACGCCGCTGCCCACGTAGCCGCCGGCCCAGCCGAGGCCGCTCGCGTGGTCCAGGTGCACCGTCGAGCACCAGTCGCGCGGCACCCCGAGCACCCCGCACCACGCGTGCTGGATCCGGGCGTCGGCGGTGGCGGGGAAGAGCTTGACCAGCATGCGCCAGATCGAGGCGACCGTCTGGGGCTGGGTGGCGCCGCGCCGGTCGGTACGGGAGCCGAACCGGTAGGGGACGCCCCGCCCGCCGATCGCGATCCGGTCGTCGGCCGTGCGCTGCGCGTAGATGTAGGCGTGGGCCTCGTCCCCCAGGAGTTCGCTGCCGTGCCAGCCGATGTGCTTCCACACCTCGGCGCCCAGCGGTTCGGTGACGATCATGGAGCTGTTCATCGGCAGCCACTGGCGGTGCTGGCCGGCCAGGCCCGCGGTGAAGCCCTCGGTGGCGCGGATGACGTAGTCGGCCGTGACGAGGCCGCGTGTGGTGACCGCCGACGCCTTGCCGCCCCGCCGCGGCCGGATCTCGGTCACAGTCGTGCCCTCGAAGAGGTCCACGCCCAGCCGCTCCACGGCGGCGGCCAGCCCCACGGCCAGCTTGGCGGGCTGGACCCGGGCGCAGTGCGGTGAGTACGCCGCCTCCAGGGTCCCGGCCACCTGCACCCGCTCGCGCTGCTCGTCGCGGTCCAGCAGTCGCAGGTCGTCCTCGCCGTAACCCCAGGTCCGCAGGTCGGCGACCTCCGCCCGCAGGCGCCTCCGCTGGGCCGGGTTGGTCGCCACATGGATGAGGCCGCCCTTGTGCAGGTCGGCGTCGATGCCCTCGGCGCGGGTCACGTCGATGACCTCGTCCACCGCCTGGAACATCGCGCGCTGCAGGTCGATCATCGCCTGCCGCCCGCGCGCCTTGGCGTGCCGTTTGCGTGACCCGGCGAACTCGGCCGACAGCCACCCGCCGTTGCGCCCCGACGCGCCGAACCCGGCGAACTCCTTCTCCAGGATCGCGATCCGCAGGCCCGGGTCGGCCCGCTTGAGGTAGTAGGCGGTCCACAGGCCCGTGTAGCCGCCGCCGACGATGGCGACGTCGTAGTCACGCGGCCCGGGGAGCGCCGGCCGCCGGGCGGGCAGGCCGATCTGCCGGTACCAGAAGGAGACGCCGCCGTTGGCGAAGTCCTTGGTCAGCGGGATGCCGTTCGTCACCAGACTTATTGTCTAGTAACAGGCGAAGCCCAACAAGGCGGCGAAGTGTAATGAATGAGGGCGCCCCGCTAGCTTCGTGTCGGGCGTTCGTACCCCTCGTCGCCCCCGTATACGTGCAGGTCAGGATCCTGCTCCGGCTGGTTCGCGGGGCTGGTGGGGGATGCCGTGTGCTCGATGGCGAAGTCGTCGCCGGACAGGTCCAGCGGCGGCGGATTGAGGTAGTCGTGCCAGGTGATCACGCCCGTGGGCAGGGCGTCCGTCTTGAGCGCGCCGGCGCGCTGGGCGGCGTACAGGCGGCCGGGGTAGCGCACGGGCAGGCGGGGGCGGCGCCGGTCGCGCGCCCGCAGCCAGGTCCTGACCAGGTCCTCGGTGTTCAGCACCTCGGGGCCGCCGAACTCGATCTCCCCGCTCTCCGGGCCCGCGCCGAGCAGCGCGGCGGCCCGCTTGGCGACCTCGCCCGTGTGCACCGGCTGCCAGGGCAGTGAGCGGTCCACGGGGAGCACCGGGAAGGACGAGAGGTCGCGCAGCCGCCGGTCCAGCCACTGGTGGAACGGGGTGGCGCGCAGGATCGTCCAGCCCAGGCCGCTCTCGATGATCAGGCGCTCGGCCTCCAGCTTGTAGCGCAGGTAGTTGAAGGCGGCGCGGTCGGCCCCGACCACGGAGGTGAACAGCACGTGCGGGACCCCGGCCTCGCGGGCGAACAACATCAGCGTGCGGGTGCCCGGGATGTCCACCGCCCCGAGCCCCTTGGGGCCGCTGGTCGCCAGGTGCGCGATCGCGTCCACGTCGCGCAGGGCGTCCTCGAGGCCGTTGCCGGAGATGAGGTCGCCCCACCTCCAGTCGACGTTCGCGCGGCTCTCCCTCTTGGTACGGCTCAGCGCCCGCACCTCATGCCCCTCTTTGAGCAGCGCCGGCACCAGGGCCGAGCCCAGCGTGCCGGTGGCTCCTGTGACCAGAATGCGCATGCGGAATCCCCTACCCGCGATTTTCCAGAAATGTCAATGAATCACCCCTCCGCGTCTGCCCGCGAAACAGCGGGGTAGAGCCGCCCCTATGGCTCGAATCGCATCGGAAGTCCTGATCGAACGGCTCGCGGAATGGGGTGTCGACACCGTCTTCGGCCTGCCGGGTGACGGCATCAACGGCATCATGGAGGGGCTGCGGCGCCACCGCGACCGGGTGCGCTTCGTCCTCGTCCACCACGAGGAGGCCGCGGCCTTCATGGCCACCGGCTACGCCAAGGCCACCGGCCGGATCGGCGTGTGCCTGGCCACGTCGGGCCCCGGCGGCATCCACCTGCTCAACGGCCTCTACGACGCCAAGCTCGACCACGCGCCCGTGCTGGCCATCACGGGCATGCAGGAGACGTCCGTGCTGGGCACCGGCTACCAGCAGGAGGTGCACCTGGACAAGCTGTTCGCCGACGTGGCCGAGTACAACATGATGGTCACCAACCCGACGCAACTGCCCTCGCTGGTGGACCTGGCGATCAGGACCGCGTACGCGCGGCGCGGGGTCTCCCATCTCACCCTGCCCAACGACATCCAGGTGGCGGAGGCGGGGGCGGACCCGTACAAACATGTGGCCCCGGCCAGGGCGCCGCAGACCGCGCCCGTCTACCTGCGGCCGTCCGGCATCCCCCGGCAGGAGGACATCGAGTGGGCGGCCGAGGTGCTCAACCACGCCGAGCGGCCCGCCATGCTCGTCGGGCAGGGGGCGCTGCACGCGCGGCAGGAGGTGCTGGCGGTGGCCGAGGCGCTGGGGGCGCCCGTGGTCAAGACGCTGCCCGGCAAGGCGGTCGTCCCGGACGACTCGGCGTACACGACGGGCGGGATCGGGCTGCTCGGCACGCGGCCGAGCGAGGAACTGATGGACGACGCCGACGTGCTGTTCATGGTGGGCACGAACTTTCCGTACACGAAGTTCCTGCCGGAGCCGGGTAAGACGCGGGTGGTGCAGTTCGAGGCGGAGCCGACCAGGGCGGGGGCGCGGGTCCCGACGGACGTGCCGGTGGTGTGCGACGCGAAGGAGGGACTGGTGGCGCTGCTGCCGCTGCTGAACCGCCGCGACGACAACGCCCATCTGGCGAAATATCAGAAGATGATGGCCAAGTGGCGGGCCGACATGGACGCGCTGGAGAATCCGGACCGCGATCCCATCGCGCCCCAGTACGCCGTGTCCGTCCTCGACGGGCTCGCGGCCGACGACGCCATCCTGACCTGCGACAGCGGCACCATCGCCACCTGGGCGGCCCGGCACTGGACGATCCGCGGCGATCGGGAGTTCTACCTGTCGGGCACGCTGGCCTCGATGGCGAACGGGCTGCCGTACGCGATCGCCATGCAGCACGCCCACCCCGGCCGGCAGGTCATCGCGTACGTCGGCGACGGCGGCTTCTCGATGCTCATGGCCGAGTTCCTGACGGCGGCGCAGCACCGGCTGCCGATCAAAGTGATCATCAACAACAACAACTCGCTCGGGCAGATCCTGTGGGAGCAGATGGTGCTCGGCTACCCGGAGCACGGCGTCCGCTATCCCCAGCCCGAGGGCGACTTCTCCACCTGGGCCCGGTCGTGCGGCGGGTTCGGGGCGAAGGTCACCAAGTCGGGCGACCTGGCCCCGGCGATCCGGCAGGCCCTGGCCCACGACGGCCCGGCGCTGGTGGACGTGGACGTCAACCCGAACGAGCCGCCCATGCCGGGCAAGATCTCCTATGAGCAGGCCAAGAGCTTCGCCGCGGCGTTCCTCAAGGGGCAGCCGCACAAGGCCGCCATCGCCACCACCCTGTTCAAGGACCGCATCCAGAAGTTCGGCGACTGAACCCGCGACGGCGGGCGAGGGCGGCGAAGACGGGCGAAGGCGGGCGAAGGCAGCGAAGGCGGGCGAAGGCGGGCGATCAGGGCCGCGAAGGCGCGGGCGATCAGGTCGCGAGGGCGCGGGCGATGCGGGTGGCGGCGGTCAGCAGCGGCTCCACCAGCCGGGGCAGCTCGCTGGTGCGCCGCGACGACACCACCAGCCCCAGGGCCGCCACCGGCCGCCCGTCCACCAGGATCGGCGCCGCCGCCGAGCACGAGCCGAGCGTCATCTCCTCGTAGGTGAGCGCGTATCCCTGCGCGCGGACCGCCGCCAGCTCCCTGGCCAGCCGGCCGGGCTCGGTGATCGTGTGCGGGGTCGGCCGCTCGAGCCGGCGCGCCAGGTACGACTTCACGAACCAGTCCGGCTCGTACGCCAGCAGCGCCTTGCCCACCCCCGTCGGGTGCATCGGCAGCCGGGCGCCGACCTTGGACACGATGGGCACCGCCCGCCGGCCGTGCACCTTGTCCACGTAGAGGACCTCGAGCCCGTCCCTGACCGCCAGGTGCACGTTCTCGCCCGTGCTCCCGAACAGCTCCTGCAGCCACGGATGCGCCAGCTCCTGCAGCCGGTTGGGCGCGAGCTGGCCCAGCTCCCACAGCCGCGGCCCCACCCGCAGCCGCCCGTCGGGCCCGCGGCTCAGCGCCTGCCACTCCTCCAGCTCGCCGACCAGCCGGTGGGCCGTGCTCAGCGGCAGCCCGCCGCGCCGGGCCAGCTCGGTCAGCGTGAGCTGCGGGTGCGCCGCGTCGAACGCGCCCAGGATCGCCAGCACCTTGGACGTCACCGACCGCCCGGCCTCGCGGGCCCCGCCTGCCATGCGGCCATCCTGCACGTTTCTTCCGCTCAGTGGAAGCGACCTATCGGTGAATACCCTCCCTTGGCAGGATGCTTCCCTTATGCGAACTCAGGTTGGGATCATCGGGGCCGGCCCCGCTGGTCTGCTCTTGTCCCACTTGCTCCACCTGCGCGGCATCTCCTCCGTGGTGCTGGAGAAACGCAGCCGCGACTACGTCGAGCGCCGGGTGCGGGCCGGGGTGCTGGAGCAGGGCACGGTGGACACGCTGGTCGCGGCGGGCGTCGGCGACCGGCTGCGGCGCGAGGGACTGCCGCACCACGGCATCGAGCTCAGGTACGGGGGAGCGGGCCACCGCATCCCGTTCGAGAAGCTCGTGCCGGGTAGGTCCATCACCGTGTACGGGCAGCAGGAGGTCGTCAAGGACCTGATCGCGGCCAGGCTCGCGGCGGGCGGGGACGTGCGGTTCGAGGTCGAGGACGTCGCCGTGCACGGGCTGGACGCGCAGCCGTACCTGACCTTCGGCGGCGAGCGGCTCGACTGCGACGTGATCGCCGGCTGCGACGGTTTCCACGGCGTGTCCAGGCCGTCCATCCCCGAGGGCGTTCTGAGCGTGTTCGAGCGGGACTATCCCTTCGCCTGGCTGGGCATCCTGGCCAGGGTGGCGCCGTCGTCGGAGGAGCTGATCTACACCAGGACCGAGCGCGGCTTCGCCCTGCACAGCATGCGCTCGCCCACGGTCAGCCGCTTCTACCTTCAGGTTCCGGCCGACGCCCGGGTGGAGGACTGGCCGGACGAGCGGATCTGGGCCGAGCTGAAGGCCCGGCTGGAGAGCGTGCCCGGCTTCACGCTGTCCACCGGCGAGATCACGGAGAAGGGCGTCACGCCCATGCGGGCCTTCGTGGCGGAGCCCATGCAGTACGGGCGGCTCTACCTGGCCGGCGACGCCGCCCACATCGTGCCGCCGACCGGCGCCAAGGGGCTCAACCTGGCCGTGGCCGACGTCCGCGTGCTCACCGAGGCGCTGGCGGCGTACTACGCGGACGGCTCGGCCGAGTTGCTCGACGGCTATTCGCAGGCGTGCCTGAGGCGGGTGTGGCGGGCCCAGCACTTCTCGTGGTGGATGACGACCCTGCTGCACACGTTCGAGGACGACGACCCGTACGGGCGGCGCCTGCAACTGTCGTACCTCGACTACGTGACCTCCTCCGAGGCCGCGGCCACGACGCTGGCGGAGAACTACGTGGGAATGCCCTGACGAGAGGGGGAGGATCCGCTTGAGCCAAGACGGCGGCCTGCTCGCGCCGGTACGCGCGGGCACCCGGGCGGAGGCGATCACCTCCGACGCGGCGTGGCTGCGGGCCATGCTGGAGGCCGAGGCGGCGCTGGCCCGCGCGCAGGCCCGGCTGGGGCTCATCTCGTCCGAGGCCGCCGCGGCCATCGACCGGACGGCCAGGACGCTCGTCCTCGACCCGGCGGAGCTGGCCAGGCGGTCCAGGCAGTCGGCCAGCCCGGTCGTCCCCCTCGTGGCGGACCTGCGGCGAGCCGCGCCGGGCACGGCGGAGCACGTCCATCGGGGCGCGACCAGCCAGGACATCCTCGACAGCGCCGCGATGCTCGTGGCCACCCGGGCGGTACGCGCCATCGTGGGCGATCTGAGCGCGATCATGCGGGATCTGGCCGAGCTGGCCGAGCGGCACCGGGACACGGTGATGGCGGCGCGCACGCTGGGACAGCAGGCGGTGCCGACCACGTTCGGGCTGAAGGCGGCGCAGTGGCTGGCCGGCCTCATGCGGGCCCGCGCCCGGCTGCGCGACCTGCGCCTGCCCGCCCAGCTCGGCGGCGCGGCGGGCACCCTGGCCGCCATCGAGGACCGGGCCCCGGGCCTGGCGCCGGCCCTGGTGGAGGTCTACGCCGAGGAGCTCGGCCTGGCCGCGCCGCTCGCGCCGTGGCACGCCGAGCGGTCCCCGGTGACCGACCTCGGCGCGGCGCTCGTCGGGACGGCCAGAGCGCTCGGCAAGCCGGCCACCGACATCGTCCTCATGGCCCAGACCGAGGTCGGAGAGGTGGCCGAGTCCTCCGCCGGAGGCTCGTCGGCCATGCCGCAGAAACGCAACCCGGCGCTCTCGGTGCTGATCAGGTCGGCCGCGCTGCAGGTGCCCGCGTACACGCAGGTGCTCGGCCAGGTCGGCGAGCACGAACGGGCCGCCGGGGCCTGGCAGGCGGAGTGGCTCCCGCTGCGCGAAGCGCTGCGCCTGACCGGCGGAGCGGCCGAGACCGGCGCGGAGCTGGTCGCCGGCCTGCGCGTCTTCCCCGGCCGCATGCGCGCCAACGCCGGCCTGACGGGCGGACGCCTCGTCGCCGAGCGCCTCTATGCCCACCTGGACAAGGAGGCCCTCGCGCGGGTCCTGGGCGAGGACGACGCGGGCGTCCGCCAAGATCTGCTCGATCCCGGCGCCTACCTGGGCGCCGCCCGGGAACTGGTCGATCGCATCCTCGCCACCTACCGGGAGCAGTAGTGAAACTTCACCACCGCGTGGACGGCCCCGCCGATGCCCCGTTACTGGTGCTCGGACCCGCGCTCGGGACCACGATGGAGATCTGGCAGCCCCAGCTCCCGGCGCTCACCGACGCGTGGCGGGTCCTGCGCTACGACCTGCCGGGCCACGGCGGCTCGTCCCCCGCCTCCGCCGGGTTCACGATCGACGACCTGGCCAAGGCCGTGCTGGACCTGGTCGAGGACGAGCGCTTCGCGGCCGGCGGCATCTCGATCGGCGGGGCCATCGCCACCATGATCGCCGTCCGGGCCCGGCGGCGGGTGGGCAGGCTCGTCCTGTGCTGCACGTCGGCCACATTCGGCGAGCCGGGACCGTGGCTGGGGCGGGCGGCGCTGGTGCGCGGCAAGGGGGTGGGCGTGCTCGTCCCGACGCTCAAGACGCGCTGGTTCACGCCCGGTTTCGACGGCCGGTGGGTGATGGACCTGCTGGCGGGGGTGGACGCGAAATCGTACGCGGCCTGCTGCGAGGCCGTCGCGGCCTTCGACCTGACGAGCCGCCTGGAGGAGGTCGCCGCCGCCACCCTGGTGATCGCGGGGGCGCAGGACCCGGCCACGCCGCTCGACCAGGCTCTCACGCTGGCGGGCGGCATCCCCGGGGCGTCCCTGACCGTGGTGCCCAGGGCGGCGCACCTGGCGAACGTGGAGCGCCCGGAGGCGGTGACCGCGGCGATCCTCGGCCACCTCGTGGACGAGCGCCGCCCGGCGCCCGACGGGCGGGCGGCGGGCCTGCGTACCAGGCGGGAGGTGCTCGGGGAGGCGGACCAGGCGACCGCCACGACCGGCTTCACCCGCGACTTCGAGGAGCTCGTCACCCGTTACGCCTGGGACGGGATCTGGAACCGCCCCGGCCTGGACCGGCGTACCCGGAGCTGCGTCACCCTCACCGCGCTGGTCGCCCAGGGCCGGCTCGACGAACTGGCCGCGCACGTGCGCGCGGCTTTACGCAACGGTCTCACGCGCGACGAGCTCGAGGAGGTCCTGCTGCAGACCGCCGTCTACTGCGGGGTTCCGGCCGCCGGCGCGGCCTTCGCGGTGGCCGCCCGCACGCTCGCCGACATTGACCCGGAGAGGCGCTGACCTTGGGAGATGCTTTAAAGTTGGCGGATGGTCTTTGAGGAGGGATGGGCGGTTTCGCCCTTGCGCTGGCTCATGAACGCCCTGGGCGACGCCCAGCTCGACAGGATGGGCGCCGATCCCGGGCTGGTCGCCGCGGTCGACCAGCACGCGGCCGCACTGCGGGACACCATCCCCCTCGACCGCGAGACGCTGGGCGACTACCTGCTGGGCTTCGTCGACGAGCTGCGGCACCGGGGCTGGGCCTTCAGCGGTGAGCCCGACGCGCCGTCGCTGCGGCTGACGGCGGTCTGCTGGCTGACCCGCGAGCTGGACCTCCTGGAAGACGGCCTCGCCGCCTGACCGGAGGCCCAGCGCGGAGCCCCGTCCGGGAGGTCCAGCGACGGGCCTTCAGCCGGGAGGCAGATCCGAACGATGGGCGGCGCCGCCGCCCGGCGTCGTGCGGATGGGCGCGGTCTCCTCGCTCATCGAACGAGCGTCCTCCCGCCCCCTCTGGTACGCCTCCGCATGCGCCCTGGCCTGCGGCGCCTCCTCCTCGATGCGGCCCAGCCAGCGCTCCCAGCGCTGCTGCATGGGCCGGACGAGCCCGCCCCCGACGCCGATCGCCGCTATCGCCCCGAGGGTGGCGAGCACCGTGATCAGCACCGGCGTCGTGACCGTCGTGGCCACACCGATCTGGTTGAGGGCCGCGATGATGCCCAGCGCCCAGATGAAGACCGCCGCCGCGGTCGCCAGCCAGCGGCCGTAGGACAGGCCGCCGAGCGCGCCGGCCACGACGTCCCGGACGGCCTTGGCCACGGCCCCGGCCACCACGATGATCACGATGGCCACGATCGCCTTGGGCAGCCAGGCCACCACGCCGGTGAGCAGCGCCGAGATCGGGTTCGGCCCGAAGACGCTGAAGGCGATCTGCAGCGTGATCAGCAGGATCGCGTAGTAGACGAGCTTGGCGAGCAGGCTGCTGGCGTCGTACTTGCTGCGTTCCAGCCAGCGCCGTACGCCGCTGCGCTCCACCAGCCGGTCGAAGCCGACCCGTTCGAGCACCTTGTCGACGATCTTCGCCAGCAGCTTGGCCACGATCCAGCCGATGACGAGCACCACCAGGAACGCGACCAGCTTCGGGACGAACGTCGCTATCGATCGCCAGGCGTCCGTGATGCCTTGGCCTATGTTGATGTCCACGGTTTCCTCCTCCGAGGAGCCAATGCCTCGGCGCTACCCGGAGCGAAACGGCATACACACACAGCGCTACCAAAACTTCGCACAAGGCGACATTTCTCCGCCCTTTGGTGGCTGCAACGGATGCGCAACGCCGGCTGGCAGCATCCGGAAGCGTCCGACCGGATCGGAGAAGGGACGCAAGCCATGCCCGAAATGACCGCTGAACTGGCCGAGCGCATCGTGGCCGGCTGGCGTGGAGGCCGCCCGTCCGTCGAGGGCTGGGACAGCCCCGC
Organism: Nonomuraea sp. NPDC050643; assembly: GCF_040654715.1. Lineage (NCBI taxonomy): Bacteria > Bacillati > Actinomycetota > Actinomycetes > Streptosporangiales > Streptosporangiaceae > Nonomuraea > Nonomuraea sp. NPDC050643. The sequence goes on along the minus strand of NZ_JBFAIM010000085.1, from coordinate 9,496 downwards.
CGGACCGCTGTTCGCGAGCGGCGAGTACGCCGAGGCCGACATCACGATGGAGGCGATCTTCGCCGCCACGGGCTGCACCGGCGCCGGCTGCCCGCAGCCCACCACCACGCAGGCCTGCGGGACCGCGTGCACGTATTCCCTCGGACGCCAGTGCTGCTGATCCGAGATGTATGACATCGCGATAGGCGACGCCGTGCTGGGCTGCCTGCTCGAACCGGCTCTGACCGGGCTCGCGGCCCAGCTCGGCGCGGTCAGGGGACTGTCGGAGGCGGAACGCGCGATCGTACGGGACGCCGCCAGGACGTCCGTGCTGGAGACGGTACGGATCAAGACCAACCGGATCCTGCTCGTCGAGCTGAACGCGGCCAGGATCACCGGAAGGCTCACCGGGGACGACGCGCGGGCCCGCTGGCAGGCGTGGGAGGAGCACGCGGCCACCAGGGAGTTCTGGGAGTCGCTCGGCGAGCACTACCCCACGCTGCTGCCCCGCCTGGACCGCCTGGTCACGGCCAGGTGCGCGGCGGCGCTCAGCCTGGCGGCCCGCTTCGCCGCCGACCGCCACGCCCTGGCGCCGCTGGTCGGCGGCGGGCCGGGGGAGCTCGTCGCGCTCGCCTTCGGTGCCGGCGACAGCCACCGCGGCGGCCAGACCGTCGCCATGCTGGCCTGCGGGTCGGGTCTCGTCGTGTACAAACCGCGCTCGGTGGGCGTGGACGTCGCGCTCGCCGGGCTGCTCGAGGCGGCCCAGGACGGCGAGCCCACGGGCACCAGGATCGGCGTCCCCGACGTGGTGGCCCGCGACGGCTACGGCTGGGCCCGGCACGTCGAGCACCGCTACTGCAGCGGCGAGCGGGAGCTGCGCGCCTTCTACCGCAACCTCGGCCACTGGCTGGCCGTCATGCGGCTGCTGGGCGGCAGCGACCTGCACGCCGAGAACGTCATCGCGGCCGGTCCCGTGCCGACCGTGGTGGACTGCGAGACCCTGTTCACCCCGCACCCGCCCGCCAGGCCCTCCGGGTACGGCCTCGCCCTCGACCGGGCCTCCGCGCTGGTCGGCGGCTCGGTGCTGGGCACGGGCCTGCTGCCGGGACGCGGCCTGGCGCTCGGCTGGCGCGGCGTGGACATGTCGGCCATCGGTGCCCTGCCGGGCCAGCAGCCGGCCACCAGGCTGCCGGTCATCGTGGACGCCGGCACCGACCGGGCCAGGATCGAGCACGCCGAGGTGCCGCTGCAGGCCGGGGTCAACCATCCCAGCCCGAACCCCGTGCTGGGGGCGTACTGGGACCAGGTCGTCGGCGGGTTCACCGCGCTGTCGGAGCGGCTGCGGCGGATGGACCGCAGGGGCGAGCTGGAGCCGCTGCTGGCCGAGTTCGGGGACCTGCCGATCCGGGTCGTGCCCCGCTCGACCGAGACGTACGCCGAGCTGGGCCGTATGCTCTGGCACCCCAAGGCGCTCCACGACGAGCCGGCCGCCCGCCGCCACGCCGCCGACCTGCTCGCCAGGCAGGCCGCCAACCTGCCCGGACGGCCCGACGACCCGGCCGTGATCGAGGCGGAGGTCGAGGAGTTGCTCGACGGCGACGTGCCGTTCTTCGCCACCACGCCGCGCAAGGGCCGGCTCACGGGGCCGCGTGGCACCGCCTGGGGGCCGCAGGAGGATCTCATCGACGCCGCTCTGGGGCGGTGGCGAGGCGCCGACCTGGGGCTGGATCGGCAGGTGATCCAGTGTGCGGTCGTGAGCGCGTACCTGAACGAGGGCTGGTTGCCCGACCAGCGCAGCCTGCTGCCGTCGCGGACGAGCGGCGGCGACCTGGACCGGCGGCGCCGGCTGCTGGCCGCCGGGATCATGCGCGGGCTGGCCGAGTCGGCCGTGCGCGCCGAGGACGGCACCGCCACCTGGATCGCCCCCGTGCTCAACCCGACCGGCTGGGCGGTGCTGCCGCTCGGCTTCGACGTGTACGGCGGCGCGGCCGGGGTGGCGCTGCTGCTGGCGGCCTACCAGGGCGAGACGGAGCACGGCCGCGCCGACCCGGTGCCCGAGGTGGGGCCGCTGCTGGCCGACGTGCTGAGCACCATGCGCAAGGCCGAGGACCGGGCGGCCGAGGAGTCCCACGTCACCGGCCGCCGCCGTCCCGACCCGGCCGGCGGCTACCTCGGGCTGGGCTCGCGGATCTGGGGCTGGCTGCTGCTGGGCCGGCTCGGCGTGATCGGCCCCCACGAGGCGTACGCCCGCGCGGCCGGCCACGTCCCGGACATCGCCGCGTCCGTGGCCGACGACGCGCCCCTCGACCTGGTACGCGGCCTCGCCGGAGCGGTCGTGCCCCTGCTCCGGCTGGCCGAGCACCCCGGCCATGCCGACGCCGCCGGCCTGGCCGCCGAGATCGGCCGGCACCTGGTCTCCCGCGCCCGCGTCACCGGCGGCACCGCCTGGTGGGACAACCCGGGCTTCCCCGAGGGGCTCGGCGGCCTGGCCCACGGTGTCACCGGCATCGGCTGGGCCCTGTCCCGGCTCGCCACGGTCACGGGCGACGCCGACTTCGCGGCCATGGCCGGGGCCGCCTTCGCCCATGAGGAGACGCTGTACTCGACGGAGGAGCAGGGCTGGCGCGACCTGCGCACCCCCGGCAGGACGGCCGCGGCCTGGTGCCACGGCGCCGCCGGGATCGGCATCGCCGCGGCCGACCTCCTCGGCCGCGCCGGCGACCGGCCCGCGGAGGCGGAGCGGTGGCGGGACGTGCTGCGCCGGGCGGCCACGTCGTGCCAGACCAGGGGCATGGGCTGGAACCACACGCTCTGCCACGGCGACCTCGGCGCCTGGGAGGTCCTCGATCGTGCCCTCGCGCTGGAGCTGGCCGAGCCGGGGCTGGACCGGCGGGGGCTCGACACGCACGCGATCTGCAGCATGGAGGAGCACGGCCCGGTCAGCGGCTTCGCCAGGGACGCGTTCGCGCCGGGGCTGCTGCCGGGGCTCGGAGGCGTGGCCTACCAGCTCCTCCGCCTGCACCCGGACAGCACCCTGCCGTCCGTCCTCCTTCCCGACCCGGGCCCGGCGAGCGACCTGTGACACCTCCGCGGGCGGCCCCGGACGCCGCGCAGGGCGGTGCCGCGCCGCTAGTCTCCCCGTACTGGCGGCTCGACGAGCCGGACGCCGACGCCGGGCTGCGGGTCATGTGGCGCCGGTTGCCCGCCACGGCCGGGGCGGTGCTGGCGATCGTCAGGCGGGCGGCCCCCCGCCACGCCGTGCTCGTGCTGGCCCTCGAGGTGCTGTCCGGACTGGCCACGGCGTTCGGGCTGCTGGCCGTCGCGGGGGCGCTCGAGCGGTTGCTGGCCGTCGGTCTCGTCGCGGCGCTGCCCACCATTGGGCTGGTCGCCGGCGCGTACACGCTGCGGGCCGTGGTCGAGACGGCGGTCGCCGTCCTGCACGCCCGGGTGCCGCCCGCCGTGCGCAGGGTGGCGGAGGGCGAGCTCTACGCGGCGAGCCTGCACGTGGAGCTGGCCGCGTTCGACGACGCGGGCTTCTACGACCGGCTGCAGCGGGCCCGCGACCGGGGTGTGTTCCACGTCGAGCGGGCCGTGGACAACGTGGTGGCGCTGACCGGCTCGGCGCTGGCGGTGGCGGCGGCGTTCGTGAGCGTGGCGGTGCTGCATCCCGTGCTGCTGCCGGTGCTGGTCGCGGGCGTGCTGCCGGCGGCGTGGGCGATCCAGCGGTCGGCGCGGCTGGCGTACCGGCACATGACCGGCACCGTGACGCTCAACCGGCGGGTCCGCATGATCAGCGACCTGGCCACCGGCCGCGAGCCGGCCGCCGAGATCCGCGCCTGCCAGGCGCAGGACTTCATGCTCGCCGAGTACGCGCGGGTGGCCGACCCGCTGCGGGACGAGGAGGTACGGCTCGCGCTCGGCCAGATCCGCGTGCACGCGGCCGGCCGGGCGTTCGGCGGGCTGGCCACGGGCGCGACGTTCGCCGCGCTGGCCGCGCTGCTGCACGCGGGCTGGATCCCGCTCGCCGTCGCGGGCGCGGCGGCGATGGCCGTGCGCACGGCCCGCGGTGCGCTGGCCCAGCTCGCCGCCACCGCCAACCAGCTCTTCGAGCAGGGCCTGTACATCCACGACTACCAGCGCTTCCTCGCCGACTCCGCCGCCAGGGGCCGCCCGCCGGGCAGCACGCCGGCGCCGCGCGAGCCGGGCGTGATCGCGCTGGAGGGCGTCCGCTTCACCTATCCGGGCAGCCCGGTCCCCGCGCTGAAGGGCGTCGACCTGACCGTGCGCGCGGGCCAGACCATCGCCCTGGTCGGCGAGAACGGCTCGGGCAAGTCCACCCTCGCCAAGATCATCGCCGGCCTGTACGCCCCCACCGCCGGCCGCGTCACCTGGGACGGCGTCGACGTCGCGGACCTGGACCCGCGCACCGTCGCCGACCGCGTCACGCTGGTCCCGCAGGACCCCGTCCGCTGGCCGCACACCGCCCGCGCCAACGTCAGGGCGGGCCGCCACGACCGCCCCGACCCCGGCGACCTGGCCCTGAACGCCGCCGCCGGGCTGGCGGGCGCCGACACGGTGGTGGCCGGGCTGCCCCAGGGCTGGGACACCCTGCTGTCGAAGGCGTTCCACGGTGGCCAGGACCTGTCGGGCGGGCAGTGGCAGCGGCTGGCCGTCGCCCGCGGCCTGTTCCGCGACGCCCCGCTGCTCATCTGGGACGAGCCCACCGCCCCCCTCGACGCCAAGGCCGAGTTCGCCGTGTACGAGTCCCTCCGCGCCCTCGCCGCCGGCCGCGTCGTCGTCCTCATCACCCACCGCCTGGCCAGCGCCAGGAACGCCGACCGCGTCCACCTCCTGCACGAGGGCGAGCTGACCGAGCAGGGCACGCACGAGGAACTGCTGGCCGCCGGCGGCCACTACGCCGAGCTGTACGGCCTCCAGGCCCGCATGTACGCCCCGGAGGCCGCCGGGTTAGGGTGATCGTCGTGCATCGCAGCCGTGTCTACGCCGTCCTGATCGACACTCCCGCAGCCGAGGCCGGAGCGGCGGCCGCCTTCTGGGCGGGGGCGCTCGGAGCCACCGCCCGGCCCCTTGAGGGAGAGGAGCAGTTCATCTCCCTGCACGGGGCCATGGCCGGCGGCCCCCTCGTGGCCGTCCAGTCCGTCGACGACGCCCCCCGCTACCACCTGGACTTCGAGACCGACGACGTCGAGGCCGAGACCGACCGCCTGCTGGCGCTCGGCGCGACCGAGGTGTCACGCTGGATGGAGTGCCGCGTCCTGCGCGCCCCCGGCGGCCACCTGATGTGCGTGCTGCCGGTGGAGAGCGCCAAGGAGGTGTTCGAGGCCGAGGCGAAGACCTGGCCCTGATCGCAAAAGTACGTGGTACGAAACCCGCCCGCCGGGTTCCATCGAGGGCATGACCTCCGTGGGCGACGACATGTCAGCGATCGCGGTAACCCGGTTCGTGGGCCGCGAGCACGAGCTGCGCGAGGTCGGCCGGATCGTCGCCGAGGCGGGCGCGGGCGCGAGCCGGCTGATCGTGGTCTCCGGCGAGGCGGGCATCGGCAAGACGACGTTCTGCCGCCACGTGGTCGCCCAGGCCGCCGCCGACGGCTGGCGCGTGGCGATGACCTGCTGCTGGCCGGGCGCCGACGCCCCGCCGCTGTGGCCGTGGCCCGAGATCCTGCGCCTGCTGGACGGCCCGCGCGCCGACGACCTGCTGCTGTCCGAGCGGTTCGCCGGGTTCACCGCCGTCGCGCAGGCGCTGCGCAGGACCGGCGCCCCCGCGCTGATCGTCATCGACGACGCCCACGCCGCCGACTCGGGGACGCTGCTGCTGGCCAGGTTCCTGGCCCGCGCGCTGCCCGCGACCCCGCTCGTGCTGGTCCTGGCCTGCCGCGACGACGTCGGGCTGCTCGAGGAGGCCGCGCTCGTGGTCCGGCTGGGGCCGTTCAGCGTGACGGAGACGGCGGCGTTCCTCGACGTCAACGGCCACGTGCCGCTCCACGCCGGGCTGCTGGAGACGGTGCACCGGATCACCAGGGGCAACCCGCTGTTCCTGCGCCGGGTGAGCGCCCTGGGGCCGCCCGACGAGGCGCGCGCCCCCGACAGTGTGCGCGCGGCCGTCCAGCAGGTGGCCGACGGGCTGGGCGGTCCGGCGCGGCGGCTGCTCGGCGGCGCGGCCCTGCTCGGGCTCTCCGCGGTCGTCACCGACGCGGCGGTCGCGGCCGGGCTGCCGGCGGAGGAGGCGTGGGAGCTGCTGCCGCCCGCCCAGGACGCCGGCCTGGTCACGTTCGGCGCGCTGGGCCGCGTGGAGTTCACCCACGACCTGGTACGCGAGGCGCTCCTCGACGCCCTCCCCGTCACCGAGCGGCTGAGCGCCCACGCCCGCATGGCCGACCTGCTGGAGCGGCGGCAGGTCACCGACCCGGCGAGCCTGGCCACGTACGCGCACCACGCCGCCGCCGCGGCCCCCCGCTCCCGGCAGGACGCCGCCCGCGCGGTGGCGGCCTGCCGGGCGGGCGCGGCGGCGCTGCAGCGCGGTCTGTCGTACGAGCGGGCGGCGGCCCTGCTGGAGACCGCCGTCCGGCTCAAGGACCAGGTCCCGGGGCCCGTCGCGCCGCTGCTGGTGGAGCGGGCCGAGGCGGTGCTGCTGTGCGGGCGGCTCACCGACGCCCGCGCCATGTTCGACCAGGCCGCCGCGGCCGCCACCCGCGAGGGCGACGTGCCCCGCCTGGCCAGGGCGGCCATCGGGCTCGGCGGCGTCTGGGTGGACGAGCACCGCACCCGCATCGAGTGGGAGCGGGTCACCGGCGTGCAGCGCCGCGCCCTGGCCGCGCTGCCCGCCGCCGAGACCCGGCTGCGCGCCCGCCTCGCCGTCCGGCTCGCCGCCGAGGACGTCTACCAGGGCGCGCCCGTCCAGCCCGTGCTGGACGCGCTGGAACAGGCCAGGAGCACCGGCGACGGCGAGACCCTGGCGGAGGCGCTGTCGCTGACCCACCACGCCCTGCTCACCCCCAGGTACGCCCGCACCCGCCTGCCCCTCGCCGGAGAGCTGATCAAGGTCGCGGCCGGGGCCGGCAAGGGCATGCTCGCGCTCATGGGGCTGTGCTGGCGCACCGTGGACCTGTTCCTGCTCGGCGACCCGGAGGCCGAGCGCTCCCTGGCCGAGCTGCGCGACCGGGCCGAGTTCCTGACCTGCAAGACCATCGGCTACATCGTGGACGCCATCGACGTCATGCTACTCATCAGGGCGGGCCGGCTGGAGGAGGCCGAGGCCAGGGCCATGGCCTGCTACGAGCTCGGCGAGCAGGTGGGCGACGCCGACACGCTCGGCTACCTCGGCGCGCACCTGGCCGCGATCAGGTGGGCGCAGGGGCGGGAGGGCGACGTGCTCGACATGGTCTCCGTCGTGGCCACCTCGCCCACGCTGGTGCCCGCCGAGTTCGCCTTCCGGGCCACCGTCGCCTGCTTCGCCGCCGCCGCGGGCCGCCACGACGAGGCGCGCACCATGCTGGCCAGGCTCACCGGGCCGACCCCGCTCGACCTGGCCGCCCTGCCCGAGTCCAGCACGTGGCTGGCGGGCATGGCCGCCCTGGCGGAGGCCGCGTACCTGCTGGGCGACGCCGGCCTGGCCCGCAGCGTGTATCCGCTGCTGGAGCCGTACGCGGACCTGCCCGTGATGCCCTCGCTGGCGGTCGCGTGCCTCGGCTCGGCACGGCGGCCGCTGGGCCTGGCCGCGCTGGCGATGGGGGAGCCGCGCCGCGCGGCGGAGCACCTGACCAGGGCCGTCGAGGCCACCCGCCTGCTCGGCAACCGCCCGGTCACCGCCCTGACCCAGGCGAACCTGGCCGAGGCGCTGGCCGCGCTGGGCGAGATCGAGCGCGCGGCCGAGCTGTACGGGCAGGCCGCCGGCGCGGCGGCGGAGATGGGCCTGACCCTGCGCGCCGAGCAGTGGGCCCGGCGGCGGGGACGGCTCGTCCGGCGCGACGGCACGATCGCCAGGGACGGCCGCACCTGGATCTTCACGCTCGGCCGCCACCGGGCTGTCGTGCCCGACATGGTCGGCGTCCGCCACCTGGTGACGCTCCTGCACAACCCCGGCACCCCGATCTCCGCCCTCGAACTGGCCACCGGCGAGGAGCCCTCGTCCATGGCCGCCTCCGCCCGCCAGCCGCTGCTGGACGAGCGGGCGATGGCCGCCTACCGCGAGCGCGCCCGGCAGCTCGTGGACGAGATCGCCGAGGCGGAGGGGGAGGCGGCCGACCTGCTGCGCGCCCAGCTCGACGCCCTGGCGGGGGAGCTGCGGGCCGCCACCGGCAAGGGCGGGCGGCCCAGGAGCTTCGCCGACCCGGGCGAGCGCGCCCGCACCGCCGTCAGGAAGGCGGTCAAGCGGGCGATCGACGAGATCGCGGCGGCGGACCGGGAGATCGGCCGGTCCATCGCCGCGACCGTCAGCACCGGGGCGCAGTGCCTCTACACGCCCGGCGACGTCACGTGGTGCACTTCCGGGCGTGGATCTCCATCGCCCGCGTCGTCGTCGTGACGCCGCTGCGGGTGCCCGCCTCGTTGCCCTTGGTGTCGCCCGTGACGCGGTACGACAGCACCAGGCTCGGATGCGTGGAGCTGTCGATCGCCGGGCCGAGCACGTCGTCCGCGTGATCGTTGTCGGTGTAGATCTTGGAGTAGTCCACCAGGGTGAGCGTGCGCCCGATCGGGTCCGTGACCGACTGGATCACGTAGCCCGCCGGCGCGGTGTAGAACGCGAACGACGTCGTGCCGTCGACCGCGGTCCAGTCCGACTTCGTCTCCCGCGCCTTCATGGTGATCCAGAAGACGAGCCTGGTGTGGTCGGCGTTGTACCGCAGCCGGCCCCAGACCTGCACCCGCGGCCCGTGCCCGTGGAAGTCCTTGTCGCCGGCTCCCGTCCACGGCGGCACGTACTTGCCGAACGTCCGCTGCGGGACGCTGAACGTCGCATCGACGCACGCCGATCCGCTGCTCGCGCTCACCGGCGCCACGGCCAGGGCCGCCATGGCGACGGCCGAGACCGCCACCGCCATTGTGCGCTTTCCCATGTTGTTCCCCTTTCCTCGAAGGTGCCTGTCACCTGGACGGCGTGACGTCCTGGGCGGACGGCGTGCCGCAGGGGGACACGAGCAGGGCACAGCGGGCGCGGAGCTGGTAGACCAGGCGGGTGGGGGCGGGGGTGGTGGCGTTCAGGGCCTCGCGGGTCAGGTCGTTGGCGAACGCGTACGAGCCGCGCGAGACCACCAGCAGCCCCCTGCGCAGCGCCCGCTCGCAGTGACCGGCCACCTCCTGGGGCGGCAGGCCGAGCATCTCGGCGATCAGCACGGGATCGAACGCCGCCGATCCGAGCACGCCGGCCGCCCGCAGCACCTGCCGCCCCTGCTCGCCCAGCCCGCGCAGGCGCCCGAGCACGATGGCCGGCACCGCCTCGGGCAGCCACTCGCCGCCGCCCGCACCGTCCCGGCCGCCCCCGGCCCCCCCCCCCCCCC
>NZ_JBFAIM010000084.1:0-58094 GCF_040654715.1 Nonomuraea sp. NPDC050643 | reverse complement strand
CCGGGGGCGGGCCGCGGGGGCGCGCCCCCCCCCGGCCCCCCGACGCCCGGCTGGCACGGGCCGGACACGGGTGCCGTGCCGCCGGGCGTGATCGGCCAGGGCTGGCACGGGCCGGAGGGCGCTGAGCCGTCCGGGCCCGCAGGTCAGGGCCGGCAGGGGTCGGTGGCCGGTGGGCCGCAGGAGTGGCATGGGCCTGATGGCGGGCCGCAGCAGTGGTATCCGGCCGGGCCCGAGCAGGGTGCGCCCATGCCCGGGTGGCAGGGGCCGGTGGCCGGTGGGCCGCCTGGCGCCGGTGGACCGCCGATGGAGGGACCCCCGCCGGGCGGAGGGCCCGTGGCCGGACCTCCTATGGCCGGACCTCCTGTGGGTGGACAGCCGGTTGGTGGACAGCCGGTTGGTGGACAGCCGGTGGGTGGACCCCCAGTGGGTGGAGCCCCGGCGGGTGGACCTCCCGTGGGTGGGCCTGTGAGTGGGGCTCTCGCCGGCGGGCCTCCTGTGGGCGCGCAGCAAGGGACGCGGATCGTGCACGTGCCTGACGCCGAGGCGGCGGCGGCCGAGCTGGCCGCGTGGCTGCGGCCCGGCGACGCCGTGCTGATCAAGGGACCGAGGGCCATGGGGCTGGAGCGGACGGCCGAGCTCGTGCTCGGAGGTGCCGCCCAGTGACCAACATCATCATCGCCGGTGCGGTGGGCCTGATCCTCTCGATGCTGGGCACCCCGCTGGCGATCAGGCTGTTCTCCCGGCGCGGCTACGGCCAGCAGATCCGCGAGGAGGGCGTACAGGCCCACCACGGCAAGCGCGGCACCCCCACGATGGGCGGCACCGTGATCGTGCTGGCCGCGCTGCTGGCCTACGCGGCCTCGCACCTGGCCATGCTGGAGGCGCCGACCGTCTCGGGCATGCTGGTGCTGTTCCTGATGACGGGGCTCGGCGCGGTCGGGTTCCTCGACGACTTCATCAAGATCTACAAGCAGCGGAGCCTGGGCCTGCGCAGCGGCGCCAAGGCGCTCGGCCAGCTCATCATCGGCGCGGTGTTCGCGTTCCTGGTGGTGCGTGAGCCGAACGTGTACGGCATCACCCCCGCCGAGACCCGCGTGTCGTTCCTGCGGGACCTCGGCCCGTCGATCGGCATCGTCGGGTTCACCATCTGGGTCCTCATCATGATCGTCGGGTTCTCCAACGCGGTGAACCTCACCGACGGCCTCGACGGCCTGGCCAGTGGCGCGACCGGGGTCGTGCTGGGCGCGTACGTGCTGATCGGCAACTGGCAGCTCCGCAACAACTGCATCGACCAGCTCGGCCCCAACTGCTACTGGGTACGAGATCCGCTCGACCTGGCCGTGGTGGCCGCCGCCGTGCTCGGCGCGCTGATCGGGTTCCTGTGGTGGAACGCCCCGCCCGCCCGGATCTTCATGGGCGACACCGGCTCGCTGGCCCTGGGCGGCGTGCTGGCCGGGCTCGCCATCGCCACGCGTACCCAGTTGCTGCTGATCATCCTGGCCGGCCTGTGCGTGATCATCACGCTGTCGGTGATCATCCAGGTCGGGTTCTTCAAGATGACCGGCAAACGCGTGTTCAGGATGGCGCCGCTGCAGCACCACTTCGAGCTGAAGGGGTGGGCGGAGACCACGATCGTGGTGCGGTTCTGGCTGGTCGCGATGCTCTGCGCGGCGCTCGGGCTCGGCCTGTTCTACGTCGAATGGATGCCCTAGGCATGAGTCTCACGTGTGTCGCCGGGCTCGGCGTGTCCGGTACCGCGGTCGCCAAGGTGCTGGCCGAGCGCGGTGAGCGGGTCGTGGTCGTCGAGGCCGTGGAGGGCGAGCGGCAGCTCGGCGCCGCGGCCGAGCTGGCCCGGGTGGGCGTCGAGGTCCGCTTCGGCGAGATGGCGCTGCCCGAGGGGGCGACGCGGCTGGTCACCACCGGCTGGGCGCCGCACCATCCGCTGATCGCCGCCGCGCTGCGGGCCGGGGTCGAGGTCGTGGGCGAGGTGGAGCTGGCCTGGCGGCTGCGTCCCGCGCAGGCCGCACCGTGGCTGGCGCTGACCGGCACCAACGGCAAGACCACCGCCGTGCGCATGGTCACCTCGATCCTGCTGGCCGCCGGGCACAAGGCCCTGGCCGTGGGGAACGTGGGCGTGCCCGTCGTCCAGGCGGTCGCCGAGCCGTACGACGCGCTGGCCGTCGAGCTGTCCAGCTTCCAGCTCCACTGGTCGGGCACGCTGGCCCCGCACGCCGCGGCCATCCTCAACGTGGCGCCCGACCACCTCGACTGGCACGGGTCCATGGAGGAGTACGCCGCCGCCAAGGGCCGCATCTACGAGCGCGCCGGGACCGTGATCTTCAACGCCGACGACCCCGAGGCCACCCGGCTCGCCGCGCCCTACCCGGGCGCCGTCGGGTTCACGCTGCGCGTGCCCAGGCGGGGCGAGGTCGGCGTGGTCGAGGACCTCCTGGTCGACCGGGCGTTCGTGGACGACCCCGTCGAGGCGGCCGAGGAGCTGGCGACGCTCGAGGACATCCGGCCCTTCGCCCCGCACAACGTGGCCAACGCCCTGGCCGCCGCCGCGCTGGCCCGCTCGCTCGGCGTGCCGTCCGAGGCCGTACGCCAGGGGCTGCGCGACTTCGTGCCCGACCCGCACCGCCTGGCCCACGTGGACCGGGTCGGCGAGGTCGACTACATCGACGACTCCAAGGCGACCAACCCGCACGCGGCCGCGGCGGCGCTGGCGTCCTACCCGTCGGTGGTGTGGGTGGCGGGCGGGCAGCTCAAGGGCGCCGACGTCGACGACCTGGTACGCCAGGCGGCCCCCCGACTGCGCGGAGCCGTCCTGCTCGGCGTCGATCGAGCCCGGATCGCGGAAGCCATCGCGCGACACGCGCCGAATGTCCCCGTAGTGGACATCCCGGATCGGGACACTGGTGTGATGGAAAGAGTCGTCACCGAAGCCGCGCGCCTGGCCTCGCCAGGGGACACCGTGCTGCTCTCCCCGGCGGGGGCCTCCCTGGACATGTTCGCCAACTATCCGGCGAGGGGAGAGGCCTTCGCGCGTGCCGTACGCGAGCTGAGGGCGCGACGTGAGCACGAGCGCTGAGGAACGGGTACGCCCGGCCCAGGAGAGCCCGCAGGGCTGGACCAAGGAGCAGCTCGGCACGCTGAAGGAGCTGCTCGAGAAGCCGCTGACCACCTACTACCTGATCATCATGTGCAGCGCGCTGCTGCTCGCGCTCGGGCTGATGATGGTGCTGTCGGCCTCCAGCATCGAGGCGCTGCAGAAGACCGGCAGCCCGTTCTCGTGGTTCATCAAGCAGTCGCTGTCGGCGGCGATCGGCGTGCCCGTGCTGTACGCGTGCTCGCGCCTGCCGGTCAAGTTCTTCCGCTGGGCCGGCTACCCGCTGATGGCGTTGTCGATCATCGCGCTGGTGATGGTGCTGTTCATCGGCTCGTCCGAGCTGGGCGCGCAGCGCTGGATCTACATCGGCCCGTTCACCATCCAGCCGTCGGAGCCGGCCAAGCTCGGCCTCGCGCTGTGGGGGGCCGACCTGATGGCCAGACGGGCCAGGCAGGGCCGCATCGAGTGGCGGCAGATGCTGATCCCGCTCATGCCCGGCACCGCGATCCTGGCCGTCATGGTCATGCTCGGCCGCGACCTGGGCACCACGCTGGTGCTCTTCATGATCTTCCTGGCGCTGCTGTGGGTGGTGGGGGCGCCGGTCAAGCTGTTCGGCGGCATCCTGTCGCTGGCGGTGCTGGCGGCGGTCATCATGATCAAGGTGGAGCCGTACCGGATGGCGCGCATCGGCGCCTTCCTCGACCCGTGGGCCGACGCGCAGGGCGCGGGCTACCAGGCCGTCCAGGGGCAGATCGCGATGGGCTCCGGCGGCTGGTTCGGGCTCGGGCTGGGCAGCAGCCGGCAGAAGTGGAGCTGGCTGCCGCACGGTGAGAGCGACTTCATCTTCGCCATCCTCGGCGAGGAGCTCGGGCTCATGGGCACGCTGATGGTGGTGGCCCTGTTCGGGCTGCTCGGCTACGCGGGGCTGCGGGTGGCCGTCCGCGTCAACGACGCCTTCATCAGGCTCGCCGCCGCCGCCATGGTGGCCTGGATCGTGGGCCAGGCGACCGTCAACATGGGCGCCGTGCTGGGCGTCCTGCCGATCACCGGCATCCCCCTCCCGCTGGTCTCGTACGGCGGCTCGTCGCTGCTGCCCACGCTGGCGGCGCTCGGCATGCTGCTGTCGTTCGCCAAGCGCGAGCCGGGCGCGCGCGAGGCCTTGGCGGCTCGTGGCCCCGGACCGGCCGCCCGGGCCCTAAGCTGGCTTGGCCTGGGGGGTACGACCAGAGGCCGAGCTACACGTTAGGGAGTGACCGAGATGAGGGTGGTCCTCGCCGGTGGGGGGACGGCCGGGCACATCGAGCCCGCGCTCGCCCTTGCGGACGCGCTGCGTTACCTTGACCGGGGCGTCGGCATCACCTGCGTGGGCACCGAGCGCGGCTTGGAGTCGCGGCTCGTGCCCGCCAGGGGCTACGAGCTGGAGATGGTGCCCGCCGTGCCGTTGCCCAGATCGATCACCCCGAGCCTGCTGACGGTGCCGGGCAGGCTGGCCGGGGCGATCAACGCCATGGTCGCCATCCTCGACCGCGTCGAGGCCGACGTCCTGGTCGGCTTCGGCGGCTACGTGGCGACCCCCGCCTACCTGGCGGCCAAGCGGCGCGGCGTGCCGATCGTCGTCCACGAGGCCAATCCGCGCCCCGGGCTGGCCAACCGGCTGGGCGCGCGGCTGACCGACCACGTCTTCAGCGGCTTCCCCGACGGCGCGCTGCCCAAGGCCGAGTTCATCGGCACGCCGCTGCGCCGCGAGATCGTCAACCTCGACCGGCTGTCCACCGGCGACAAGGCGCGCTCGTGGTTCGGGCTGGAGAACGACCGGCCGACGCTGCTGGTGTTCGGCGGCTCCCAGGGCGCCAGGTCGCTCAACGAGGCCGCGCTCGCCGCCGCGCCCATGCTGCGCCGGGCCGGGGTGCAGGTGCTCCACGTGCTGGGCCCGAAGAACACCGTCGAGCACGAGCCGCCGCCCGGCGACCCGCAATACGTGCTGCTGCCCTACGTCGACCGCATGGACCTCGCCTACGCGGCCGCCGACGTGGCGCTGTGCCGCAGCGGCGCGCTGACCTGCGCCGAGCTGACCGCGGTGGGGCTGCCGGCGGCCTACGTGCCGCTGCCGTACGGCAACGGCGAGCAGCGCATCAACGCCGAGCGCGTCGCACGCGGCGGCGGCGGCCTGGTGGTCGACGACGCCGCGCTGTCACCCGAATGGATCATCCACAACGTGCTGCCCATCCTTCATGACCCCGAGCGGGTCGTCGCCATGTCGGAGGCCGCCTCCAGACTGGGGAGGAAGGACGCCGATATCATGCTTGCCAGGAAAGTGTTGGAGATAGCCCGATGAGTCTCGTCAAGCTGGTCGATCCCGTCACCGTAGAAGAGCTGGGGCGGGTGCACTTCATCGGCATCGGCGGCGCCGGGATGTCGGGCATAGCCCGCATCCTGCTCAAGCGCGGCGTGCGGGTGTCGGGCAGCGACGCGCGCAGCTCAGAGCTCATCACCGAGCTGCGCGAGCTGGGCGCGTCGGTCTACATCGGCCATGCCGCATCCCACATCAGAGACGTCGACACCGTGGTCGTCTCGACCGCCATCCGCGACTCCAACCCCGAGCTGGGCGAGGCGCTCAAGCAGGGGCTGCGGATCATCCCGCGGGCCGCCGCGCTGGCCTCGGTCATGGCCGGGCGCACCGCCGTGGCCATCGCCGGCACCCACGGCAAGACCACCACCACCTCGATGCTGACCGTGGCGCTGCAGAAGTGCGGCACCGACCCGTCCTACTGCGTGGGCGGCCAGCTCGTCACCACCGGGCTCGGCGCCGACGACGGTCAGGGCCGGGTGTTCGTGGCCGAGGCCGACGAGAGCGACGGCTCGTTCCTCATGCTGGCCCCCGACATCGCCGTGGTGACCAACGTCGAGGCCGACCACCTCGACAACTACGGCGACCCGCGGGCGGTGCACGACAGCTTCGCCAGGTTCGCCGACCGGGTCGGCTCGTTGCTGATCCTGTGCGCCGATGACCCGGGCTCGGCCGACCTGGCCGCCCGGGCGCGGGAGCGGGGGCTGCGGGTGCGGACCTACGGCGTGCGGGGCGACGACTACCGCGTGAGCGGCATCAGGCCCGACGGGTTCGGCACCGTGTTCGAGATCGCGGGCAAGGGCGAGGTCCGGCTGGCCGTCCCCGGGGCCCACAACGCGCTCAACGCGACCGCGGTGATCGCCGTGGCCGACGAGCTGGGGCTGCCGTTCGAGGAGATCAGGCAGGGCCTGGGCGCCTTCACCGGGGCCAAGCGGCGCTTCGAGGCCAAGGGCGAGGCCGGGGGCATCGCGGTGTTCGACAGCTACGCCCACCACCCGACCGAGCTGGCCGCCGACCTGCGGGCCGCCCGCGACGTGGTGGCCTCCTACTCCGGCACCGGGCGGGTCATCGCGATCTTCCAGCCGCACCTCTACTCGCGCACCCGGTTCTTCGCCGACGAGTTCGGCGCGGCGCTGGGGCTGGCCGACGAGGCGATCGTGCTCGACGTCTACGGGGCCCGTGAGGACCCGGAGCCGGGGGTGTCCGGGGCCATGGTGGCCGGGCGGGTGCCGCTGCCGCCGGAGCGGGTGGCGTACGCGCCCGACCGGTCCTCGGTGCCGTCCATGGTGGCCGCGCGGGCGCGGCCCGGCGACATCGTGCTCACGATGGGCGCGGGCGACGTCACCGAGCTGGGCCCGCAGATCGTCGCCCGGCTCTCCTGACACGCCTTCGGCGCATGCCGCGGGAGCGGCGCCGGGGCGGCGGGTCATGCGCGGGCGTGGCGCGCGGGTGTTGCGCCGCGCGTCGGCGTAGGTTCGGTGCCGACATGGGCCGCAGGCTGGTGGGAGGGCGATGAAGGCACGCACGGCGTTCCTGGTGCTGCTGACCGCGGGAGTGGTGGGCTCGGCCGCGTGGCTGGTGTTCTTCTCACCCGTGCTGGGCGTGCGTTCGATCGAGATCGTGGGAAATCTCACAGTGGCCAGCGAGCGCATCGAACAGCAGGCCGGAGTGGCCGATCTGCACCCGCTCGCCACCGTGAACCTCGCCGACGTCGAGACCCGCGTCCTCGGCATCAGACAGCTCGCCACCGCCAAGGTCGACCGGATCTGGCCGGGCACGCTCAAGATCGAGGTGGTCGAGCGGGAGCCGATCGCCGCGATCCCGGCGGGCGACCAGGTGGCGATCGTCGACAAGCAGGGCGTGGTGATCGAGATCAAGGCCGCGCCGCCGCCGATGCTGCCCCTGCTGAAGGTCGACCGCCCCGCCGCCGGCGACCCGGCCATGATGGCGGCGCTGCAGGTCATCCAGGCGGTGCCGGGCGAGGTGGCGGGCAAGGTCAGGCAGGTGCGGGCCGGAACGGCCGAAGGCGTGACGCTGGAGCTGTCGGACGGGCGCACCGTGATCTGGGGCGGCACCGACCGTCCCCAGGAGAAGGCCGAGATCCTCGTCTCGCTGCTCAAGCGCGAAAGAGCGGTCACCCTGTACGACGTCAGCTCCCCCGACGTGGTGACCCTGAAGTGATCGTGATCGTCAGGGTCTGGCAACCCAGCGGCAAGGGCATCGCCGAGCCTGTGCGAGGTGGGGGTCGCGGCGTGAGAGCCTGTAAGCCGGACTTTCGGCAGAGGAGGGCCGCGACCAGGCGTGACTGCGGAGCGAAACGGACAGCCCGCGACACGCCGGACGTGCTTGCGGCGCGGTTAGTTGACCCGCCTGGAGCGTAACTCCTACTGTCCGTATCAATCCTCAGGTTGACATAAATCTAAATCTCAACCTGAGGTTGAGAGTTACCCGAACTAAGAAAAAGCGGAGACAATCCGCACCGAAATGGCAAGTCAACGAGCGGAAAGGCCCCTCGTCGTGGCAGCACCGCAGAACTACCTCGCGGTCATCAAGGTCGTCGGCATCGGCGGCGGCGGAGTCAACGCCGTCAACCGGATGATCGAAGAGGGACTCAAGGGCGTCGAGTTCATCGCCATAAACACCGACGCCCAGGCGCTGCTGATGAGTGACGCCGATGTGAAACTCGACGTGGGCCGCGAGCTCACGCGCGGACTGGGCGCGGGCGCCAACCCCGATGTCGGCCGCAAGGCGGCCGAGGACCACCGTGAGGAGATCGAGGAGGTCCTCAAGGGGGCCGACATGGTCTTCGTCACGGCGGGCGAGGGCGGCGGCACGGGCACCGGCGGCGCGCCGGTCGTGGCCAACATCGCCAGATCGCTCGGCGCGCTCACCATCGGTGTCGTGACCCGGCCGTTCAGCTTTGAGGGACGGCGCCGGGCGTCGCAGGCCGAGGCGGGCATCGAGACGCTGCGCGACGAGGTCGACACGCTGATCGTGATTCCCAACGACCGGCTGCTGTCGATCTCCGACCGGCAGGTGAGCGTGCTCGACGCGTTCAAGGCCGCCGACCAGGTGCTGCTGTCGGGTGTCCAGGGCATCACCGACCTGATCACCACCCCTGGTCTGATCAACCTCGACTTCGCCGACGTCAAGTCGGTCATGTCGGGCGCCGGCTCGGCCCTCATGGGCATCGGCCACGCGCGCGGCGACGACCGCTCGGTGGCGGCGGCCGAGATGGCGGTCTCCAGCCCGCTGCTGGAGGCCAGCATCGACGGCGCCCACGGCGTGCTGCTGTCGATCGCGGGCGGCTCCGACCTCGGTCTGTTCGAGATCAACGAGGCGGCCCAGCTCGTGTCGATGGCCGCCGCGCCCGACGCCAACATCATCTTCGGCACGGTCATCGACGACGCCCTCGGCGACGAGGTGCGGGTGACCGTGATCGCCGCGGGCTTCGACGACGTGCCGGGCCCCGTGGAGAAGACGGTGCCGCGCCCGGCGGCCCGGCCCGCCGCCGCCCAGCCGGCCGCACCGCCGGTGTCGTCGCCCGTGCGGCCGAGCGTGTCGTCGCCCAGCGTGAAGTCCGAACCGCCCGCGCTACGCCCTGAGCCGCGCGCTGAGGTGCGTTCGGAGCCGCGGGGCGACTTCAGGTCCGAGCCGCGCTCCGACTTCCGTCCTGAGCCCCGTGCGGAGCCGCGGACGGAGTTCCGTCCCGAGCCGCGTCCGGAGCCGCGGGCGGACTTCAGGTCGGAGCCGCGCCCCGAGCCCGTGCGCCCGGTGGAGTCGGTGCAGGTGCCCGACCCCGACGACGAGCCCATCGCCGACGAGCCGTCCGGCCCCGTCTCGATTCCCCGGCCCACGCCCGAGCCCGCCAACCCGCCCACGCCCATCACCTCCCGCATGTCGGAGCCCGCCAAACGTCCCCGTGTGATCTTCGAGGAGCAAGAAGAGGAACTCGACGTTCCCGACTTCCTCAAATAACCGCCCGCCTGACGCCGCTCCCCGCAGGGACACGGGAGCGGCGCCGTCGTGTGCGGGAGCGTCCGGCACGGGCGTGAGCAGGGCCTTGAGTGAGGGGGAGAGGGACGTGAGAAGGGACGAGATCGCGGCCGGTCTCGCCGAGGTGGACGCGCGCATCGCGGCGGCCTGCCACGCGGTGGGACGCGACCGGGGCGAGGTCACACTGATCGCCGTCACCAAGACCAGGCCCGCCGACGACGTGCGCATCCTGGCCGAGCTGGGCGTGCGCGACGTCGGCGAGAACCGCGACCAGGAGGCCGCCCCCAAGGCCAGTGAGCTCGCCGAGCTGCCGCTGACCTGGCACTTCGTCGGCCAGCTCCAGACCAACAAGGTGCGTTCGGTGGTCGCCTACGCCGACGTGATCCACTCCGTCGACCGCCTCAGGCTGGTGGAGGCGATCAGCAAGGAGGCGGTGCGGCAGGGCCGCAGGATCGGCTGCCTGCTGCAGGTCGCGCTCGACGACGACCCCGACAGGGGCGGCGCCCGCGCGGACGACCTGCTCGAACTGGCCGACGAGGTGGCGCTCGCCGACGGCGTGTGGCTGGGCGGCGTCATGGCGGTGGCGCCGCTGGGGGAGGATCCGGCCCCCGCGTTCGGCCGGCTGCGCGACCTCGCGCGGCTGGTCCAGGAGCAGCATCCCCGCGCGACGATGATTTCGGCGGGCATGAGCGAGGACCTCAACGAGGCCGTCGCCTATGGCGCGACACACGTGCGGATCGGTACGGCGTTGCTCGGTCGTCGCAAGCCCTTCGTCAGGTAATGTCCCCTCAAGTGGGTCTTCAGGCTCATGACCAAGTAGAGGTCGATCAGCGGTGAGCTCCAAGGGGGTACGGCTGCCGCCTCGGACACGGCGACGGGCCCGAGCGAGTGCGACCATGATCAGGAGGACGACGGAGCGATGGCCGGCGCGATGCGCAAGATGGCGGTCTACCTCGGTCTCGTGGAGGACGACCGCTACGAGAGGTACGAGACCTACACGGACGACTACACCTACGAGGACGAGGTGCAGCGAACCGGCGAGGAGCGGCCCGTAGCGGTCCAGGAGCGCGACGACGAGGGCGAAGCGGGCGTCCCCGCGCCCAGGCCCGCCACGACGATCCTGGAGCGCCGCACGACCGATCTGGCCCGCATCACGACCCTCCATCCGAGGACGTACAACGAGGCGCGTACCATCGGTGAGCACTTCCGGGACGGCACCCCGGTCATCATGAATCTGACCGAGATGGTTGACAGCGACGCCAAGCGTCTCGTCGATTTCGCGGCAGGTCTCGTCTTTGGCCTACATGGCAGCATTGAACGTGTTACCAACAAGGTGTTCCTGTTGTCCCCTGCCAATGTCGAGGTGACCGCTGAGGACAAGGCCCGAATCGCGGAACGCGGGTTCTTCAACCAGAGTTAGAGTCTCTGTATGTCTATCGGACCCAACCAGGCCTCGCCGAGGCCGGGAGGGCACATCGGAAGTGGAGGCGCGGCCGGGCCGTGGGGATCGTCAGTCAGATCTTGGTCATTGTCCTGTCTCTCTATTTGGTGCTGCTCATCGGCAGGATGATCTTCGAGATGGTTCAGGCGTTCGCGCGCCAGTGGCGACCGTCGGGTGTCGTCCTGGTGCTGGCGGAGGCCACATACACCGCAACAGACCCACCACTCAAGTTCCTCCGCCGTTTCATTCCCCCGCTCCGGTTGGGTACGGTGGCCTTTGACCTAAGCTTCACTGTCCTGTTCATCGTCGTGCTGATCTTGATCCAGATCGCGCAGGCGTTGCGATGAGCGGGCCGGTGTGGCGCCGGTCGTGATCCAACTCGTGTCCGCGCTGAAGTGATTCGGGTTACCGTCCTCCGGACAGACTCCAAGCGCGCCAAGGAGACCAAAAAATGCCGCTGACGCCCGCTGATGTGCGGAACAAGCAGTTCAGTACCACCCGGCTGCGACCGGGCTACGACGAGGAAGAGGTCGACGCCTTCCTCGACGAGGTGGAGGCTGAGCTCGACCGCCTGATCCAAGAGAACGAGGAGCTCCGCGCCAAGCTGGCCGAGTGCCTGCGCGGAAAGGTGCCGGGCGGCATGAACATGCCCATGGCCTCCGCCCCGATCCAGGAACAGCCCAAGCCCGAGATGATGGCGCCGCCGCAGCCGGAGCCCATGCGGGCCCCCGAGCCGCCGCCGGTGCAGCAGCAGCCGGTCCCCGTGGCCATGAACATGCCTCCCGCCGAGGACAACATGGACACCGCGGCCCGCGTGCTCGCGCTCGCCCAGCAGACCGCCGACCAGGCGATCGCCGACGCCCGCCGGGAGGCGGACGAGACGGTCACCCGCGCCCGCCGCGAGGCCGACGAGATCCTGACCAAGGCGCGCCGCCAGGCCGAGCAGGTCATCGGCGACGCCCGCGCCCGCGCCGAGACGCTCGAGCGCGACGCGCAGGAGCGCCACCGCCAGGCCATGGGCTCGCTGGTGCAGACCCGCGACGAGCTCGAGCGCAAGGTCGAGGAGCTGCGCAGCTTCGAGCGCGAATACCGCAGCAGGCTCAAGCTCTACCTGGAGAACCAGCTCGCCGAGCTCAACGTGTCCGCCGAGGGCAGCGGTGGGTTCCCGGTGATGTCCGGTGGTCCGCAGGGTCAGGCTCCCGCCATGTCGCACGCCGTGCCTCAGGGTGGTCAGCCGCCGCTTCCCGGTGGTGGTCCCAACCCCTTCGGCGGCGACGCTCCGCAGGGCGCCTTCCCGGGCGGGGACGGTCCGCACAACGACCGCCGGTAAAGTAGCGGGTCACTAGGACCTGTCTCTCGAAAGAGCCCCCTGTGATCCTTATCAGTGCTGGTTTGGTGCTCGCGGCAGTGGTTCTGCTGATCGCGGGTTTCGTACTGGCGAAGCCGTTCCTGATCATGTGGTCCATCGTGGTCAGCGTGCTGTCCGCGCTGTTCCTGGTGATCGGGGCGTTCTTGCGGCGGAACGAGCTTTTTCCCGGAGGTGGGCAGGCCGCTGCGCCGGCCACCCCCCCGAAGGGGCTTGCGCCGCCCGCTCTGCCGTACGGCCAGACCGGTCCCATGGCTCACCAGCCGCCTCCGCAACCCCCACCGCATCAGCGGCCGCCACAGCGGACGGCGACCGTCCCCGTCGCGACCCCGGCCCCGCGCCATCCGGCGGCGAGCGGCATTTCGCCGGATGCGATCGTGCTGGTGATCCCCGGACGCAAGCGCTACCACCTCGCCGGCTGCCGGCAGTTGAGCGGGCGGGATCACGAGGAGCTCACCTACGAGGAGGCACGCGAGGAGGGCTTCACGCCCTGCACGACGTGCCTGCCAGACGCAGCGCTCGGCGGACGGCAGCTGCCGCCTGCCGCCGACCCCGCCGTCGCCCCCGGCCCCGCTTTCCCCGCCGAGAGCCGGGCCGAGAACTCCGCGGAGACCCGCGACCTCCGACCGCCGGCCGCCCCCTCAGCGGGCCCGCCGGCCGCGTCGCCGGTCGCTTCGCCGAAGCCCGACACGAAGGCTTCCACCCCCAGCCCGGAGCCTGCCGCCGCCCACGAGGAAGGCGTCACCGGGTGGTTCGGCCGCTCGTCCGCCACGCCGGCGGGCCAGGCCAAGGGCTCTTCCTCCGCCGCCGCTCCCGAATCGGATGACGAGCAGGCGGACGCACAGACCTCTTACTTCCGGCCGCCGCCGTTCGCCCTCAGGGCCGAGGCGCCGGCCGACGAGAGCGCCAAGCCGGATGCGCCTTCCGGCAAGCCCGGCGCCACGGGCAAGCCGTCGCAGCGCGCCGGCACGGCCGACCAGACCGGCCGCCCCGGAACCAAGCCCGCCACCGCCACCGCCACCGGTGCCACGGGTGGTGCGGCGGGCGGTGTGACGGGAGCCAAGCCTGGCGCGACGGCCGGCAAGCCGGCCCGGCCCGGCACGACGCCCGAGCCCGGCCCTGGCGCTGGCAAGCCCGGCCAGTCCACCGGCCCGTCCGCTCGGCCTGGTGAGCCCACTGGCGGGTCCTCGCGGCCCGGTCCGGGTGGTGGTGCGGCCGGGGAGCCCGCCGCTGGTAAGGCCGGGGAGTCCGGGGGCAAGCCGGGGCAGCCGGGCGGTAAGCCCGGCGCGGCCGGGCCGGATGACGAGACCTCCGGTCCTGACACGGCGCCGCAGCTTCGCGTGCCTTCTTCCGCGACGCCGGGCCGTCCAGGACCTTCGGGTGAGGCCGCCAAGCCGTCCCAGCGTCCTTCTGGCCCCGCCAAGGAGCCTTCCTCCCCGGCGAACGAGACCGTGATCCTGCACGAGCGGCCCGCCTCCTCGGCCGAGTCGGAGGCCAAGCCCAAGGGGCCGCTGCCCACGGGCGCCCCCACTCGCCCGTCCGGGGTGCAGCCGCCGGCCGCCGAAGGGAAGACCGGGTCCGAGCGTCCGCCCGCCGATCGGCCGCGGACCGGTTCGCCCGGCACGGGCGCCGTCTCCGGGCCGGCCTCGAAGCCTGAGACGTCGAGGCCC
Organism: Nonomuraea sp. NPDC050643; assembly: GCF_040654715.1. Lineage (NCBI taxonomy): Bacteria > Bacillati > Actinomycetota > Actinomycetes > Streptosporangiales > Streptosporangiaceae > Nonomuraea > Nonomuraea sp. NPDC050643. The sequence continues at coordinate 44,165 of NZ_JBFAIM010000084.1, read as the reverse complement.
GACGCCTCCAAGCCGGGTGCCGCGACGTCGGGCACCGCCAAGGGTGAGCCTCCTCGGGGTGAGGGGAGCGGCGCCGCGTCCAAGCCCGGCGCGGCCCCCAAGAGCGGGCCTTCGTCGGCCGCATCCCGGCCACCCGTGTCCGGCGCGCAGGGCTCGGCCGCCAAGACGGGTGATGAGGGCGGCGCCAAGGGTGCTTCCGGGGGTAAGGGTGAGCGCCCGGGGACGGTGAAGGTCATCGTCGGTACGCGGCGCTACCACAGCACGGCCTGCCCCCTGATCCGGGGCGCCGGGGAGAGCGGCGTGGAGACCATGACGCTCGCCGCGGCCGAGGCTGCCGGGCTGACGAGCTGCTCGGTCTGCCAGCACGACCGCGAGACGGTCAGCTAGGACTGACCCGCCACGCTCGCGCCGTCGGTGTGGTGCCGCCGGAGCGCATGGAGACGCCGCGATGGCCGGGCATGAGACGCCGGTGTGGACACGCCGCAGTGACCACATGGCCTTGCCGGAGACGTCAGAGCGGCTTGTGCCGGGAGTGGCTCCGGTCGGCGGTGCTGCGGGCTGGGCCGAAGTGGCCGCCTGGCCGTGCCGGAGTGGCCCAGGCTGGAGGGTTTGCGGCCGGGCCGGAGGCGCTGGAGTGGCTCGGGCTGGAGTGGTTGTGCCAGAGCGGCTCGGGGTGGCGTGGTCGGGGCGTGTGGTGGGGGGGCGAGGTGAGGGTTGGTGGGGTTGTGGGTGTGGGGGAGTAAGAAGGGGCGCGCCCTTTGTGGGGCGCGCCCCTTTTGGGGTTAGGCGCGGCGGAGTTGGAAGGTCAGGCCCAGGTCCTCGTCCGTGTGGGTCGGGAGGGCGTCGGGGGCCGTGCCCTCCGTGAAGGACGTGGCCAGGACCTCCTCCGTCACCACGTGGCCCTCCGAGCGCAGGGCCGTGGCCAGGTCGGCGGACGTGGCGGTCCACCACAGGTCGATGCGGTCCGTGATCGACAGGCCGGTCGACTTGCGGGCGTCCTGGACCAGGCGGATGACCTCGCGCAGCAGGCCGGCGCGGCGCAGTTCGTCCGACAGTTCCAGGTCGAGGGCCACCGTCTCGCCCGTGCCGGTGCCGATCGCGCCCGTCTCCACCGCCCAGCCCGAGCGGGGCTGCTCGTTGACGATGACGTCGTCGGGGCCGAGCATGACCTCACCCAGCGCGTCGGCCTCCACCATGACCGTGGCGCCCGAGCGCAGGGCGCGGGCCACGCGGGTGGGGTCGGCGGCGGCCACCGCGGCGGCCACGAGCTTGGTCTGGGAGCCGAAGCGCTTGCCCAGGGCCCGGAAGTTGGGCTTGACCGAGTAGGACACGAGGTCGGCGCTGAATCCGGACATGTCCTCGAGCGACTGGACGTTGAGCTCGTCGGCCACGAGGGCGCGGAGCTCGACGGGCAGCGCCGGCCAGTCGTGCGCGCCCACCAGCGCGCGGCGCAGCGGCTGCCGGGTCTTGACGCCGGAGGAGGCGCGGGCCGAGCGGCCCAGCTCCACCAGGCGCCGTACCAGGGCCATCTGGTCGGACAGCGCCGGGTTCAGCAGGTCTTCGCGCACCTCGGGCCAGGAGGTCAGGTGCACGGAGGTGGGCGCGTCGGCCGAGCGCAGGACGTCCCACAGGTGGTCGGTGACGAACGGCGTGATGGGCGCCATCAGCCTGAGCACCGTCTCCAGGCACTCGTACAGGGTCGCGAACGCGTCCGGTGAGCCCTGCCAGAAGCGGCGGCGGGAGCGGCGTACGTACCAGTTGGACAGGTCGTCGAGGAAGTCGGCCAGGCGGCGGCCGGCGCGCTGGGTGTCGTACTCGTCGAACGCCGCCGTGACCTCGGCCACCGTGCGGTGGAGCTCGGCCAGCGCCCAGCGGTCGAGCAGCGGGCGCTCCGCCGCCGGGGTGGCGGCGGCGAGCAGGGCCGGCGACCAGGACTCGGCGTTGGCGTAGAGGGTGAAGAACGACGAGGTGTTCCAGAGCGTCAGCAGGACCTTGCGGACGATCTCCTCGAGCGTGTTGTGCCCCACCCGACGGGCCGACCACGGTGAGCCCGAGCAGGCCATGAACCAGCGCAGCGCGTCGGCCCCGTGCTGGTCCATCAGCGGGATCGGCTCGAGGATGTTGCCCAGGTGCTTGCTCATCTTGCGGCCGTCCTCGGCCAGGATGAGGCCGAGGCAGAGCACGTTCTCGTAGGAGGACTGGCCGTAGACCAGGGTGCCGACGGCCATCAGCGAGTAGAACCAGCCGCGGGTCTGGTCGGTGGCCTCGCAGATGAACTGGGCCGGGTAGAGGCCCTCGGGCTTGCCGCGCGCGCCCCACTGGGCGAACGGCATGGAGCCCGAGTCGTACCAGGCGTCGATGACGTCGGGCACGCGGCGGGCCTCGCCGCCGCACGAGGGGCAGGCGAAGGTGACGTCGTCGACGTACGGGCGGTGCGGGTCGAGCGCAGAGACGTTCTGCCCGGCCAGCTCGCCCAGCTCCTCCATCGAGCCCACGCACGTCACGTGGCTCTCGTCCTCCGCGCACACCCACAGCGGCAGCGGCGTGCCCCAGTAGCGCGAGCGTGACAGCGACCAGTCGACGTTGTTGCGCAGCCACTCGCCGAAGCGGCCCCACTTGATCGTGTCGGGGTACCAGTTGGTCTTGGCGTTCTCCGCCAGCATCTGGTCCTTGACCGAGGTGGTGCGGATGTACCAGGACGGGAGCGCGTAGTAGAGCAGCGGGGTGTGGCAGCGCCAGCAGTGCGGGTAGCTGTGCTCGAAGTGGCCGTCGCGGAACAGCAGCCCGCGGGCCCGCAGGTCCTCGGTCAGCTCCTCGTCGGCGTCCTTGAAGAAGCGGCCCCCGACCATGGGCACGTCGTCGAGGAAGCGGCCGTCGGGGCCGACCGGGTTGACGATCGGCATGTCGTAGCGCTTGATGACGGCCAGGTCATCGGCGCCGAAGGCGGGCGCCTGGTGGACCAGGCCGGTGCCGTCCTCGACGGTGACGTAGTCGCCGAGCACCACGTAGTGGGCGCCCGGGATGTCGACCAGGTCGAACGGGCGGCTGTAGGAGGTGCGCTCCAGCTCGCGCCCGGTGTAGCGGGCCACCTCGGTCGTGCCCTCGCCGAGGACCGGGAGCAGGGGCTCGGCCACGACCAGGACCTCGCCGGCGGTGCGGGCCGCCACGTAGGTGACGTCGGGGTGCACCGCCACCGCGGTGTTGGAGACCAGCGTCCAGGGCGTCGTCGTCCAGATCAGCAGCGACGCGCCGAGCTCGGCCAGCGGCCCCGAGGTCACCGGCATGCGGACGTAGACCGACGGGCTGGAGACGTTCTCGTAGCCGCCGGGCTGGCCCAGCTCGTGGTCGGACAGGCCGGTGCCGCAGCGCGGGCAGTAGGGCGTGATGCGGAAGTCGCGGAACAGCAGGCCCTTGTCGAAGACGACCTTCAGCGACCACCAGACCGACTCGATATAGGAGGGGTCCATGGTCCGGTACGCCTGGGACAGGTCGATCCAGTAGCCCATCCGCTCGGTCATCTGCTCGAACGCGTCCACGTGCCGCAGCACCGACTCGCGGCACTTGGCGTTGAACTCGGCGATGCCGTAGGTCTCGATGTCCTTCTTGCCGGACAGGCCCAGCTCGCGCTCGACGCCGACCTCGACCGGCAGGCCGTGGCAGTCCCAGCCCGCCTTGCGGGGCACGCTGAAGCCGCGCATCGACTTGTAGCGCGGGAACAGGTCCTTGAACACGCGGGCCTCGACGTGGTGGACGCCGGGCAGGCCGTTGGCCGTGGGCGGGCCCTCGTAGAAGACCCAGGACGGGTTGCCGGCGTTCTGCTCGACCGAACGCTCGAAGATCTTCCCGTCCCGCCAGCGATCGAGGACCTCGCGCTCGAGCGCGGGCAGGTCGACCTGCGCGGGAAGAGAGCGGAAAGATGGCGAAGACATGTCGGGCGTGACCTCCACGCTTGATCGGCCGGTAGGGCTGGCGTGAAGGGACGAAGCCGTACGGGCCCCGCGGTACCACCCTTCTTGACCTCGCACCGGGCGAGGCCCTCTTCATTTGATCTGCGGCCGGTTCTAATGAGCTCGGGAGAGCCGTTCTTCCGGCGGCTCCGGGGTGATATCCCTCACAGTCGGGCCCCATCAACGCCTTGCAGTCTCAAACCATAACGCAGAGTGGAGGCGAAGGCTTCCAGGTTTACCTGGTGGCGCCCATGCCCTTGGCCTCCGTTGGTACGGGAGACGTAAACGGCGCAAAGTTGTGGGAATGGACGCCGCTGATGAGGAGTTAGATGCGCGAGGCGGGATAGTACGGGGGAGGTAAACCGTCCGGCGGGTCGTTTGCCGTTCCGTTATAAGGATCCTAAGCTGCCCGCACCATTCACGGCCTTGATCAGCAATGGAGGCAGCCATGGCGGCAGTCACGCAGACCGCTACACCGTCGATGTGGTCGGAAGAGGAGCTGGCCGAGGTACGCGGCAGGCTCCAGACCGAGATCGGAGAGCTCGAGGCGGACATTCACCGCCACGAGTCGGAGATAGCCTCTGGAGACGTCACCCAAGGAGCCGGCGACGACCAGGCGGACGCCGGCGCCAAGACGTATGAGCGCGAACGCGAGATCGCCCTTACCCTGAATGCGCGCGATCTGGTCGCGCAGAACGAACGTGCGATCGCCAGGATCGACGCAGGGACCTATGGAGTGTGCGAATCGTGCCACAAGCCGATCGGCAAGGAGCGCCTTCAGGCGTTCCCGAGGGCGACGCTGTGCGTGGCCTGCAAGCAGAGGGAGGAGCGCCGGTAGCACCGCCGGCGGGCGGCCCGGCCCGTAAGCGCCTGTTCGCCGTCCTCGTCGTGCTGGCGGCCGTGATCTACGCGGCCGACCTCGTCACGAAGACGGTGGTGTTGCGCACACTCGAGGGCGAGGCGCCGCTGGTCGTCATCCAGGACGTGCTGCAGTTCCGGGTGATCTTCAACTCCGGGGCCGCGTTCAGCATCGGCACGGGGATGACGTTCATCTTCACCTTCATCGCCGCCGGCGTGGTCGTGGCCATCGTGCGCACGGCCCGCAAACTGGGCAGCCGGGCCTGGGCGATCACGCTCGGCCTGCTGCTCGGCGGGGCACTCGGCAACCTCACCGACCGGCTGCTGCGCTACCCGTCCGGGTTCGGGCGCTCCTCGCAGCTCCAGGGGCACGTCGTCGACTTCATCGAGGTGCTGCCCGGGCATTTCCCCGTCATCGACTACTTCCCCGTCTTCAACATCGCCGATTCGGCCATCGTCTGTGGCGGCATCCTCGCGGTGCTCCTGGCCTGGCGGAACGTGCAGATCGACGGGTCGAAGGAAGAAGAGGTGGCGAAGAATGACTGAGCAGCGCAGCCTGCCCGTGCCCGACGGCCTGGAGGGCGAGCGGCTCGACGCCGCGCTGTCGCGGCTGTTCGGCTTCTCCCGCACGCGCGCGGCCGAGCTGATCGTCGCGGGCGAGGTGATGGTGGACGGCCGGCAGCCGGCCAAGTCCGACCGCGTGCACGCGGGCGCCTGGCTCGACGTGACGCTGCCCCCGCCCGTCACCACCCCCATGCCGGTCGCCGAGCCGGTGCCGGGCATGACGATCGTCTACGAGGACGACGACATCGTCGTGGTCAACAAGCCGATCGGGGTGGCCGCCCACCCGACCGTCGGCTGGACGGGCCCGACCGTGATCGGCGGCCTGCTCGGGGCCGGGCACACGATCGCCACCAGCGGCGCCGCCGAGCGCCAGGGCATCGTGCACCGCCTCGACGCCAACACCACGGGCGCGATGGTCGTGGCCAAGAGCGAGCACGCCTACTCGTGGCTCAAGCGGGCCTTCAAGGAGCGCACGGTCGACAAGCGCTACCACGCGCTGGTGCAGGGGCACCCCGACCCGTTCAGGGGGACCGTGGACGCGCCCATCGACCGGCACCCGTCCGGCGACGGCCGGTTCGCGGTGGTGGCCGGGGGCAAGCCGTCGGTGACGCACTACGACACGGTCGAGGCCTTCCGGGCGGCGTCGCTGCTGGACATCAAGCTGGAGACCGGGCGTACGCACCAGATCCGCGTGCACATGTCGGCCCTGCGCCACCCCTGCGTCGGCGACCTGATGTACGGCGCCGACCCCACGCTCTCCGCCCGCCTGGGCCTCACCCGGCAGTGGCTGCACGCGGTCGCGCTCGGATTCGAGCACCCCTCCACCGGGGAGTGGATCTCGTTCAGCACCGACTACCCGCAGGACCTGCAGAAGACCCTCGACATCGTGCGCGAGGAGTCCTAGCGGCGCCTGCCGCGCTCATCCGAGGCCCCTATTGGCCTTCGACCTGGCCGGAGGTCTCGGGCGGCGCCTCCGACTTCTTCTCGGCCTGCTCTGTCTCGGTCTTGGTCCCGGCCTTGGTCGGTGTGGACCGCTGGGTCGGGCCCCGCGTCGCCTTGGTGGGCTTGCCCCCGGGACTTCTGGACCCGCTGGGGGCCGGGGTGCCGCGGGGCTGCTCGAAGGTCTCCTGCGGAGTCGTCCCCGGCGTCGGCTGCGCGGTGGCCTCCGCGGTCTGCTCCTTGGTCGGCTCGGCGCTGGGGGTGGTCTTCACCACGACGGGAACGCTGTTCTCCGGTGCCCGGGGCAGGTTTTGGGGTTGCTGGGTCCACCAGGCCGCGCCGCCCGTGACGACCGCCACCAGGAGCGCGCCCCCGGCGATCGCGGCCATCGGCAGCGCCCGCCCCCGCCGCGCCGTCCCCGCCGCCCCTGCGGCTCCCGCGGCTCCCGCCACCCCGGCCCCGGCCGGTACGGTGACCGGCCCGGTCGGCTCGGGGGCGCCGCCCGACAGGATGACGCTCAGCCGCCGCTCGGCGTCCATCAGCGACATGCGCTCGGCCGGGTTCTTGCGCAGCAGGCCGTGCACCACCGGAGCGAGCACCCCGGCGCGGGCCAGCGGCTCCGGCTCGGCGTGCATCACCGCGCCGAGCGTGGCCAGGGCGTTGTCCCGGTGGAAGGGGGAGCGGCCCTCGACGGCCATGTAGAGCGTCACGCCCACCGACCACAGGTCCGAGGCGGGGCTGGCCCGGCCGCCCGCCGCGCGCTCCGGGGCCATGTAGGAGGGGGTGCCGACCAGGACGCCCGTGCTGGTGACGGTCGTCTCCTCCTCGGTGGTGGCGATGCCGAAGTCGGTGAGCACCGCCCGGCCGTCGGGGGTGAGCAGCACGTTGTCCGGTTTGACGTCGCGGTGCAGGACGCCGGCCGCGTGGGCGGCGCGCAGCGCCTCAAGCAGTTGTAAGGCGACGTCCGCGGCCGCCGCCGGGGCCATGGGGCCGTCGTCGCGGATCAGGTCGCCCAGCGTCCGGGACTCCACGAACTGCATGACGATCCACGGGTGCCCGCCCTCCTCCAGGACGTCGTACACGGCGGCCACGCCCGGGTGCGCCACGCGGCCCGCCGCCCTCGCCTCACGGAACGTGCGCACCGCGAACACGTCGCGCTCCTCGTCCGTGAGATCAGGAGGCGGCAGCACCTCCTTGACCGCCACGTCCCGGCCCAGCACCTCGTCGTGCGCCTGCCAGACCGTGCCCATGCCGCCTCGGCCAATCGTCCTGAGCAGCCGATATCGTCCACCGACCATCCCCGCTGTATCGGACATGCACGGCGACTACCCCAGAAAGATACGGACAAGCGCGGTAACCGCGGCCGCCGTGGCCAGAACGATCAGAAACGGCGCCCGCAGCAGCAGCGCGATCACCGCTGCGCCGAGGCCCGCCGTACGGGCCGGATCGAAGCGCAGCCCGCCCTGCTCGGTGAACATCTGCACCGCGATCAGCGCCGCCAGCAGCGCCACCGGCACCAGTTCGGCGAACCTGCGCACCGCCGGATGCTCCAGCACCCGCCGGGGCGCGGCCAGCCCGGCCAGCTTCAGCGCGTAGCAGCCCGCGCAGACGGCGGCGATCGCCCACCACAGCGTCATCGGAACATCACCGCCAGGACCGCGACGGCCGACAGCAGCACGGGCACGCCCGAGGGAAGGAACGGGGTGGCGCACAGCGCGACCGCCGCCGCGATCGCCGCCAGGCGGCGCAGCTCGGCGCTGGCCGTCAGCCGGGGCCACAGGATGGCCAGGAACGCGACCGGGCCCACCACGTCGAGCCCGAGCACGGCCGGGTCGCCCAGGGACGACGTGCCGGCGGCTCCGGCCAGCGTGGTCAGGTTCCAGGTGAGGTAGAGGCTGGTGAACGTGACCGTGAAGCCCGTGCGCGCCGCCCGCGGGGTCGGCTGGGCCAGGGCGACGGCCGTGGTCTCGTCGATGACGCCGTGGGCGGCGAGGAGCCTGCGCGGGCCGCGTACCTGGAGGAGGTCGGCCAGGCGCAGGCCGTAGAGGGTGTTGCGGCCGCCGAGCAGCAGCGCGCCCAGGGCGGCGGTCACCAGGTCGCCGCCCGCGCCCACCGCGCCGGTCAGCGCGAACTGTGAGGCGCCGGTGAACGCCAGCAGGCTCAGCACGCACGCCTGCGGCACGGTGAGGCCCGCGGTGATGGCCGCGGCGCCGAAGGCGAGCCCTGACAGCCCCACGGCCAGGCCCACGCCGAGACCGTCCCGCACGGCGGCTGAACGGTGTGTGGTCTCTTCCATGCCGACAGAGGCTAGGTGGTGCTGGAATCGCCGGTCTTGTACGTTCCTGCGGCCCGCTGGTACGCCGCGGGCGGGACGCCCACGATGCGCTTGAAATGCCGGCTGAGGTGGGACTGGTCGGTGAAGCCCACCTCGGCGGCCACCCGCGCGGGCGGGACGCCGGACAGCAGGAGGCTGCGCGCCTGGCGTACCCGGAGCGAGGTGAGGTAGGCGTGCGGCGGCATGCCCGTGGCGGCCTTGAAGGCCCGCAGCAGCGCGAACGGCCGCGCCCCCACCGCCTCCGCCAGGCCCTCCAGCGTCGGCGGGTCCACGAGGCTGCCGTGCAGCAGGTCGAGCGCCTCCCGCACCGCCCGCCGGCCCTCGGCCGGCAGGACCGCGACCGGTCTGGGGGCGGCGTGCCGGGCCAGCAGCCGGGCGAACAGCGTGCGGCTCAGCGTCGAGGCGGCCAGCGCGTCGCCCCGCTCGGCCGCCTGGTGGGTCCGGCCCAGCAGGGCCGCCACGGCGTCGTCGCGCACCACCTGCTCGGGAAAGTGCGGCGTGCCGTGCGGCGTCCCCAGCTCGGCGGCGATCCCGGCCAGCAGGTCGATCGACGGATAGAGCATCCGGTACGCCCACCCGCCCGGCGTCCCCGCCTGCCCCGTGTGCACGGCGTCGGGGTTGACCAGCACCATCTCGCCCGCGTTCGCCCGGTGCAGGGTGCCGCGGTAGTCGAACTCCTCCACGCCCGCGACGATGAGCCCGATCGCGTAGCCGTCGTGCACGTGCCGGGAGAACCGGTGGGTGACGTAGCGCGCCTTGAGCAGGTCGGTCTCCGGCACCGCCGGGTGCCGCCAGAAATGGGCCTGCTCTCTCATCCCGCTCTCTCAGCGGGGCCTGAACGTCTTGGCGAACGCCTCGAAGTAGCGCCGGTCCCGCTCCCAGCGGGAGTGCGGGGTCTCCCAGTAGAGGGCGTACGGGCGGCCGTCGGCCGTGTGGAAGCCGCGGTTGATCACGTGAATCAGCACCCCGCCGCGCACCCGGGTGAACTCCCAGTCGGCGGCCTGGCGGCCCAGGTAGTCGACCGGCGTGATGCCGATCCTGGTGTAGCGCTCGAACTCGCCCTTGTCCTTGATCTCCTTCTCCAGCGCCGCCCAGTGCTTCACCGGGTCGCGCCAGGGGAGGTCGGGGACCGTCCACTCCACGATCATCGCCCCCGGGCTGCCGGGGCCGGTGAAGGAGATGCTGTCGCGCTGGGGGTTCTTCTTCGCCTGCCACCGGTCGGGCAGGGCGATCGAGAAGCGGCCCGCCGTGCTCGTGTAGGGCCGCCAGCCGCCGGGGACCTGCGCTGCCGACGGGGTCGCCGTCGCCTCCCGGGTCGGCTCCTTCGACGGCTCTTTCGTCGGCTCTGTGCTCGGTTCTGTGCTCGGTTCCGGGCTCGGTTCCGGGCTCGGCGCGGCGGCCGACGCCGTGGGAGTGGACGGGGAGCCGGCCGGCGGCGGGGTGAGGAACTGACTGAACAGCAGCACGCCCCCGGCGCCCAGCACGGCCACGGCGCCCACCGCGATCCACCGGGCCCTGCCGCGCCGTCGTACGGACGTCATGTCGTGGGTGGCCCCGTCGGCCGGGCGGAGGGCCGTCGTCTCGGACGCGGCCTCGTGCAGCAGCCTCGCGGCCTCCTCGGCCGTCATTCGCGCGGCGGGCAGCCGGCGCAGGAGCCCCATGATGACCGGCTCCAGCGCCCCCGCCCGCACCGGCCGGCCGGGCTCGTCGCGCAGCACCGCCGCCACCGTCGCGGCCCACGAGTCGCGCTTGAACGGCGCCTCGCCCTCGACGGCCGCGTAGAGCGTCGCGCCCAGCGACCACAGGTCGGACTCGGGCCGGGCGGGCTCGCCGTTGAGGCGCTCCGGCGGCATGTAGGCGGGTGTGCCCACCAGCCCGCCCGTCGCCGTCAGCCCCGCCTCGGTCTCCATCGAGGCGATGCCGAAGTCGGTCAGCACGACCCGGCCGTCATCGGCCAGCAGCACGTTCTCCGGCTTGACGTCGCGGTGCAGCACTCCGGTCGCGTGGGCGGCCCGCAGCGCGTCGAGCACCCGGCCGCCGATCACCGCGACCTGGGCCGTCCGCAGCGGGCCGCTCTCGCGGATCACCTGGGCCAGCGAGCGCGAGCGGACGAGCTGCATGACGATCCACGGCCGGCCGTCCTCCTCGACCACGTCGTGGATGACGACCACCGAGGGATGGTCGAGGCGGCCCGCCGCCCTGGCCTCCCTGATGGTCCTGCGGTTGAGCTCGGCCCGCTTGGCGTCGCCGACCCCCGTGTAGCGGACCTCCTTGATCGCCACCGTGCGGTCGAGCAACTCGTCGTAGGCCCGCCAGACCACGCCCATGCCGCCCTCGCCGATCGGCTCGACGAGGCGGTAACGGTTGCTGACCTGCACGGGGGAAGCCTACTTGGCGGGTACGAACGTCGCGCAGAACCCCTCGAAGAACTTGTAGTCGCTCTTCCAGTGGCTGTTCAGCGTGTGCCAGTAGATCGCGTAGCCCCGCCCGTTGTCGGTGATGAAGCCCCTGTTCCGTACGCGGGTCTTGCCCGTGTTGGTGTTCCAGGTGAAGTCCCAGTCGGCGGCGGCCTTCTGGTAGTCGACCTTCTTGATGTCGATCTTGTTGTAGCCGCCGAAGTTGCCCTTGAGCGACGGCTCCTGCTTCTTCCAGTCCTTGTACGGATCCTTGCCGGGCTTGACCGCTTCCTCGATCATGACGTACGCGTTGGACGCCGCCCCGGGGCCCTTGAACAGGACCTGCCTGCCCCGGCGGTCCCACTCCTTCCAGCCCTTCGGCAGGCCGATCTGGAACCCGGTCTTGTCCTTGTACATGTGCCACCCGGCCGGCAGCGGGTCCTTCTTCGTCTCCTTGGGAGTCGCGCTGGGGCTCTCACTCGGGCTCGAACTGGGGGTCGAACTCGGGGACGTGCTCGCGGACGGCGAGGGCGGCGGTGAAGAGGCGGGCGCGCCCGACGACCCCTGCGACGGCGTCGCGGTGACGGCCACCGCCGGCGTGTTGTCCTTCCCGTCCGTCTCGTCGTCAGGCGCCGAGCTCAGGCCGAGATAACCGCCCACACCGGCCACCAGCACCACCGCCACGGCCGCCGCGACGATCGTCCCCACCGGGCGCCGGTCGGGCCTGGCCGCGTCCATCGTGGACTCGGCCGCGGGCGGCGGCGGCGGGTCCTGGGTCGGCGCCTGCGGGATGCGGGCGCCGGTCTCGGGCATGTCCGCGGCCGCCGCCGCGGCACCCGGCACCAGGTTCGGGTCGGTCGGGGTGTCGTCCTCGACGGGCGCGTAGGGGCGCTTCGCCTTGGCCGGGCGCTTGGGCTTGGTGGGCGCGGTGGCCCGCTTCGGCGCGGCGGGCTCGGCCGCCGGGGCGGGCACGTGGAGCTCCTGGGACGCCGGGAACTGCGCCGTCGGAGGCGGGGTGGCCTCCGCGATGGTCCGGCGCAGCAGGCGCTGCGTCTCCTCGTACGTCAGCCGCTGCACCGGCTCCTTGTTCAGCAGCCCGCTGATCACGTCGGTGAGCGGCCCCGCGTGCGGCATGGGGTCGGGCTCGTCGGTGAGCACGGCGTGCATGGTCGCCAGCGCCATCCCGCGCTCGTGCGGCGAGCGGCCCTCCACCGCCGTGTACAGCGTGGCGCCCAGCGACCACAGGTCGGACTCCCGCCGCGCGGGCAGGCCCTTGAGCCGCTCGGGCGCGATGAACGCCGGCGTGCCCGCCAGGCCCGTCACGGTGAGCTGCGTCTCGGTCTCCAGCGTGGCGATGCCGAAGTCGGTGAGCACGACGCGGCCGTCGTCGGCCAGCAGCACGTTCTCGGGTTTGACGTCGCGGTGCAGCACGCCCGCCTCATGCGCGCGGTGCAACGCGTCCAGCACGGCCAGGCCGATCTCGGCCACCCGCTTGGTCGGCAGCGGCCCGTCCTGTTTGATCACGGCGCCCAACGAGCGCGACTGGACGAGCTGCATGACGATCCAGGGCCGGCCGTCCTCCTCGATCACGTCATGCACGACGATCACGTTGGGATGCTCGAACCTCGCCGCCGCCCTCGCCTCGCGCATAGTGCGCCGGTTCAGCAGCTGCACCTCTTCGCCCAGGGCGGCGGCGTACCTGACCTCCTTGACCGCGACCGTGCGGTCAAGCAGCTCGTCGTGGGCGCGCCACACGACGCCCATTCCGCCCCTGCCGATAGGTTCCTGCAGCTGGTAGCGGCCGGCGATGCGGCGTCCGTCCTGCTTGCGATCCGACATCAACGGCCTCAAACCCTCCTCTAGGCCAAGAAATACTCTCACGGGCAGGGATCAACGGCGACTCGCCAGAAGGTCAGTCCGTCATGTGAGAAGCACCGCCCAGCAGGTGGAAGCAGGGGTGTAGGGTTCAGATATGACTTGTCGTCGCTACGTGTTTACCCAGCCGGCTCCGGGAGAGCCGGTCGTGCGCTAGCGATCTCCTGGAGTCGGCACAAGGCAGAGACACCCGTCTCTGCCTTTTTTGGTTTCCGCCGGCTCCAGGGGCCGGCCGGGTGAGGAGTCGGGATGTCATCGACCTTGGAACGTCAGGTGGTCGCCTTGGGCGGGCTGCTCGTGGGCGAGGGCCCCGCCGTGGTGATCGGCGGCCGGGTGAGCCTGCGGACCTCCGCGCAGCCGCTGCGGGAGCGGGCCGCGCTGGTGGAGCCCGCGTCGGCGGCCGACCTGCCGGCGATCGCCGAACTGGCCGACGCCGTGGTGGTGGGGGCGTCGTGGACGCGCGACATCCCCCTGGTGCGCGCGGCGGCCGGGCTGGGGCTGCCGGTGGTCGTCGAGCGGCGCGCCTCCGCGCCGGTGGAGGAGTGGGTCATGCTGGCCGACTACTGCGCGGCCGAGGGCGATGGGCGGGTGCTCCTCTGTGAGGGCGGTGATCGCCCCGACCTGGGAGTGCTGCGGGCGGCCCGGCTCCTGTCCGGGCGTCCCGTGCTGGCCGACGTCTCCGGCGACATCGGGCTGTCGGCCGCCGCCGTGGCCGCCGGGGCCGACGGGCTGATCGTCGAAGCGCCCGGGGCGGCCCGGCGGGTGGCCGAGGAGGCCGTGACCGTCGTCGGGGCGCTGCTCCGGCACGAGACGCCGGCCACGCTGCCCGAGTGCAGGCAGGCGATCGACCGGGTCGACGCCGCGCTGGCCACCCTCCTTGAGCGGCGGGCGGCGCTGGCGGGCACCGTGCAGCGGATCAAGCCCGTGGGCGGGTTCGAGGGACGCGACCCGGACCGGGAGCGCGCCCTGGTCGCCAGGATGGCCGTGCGGGCGCCGTCCCTCGGCGAGGCGCGGCTGGCCCCCATCATGAACGCCGTCATCGAGGCCGGCCTGCACCTGGCCGAGGAGCAGCGGGTCAGGGAGTCGTGACGAGGAAGTTGTTCATGGGACGGTCGGGCCCGGCAGCGATCTGCTTCGTGATGAGCTCGGCGAAGCGGCGGTAGCCGTCACCCGTCGGGTGATAGCTGCGCGCGTCGACCTTCAGCTCCTCCATGTCGACGTGCAGCCCGTTCAGGTAGGGGCGCGCCTGCCCCACCTCGTGCCCCGTGAACGCGTCGTAGGCGTCCACGTATTCGACGCTCCCCGGAGCCCCGAACGCCGCGATCGCCCGGTCGAAGTCGGCCACCACCGAGCCGACCGCGTCGTTGAGCCGCCGCGTCGCCGCGTTGATCCAGCGCTGGTCCTCGGCCGTCATGTTGTCCACGCTCTGCGCCGGGTCCTTCGGGAACGGCCGGGGGTAGCCCAGGACGACGACGCGGGCGCCGGGGGCGCGCACGCGCAGCTCCTTGAGGACCGTGAGCATGTTGGCGCGCAGCAGGCCGATGCGGCGGGCGACGGCGGCGTCCTGGTCGACGCAGGCCGACGACCACGGCAGCTTGACGATGCAGGCCGTCAGCACGCCGGTGAAGCCCGCGTCGTTGCCGCCGATGCTGAGCGTCACCAGGCTGGCCTTCGGGTCCACGCGGGTGATCTGGGGACGCTGGCCGTACTGGCCGGACAGCAGTTGCCGGGTGGTGGCGCCGCTGCAGGCGTAGAAGGCGGTGCCGCCGCCGAACTCGTAGGCCTTCGACACCAGCGGCACGTAGGAGCCCGTCGCCCGGTGGCAGCGGTCGGCGCCGTCGTTGACCGGCTGCCTGTCCAGGTCGAAGACGCCCTCGCCGGAGGAGTAGGAGTCGCCGAGCGCGACGTACATGCCGCGCTGGGCCACCTGCACGGGCGTCAGGCGGGTGACCTTCGGCAGCCGCCCCGAGGGCTCGCCGGCGGCGGGGCAGCCCGCGTCCAGGACGGCGCAGGCCAGTGTGGGGAGGACCCCCAGCGGCAGGCAGACCACAGCCAGCGCGGCGCCGATGACGGCCGCCGCCGCGATCTGGACGATCCTCCGTCTCGACGCGTCCAGCGCGACCTCCCTCGAGTGATCCGGTGCGCCATCGAGACTACCCAGCCGATCATCGAGGCGGGACTGTCCCGGCCGCGTTACGCCGGTGACGTACGGACATCCAGCCGAGTGCGATGGCCACGACCAGGCCCGGGATCAGGAAGAACGCCACGCGCTGATCGCGGTCGGCGAACGGCATCAGCAGCACCACCAGCGCCAGGAAGCCGAGGGTGAACCAGTTCGTGTACGGGGAGCCGGGCATCGGGAAGGGCGAGCGGTGGCCCGAGCGGCGCAGGCGCGTCTGGCAGTGGACCAGGACGCCCCAGGTGGTGATCACGCCCAGCGAGGCGACGGCGGTGGCGATGTTGAAGGCCCGCTCGGGCAGGTAGTAGAACAGCGCCACCCCCGCCAGGAACATGGCCGCGGTGAACACGATGCCGCCGATGGGGACGTGGCGGGAGCTGAGCGCTCCGGCGAAGCGGGGGGCCTCCTGCTTCATGGCCATCGAACGCAGGATGCGGCCGGTGGCGTACAGGCCGGAGTTGCAGGACGACAGCGCGGCGGTGATCACGACGAGGTTCATGGCGTCGGCCGCCCACGGGACGCCGAGGCCCGAGAAGACCGTCACGAACGGGGAGACGCCCGCCTGGTACGCGGTCCAGGGCAGGACCATCGCCAGCAGCAGCACCGAGCCCACGTAGAAGACCGCGATGCGCCACACCACGCCGTTGATCGCCTTCGGCATGACCTCGCGCGGTTTGGCCGTCTCGCCCGCGGTGATCCCGACCAGCTCGATCGACGCGTACGCGAACACCACCGACTGCAGGCTCATCAGCACCAGCGGGAAGCCGGTCGGGAAGAAGCCCCCGTGCGCGACCAGGTTGTGCGGTCCCGCCTGCCCGATCGAGAAGAGCACCAGGACCAGGCCCACGACCAGGAAGACCGTGATCGCCACGACCTTGAGCATCGCGAACCAGAACTCCAGCTCGCCGAACAGCCGCACCGACAGCAGGTTGACGACCAGGACGAAGCCGAGGGCGATCAGGGCCGTGCCCCACTCGGGGAAAGCCGGAGCCCAGTAGTGGATGTACGTGGCGATCGCGGTCAGCTCGGCGATGCCGGTGAACGCCCAGTTGACCCAGTACATCCAGCCGCTGGCGAAGGCCGCCCACGGGCCGATGAACTCACCCGCGTACTCGACGAACGAGCCCGAGACGGGACGGTAGAGCACGAGCTCGCCGAGCGCCCGCATGACGAAGAAGGCGGCCAGGCCGGCGGTGGCGTACGAGAGCACGAGGGCGGGGCCGGTCGCGGCCAGCCGCCCGCCGGCGCCGAGGAACAGGCCCACGCCGATGGCCCCGCCGATGGCGATCATCTGGACCTGCCGGTTGCCCAGCGAGTGGGTGTATCCCTCGTCGGTCTGCGTGCGCACCGAGTGTCTCCTTGGTTACCTAAGGTGACATCGAGGATATCGGCGCCACCGATCCCGGCGCCCCCGCCGCGCCGGGGCGCCGGGGCGCGGCGGGCGGCTCCAGGAATGTCGGTGCTGCGCACTAGAGTTCGGAGCGAACATCTCCGCATCTCCACATCGAGAGATTTCCGCATCGAGACCGGGAGGCGCCGCTCCATGTCGCCCAGCGACTCGTTCGTCCATCTGCACGTGCACACGGAATACTCGATGCTGGACGGTGCCGCCCGGCTGGAGCAGATGTTCGAGCAGGTCGGTGGCCTGGGGATGCCCGCGATCGCGATCACCGACCACGGCAACCTGCACGGCGCCCTCGACTTCTACCGGCAGGCCATCGGCGCCGGCGTCAAGCCGATCATCGGCATCGAGGCCTACGTCGCGCCGGGGTCGCGCCGCGACAAGACGCCGGTGCTGTGGGGCGAGCCCCACCAGAAGGGCGACGACGTCTCCGCGGGTGGTCACTACACCCACCTGACGATCTGGGCGCGCGACAAGACCGGCCTGCACAACCTGATGCGGCTGTCCTCGCGCGCCTACACCGAGGGGTTCGTCCGCAAGTGGGCGCGGATGGACGCCGAGCTCCTCGCCGAGCACTCCGCGGGCCTCATGGCCACCACCGGCTGCCCGTCGGGCGAGGTGCAGACGAGGCTGCGGCTGGGGCAGTATGACGAGGCGGTCAGGGCCGCCGCGAAATACCAGGACATCTTCGGCAGGGACAACTTCTTCCTGGAGGTCATGGACCACGGCCTCGACATCGAGCGCCGCGTCCGCGACGGGCTGATCTCGATCGGCCGGCGGCTCGGCATCCCGCCGCTGGTGACCAACGACTCGCACTACACCTACGAGTCCGACGCCGCCGCCCACGACGCCCTCCTGTGCGTCCAGACGGGCAAGCGGCTCGACGACCCCGACCGGTTCCGCTTCGACGGCACCGGCTACTACCTCAAGACCGCCGGCGAGATGCGCGCGCTCGACTCCTCCGACCTGTGGGCCGAGGGCTGCCGCAACACGCTGCTGGTGGCCGAGAAGGTCGATCCGTCCGGGTTCTTCGAGGCCAGGAACCTCATGCCGGCCTACCCCGTGCCCGACGGCGTGACGGAGAGCGCGTTCTTCCGCCGGGCCGTCTGGGAGGGCATGGAGCGGCGCTGGCCGGAGGGCTTCGACGAGGAGCACCGTGCGCGGGCGGAGCACGAGATCGGGATCATCGAGCAGATGGGCTTCCCGAGCTACTTCCTCGTGGTCGCCGACTTCGTCATGTGGGCCAAGGCGCACGGCATCCGCGTCGGCCCGGGGCGTGGCTCGGCGGCGGGGTCGCTGGTGGCGTACGCGATGGGCATCACCGACCTCGACCCGCTCCCGCACGGCCTGATCTTCGAGCGGTTCCTCAACCCCGAGCGCGTCTCCATGCCCGACGTCGACATCGACTTCGACGAGCGCCGGCGCGGTGAGGTGATCCGCTACGTGAGCGAGAGGTGGGGCGCCGACAAGGTCGCCATGATCGCCACGTTCGGCACCATCAAGGCGAAGGCCGCCATCAAGGACGCGGGGCGGGTGCTCGGCCATCCCTACGCGCTGGGCGACCGCGTCTCCAAGGCGTTCCCGGCCGCCGTCATGGGCAGGGACATCCCGCTGGCCGGCGTCTTCGACCAGGGCCACCCGCGCTACGACGAGGCCGGTGAGCTGCGCAGGCTCTACGACGAGGACCCCGGCGTCAGGGCGACGATGGACCTCGCCAGGGGCCTGGAGGGCCTGATCAGGCAGAGCGGCGTGCACGCCGCAGGCGTGATCATGTCGGCCGAGGTGCTGACCGACCACGTCCCGATCATGCGCCGCGACTCCGACGGCGCGATCATCACCCAGTTCGACTATCCGGCCTGCGAGGCGCTCGGCCTGCTGAAGATGGACTTCCTGGGCCTGCGCAACCTCACCGTCTTCGACGACTGCCTCAAGATGATCGAGGCGAGCACGGGTGAGCGGATCGACCTGCCCGGGCTGCCGCTCGACGACCGCAAGAGCTACGAGCTGCTGGCCAAGGGCGACACGCTGGGCGTGTTCCAGCTCGACGGCGGCGGCACGCGCTCGCTGCTGCGCCTCATGCGCCCCGACACCTTCGAGGACATCTCCGCCGTCCTCGCGCTCTACCGGCCGGGCCCGATGGGAGCCGGCTCCCACACCAACTACGCCCTGCGCAAGAACGGCCGGCAGGAGATCACGCCGATCCACCCGGCCCTGGAAGAGCCGCTCAAAGACATCCTCGACACGACCTACGGCCTGATCATCTATCAGGAGCAGGTCATGGCCATCGCCCAGCGCGTGGCCGGCTACTCGCCCGCCGCCGCCGACCTGCTGCGCCGGGCGATGAGCAAGAAGAAGAAGTCCGAGCTGGACGAGCAGTACACCTTCTTCGAGCAGGGCATGAAGGACAACGGTTTCCCCGCCGCCGCCATCAGGGCGCTGTGGGGCGTCCTGCTGCCGTTCTCCGACTACGCCTTCAACAAGGCCCACACCGCCGCCTACGGCCTCATCGCCTACTGGAGCGCCTTCCTCAAGGCCAACCACCCGGCCGCCTACATGGCGGCGCTGCTGTCCTCCGTCAAGGACGACAAGGACAAGTCGGCCCTCTACCTCCACGAATGCCGCCGCATGGGCATCAAGGTGTTCCCGCCGGACGTCAACGACTCCGACTTCGACTTCACCCCGCGCGGCACCGACATCCGCTTTGGCCTGTCGGCCGTGCGCAACGTGGGCGCCCATGTCGTCGACGGCATCATCGCCGCGCGCGAGGAGAAGGGCCCCTTCACCGACTTCAAGGACTTCCTGCGCAAGGTGCCGGCCGTCGTCTGCGCCAAGCGCGTGATCGAGTCCCTGGTCAAGGCCGGCTCGTTCGACTCGCTGGGCCACGTGCGCAAGGGCCTGGTCCTGGTGCACGAGCAGGCCGTCGACGCGATCACCGACATCAAGAAGAACGAGGCCATCGGCCAGCACTCCCTGTTCGGCGCGATCGACGGCGGCGAGGACCAGACCTTCGACGTGCGGGTCCCGGCGGGGGAGTGGGACAAGCGCACGCTGCTGCAGTTCGAGCGCGAGATGCTCGGCCTCTACGTGTCCGACCATCCGCTGTTCGGGGTCGAGGACGTCCTGGCGGCCGGGGCCGACTGCTCGATCGCGGCCGTGCAGGACGAGAGCCGGCCCGACGGTCAGGTGGTGACCGTGGGCGGCATCCTGAGCGGGGTGCAGCGCAGGATCACCAGGAAGGGCGAGGCCTGGGCGCTGACCCAGCTCGAGGACCTCGAAGGGTCGATCGAGGTGCTGATCTTCCCGTCGGCGTACCGGCTGTGCTCGGCGATCCTGGCCGAGGACGCGATCGTGTTCGTCAAGGGGCGCATCGACAGGCGCGAGGACGTCGCCAAGATCATCGCCATGGAGGTCACCGCGCCCGACCAGAGCAGGAGGCCGGGGGCCACCGGTGGAGGAGGCCCTGAATGAGGCCGCTCCGCTTCCGTGCTCAGCCGGTGCCGCCCTTGCCGGTGTCCGGGTCTTCGTTGAGGTGGAGGGCCAGCCGGGTGCGGTCGCGTACGCCGAACTTGCGCAGCAGGCTGGAGACGTGGTTCTTCACCGTGCCCTCGGTGATGAGCAACTGGGTGGCGATCTCCCTGTTCGTGGCTCCGGCGGCGATCAGGCGGGCCACCTCGGACTCCCTGGCCGACAGCCGCCCCTGCCGGGGCAGGGCGCTCGGGGTGGCGGGGGTGCGGCGGATCTCGGCGACCAGGCGGGCGGCCACCGGCGGGGCCAGCACGGTCTCGCCGCGGCCGGCCCGGCGGATGGCGTCGACCAGCTCCTCCGGGGTGCAGTCCTTGAGAAGGTAGCCGACGGCTCCGGCGCGCAGGGCGCCGAAGATGTAGTCGTCCTCGTCGAACGTGCTGAGCACGATCGCGGTCACCTCAGGATGCCTGGCCGAGAGCTGGGCGATGAGCTCGACGCCGTCCATCCGCGGCATCCGCGCGTCGACGAGGGCCACGTCGGGGCGGCACCGCGGGATCACCCGCAGGGCGTCCTCCCCGTCGGTCGCCTCGCCGGCCACCTCGATGCCGTCCTCGATCTCCAGCATCTTGCGCAGCCCCTGCCGGATCAGCCCCTGATCGTCGACCAGCAGGACTCTGATCGCGGTCATGGCGTCACTCCTGGGTGATGGGCGGGGACGGTCATGATGTCGCTCCTGCCCGCACCGGGAGCTTCGCGCGTACTTCGAAACCGCCGCCCGGGCGGTCGCCGCTGATCAGGGTGCCGCCCACGGCGCGGGCTCGTTCGGCGAGGGAGCGCAGGCCGAAGCCGCCGCGGGCGTCACGGTCGCGGCCCGCGCCGTCGTCGGAGACCTCCAGCACGACGTATTCGCTCTCGAAGACGAGCCGGCCGCTCACATGGCGGGCGCCGGCGTGGCGGACCGCGTTGGTCAGCCCCTCCTGCAGCACCCGGTAGAGCACCAGCTCCACATCCGGCTCCAGCGGCAGCTCGCCGCCCACCACCTCGAAGGAGACCGTGAGCCCCGTGCCGTCGAACGAGGCCGCGAGGCGTTCGAGGGCCGCGCTGCTGACATGCCCCTCCAGGGCGAGCGGGCGCAGGGCCCGGACCCAGCGGCGGGCGTCGGCCAGGGCCTCCACGGTCGTCTCCTTCGCCTGGCGCACCTCGTCCCAGGCGGCCTCGGGGCGGCGGGAGCGGAAGCGCTCGGCGTTCTCCAGGCTCATCTTGATCACCGTCAGGTGGTGGCCGATCGAGTCGTGCATCTCCGCGCCCATCCGCGCCCGCTCCTCGGCGACCGTGAGCTCCCTGATGCGGGCCAGCAGCCGCTGCGCCTCCGCACGCCTGCGCCGCGCCTCCAGCACGGCCGACGTCATGCCCAGCACGAACGAGGCGAACACGATGAGCGGCACGGTCTGCGCCACCGCGTTCTGCACGCCGCGCCCGTAGACCACCACGATCGAGATGAAGATGGCGATGCCCAGGCAGCCGATGATGAGCGCGGCGGCGCGCATGGCGTAGACGAATGCCACGTTCGCGACGGCGATGAGCGTCAGGAGCTGGTGGACCTCCTCCGAGCCCGTCAACCCCAGCGCGAACGTCGCCACCAGGAACACCACCGCGATGGGCCGCCGCCATCCGTCGGTGCGCCGCCACGGGAGCACCAGCCATAACCCGGCCACGAGCACCAGGTTGAGGCAGAACGCGATCGTGTAGCCGATCGTGCCCGGCCTGGACGCGTATCCGGCTGCGGTCGCGACGAGCACCACCCAGAACACGACGCTGAACAGCGTCGGCCGATCGGGGTCACGCAGCCAGTCCGGACGGGGCAGCATGCTTCGACCCTAGTTCGCCGGGCCCTCGAAGGAATCCTCCCTCGGTACCCATGACCATGGTCATGATGGATTCCATCCGTGGTCCGATGCGCTGGAACCGGCCGGTTACCTACCGTGGCGTCCCATGAAGGCCACGCATCCCGTCTGGGCGGTGCTGATCACCGTCGCCGCCATGTTCGCCCAGGTGATCATCGGCACCGCCCCCGTGTCCCTGCTGCTGGACCCCGGCAACGTCCTCTACCGGCCGCTCGGCATGATCGGGATCACGCTCGCCTCGCTGGGGCTGGTCTACCTCATCCGCCGCTTCCTCGGCCGCCAGACCTGGCGGGGCGTGGGGCTCGAACGGTCCTGGCGGGCCGTGCCGCACCTGCTGCTGGGCCTGGTGGCGGGCGCGGTGCCGGTGCTGGCCGCCAGTGCGCTGTCGGTGGCGTTGGGCGTGGCCGCCCTGGCGCCTTGGGGCGCGGTGGCCGCCCAACTGCCGTACCTGCCGCTGGCGATCGTCTTCGCCCTGCTCGGCCAGGCGTTCCCGGAGGAGCTGCTGTGGCGCGGGCACCTGTTCGACACGCTGTCGGGCCGGTTGTCGCCGAGGGCCGTGATCGTCGTGGTCTCGGTGGGGTTCGGCGCGCTGCACATCGTCTCGCAGAGCCCGGCGGACACTCTGGCCGAACGGCTGCTCTACGTCCTTCAGGCGATCGGGCTCGGGTTCGCGTGCGCCGCGGCGCGGGCTCGTACGGGGACGGTGTGGATGGCGGTCGGCGTACACACGGGGCTGCACGCGGGCAACTACCTCCTGCCGACCCAGGACATCCAGTACGGCGTGCAGCTCATCCTCATGACCTGCACGTTCGCCATCAGCGGGCTACTGCTTCTGCGCGGCCGGAGAGCCGGGGGAGAGGCCACCCCGGAGCAGCCGGGCACAGGCGTCCTGAACGAAAGCGGCTGACGCCCCCATGGGCCCGCCCGTGTACACCCCCATCCCCCACCCCCATCCCCCGCCTCAACCCGCTCGACCTCCCGACCGCCCGTCTGCCCGCCCACCCGCCGCCCGCTCATCTGCCCGCCCATCCGATCGCTCGCCGATCGCCCGTCTACCGCCTGTCGACTGCCGCCCGCTGCTCGCCGCTCTCCGTTTGCCGCTCACCCACCTGACCGCCCGCTTGCCGCCCGCCGCTCGACCGCCGCCCTACTGCCCGGCTTCTCGGCCCTCCGGCTTCTCGGCCCTCCGGCTTCTCGGCCCCCGACCCCCGGCCCCCGACCCCCCGGCCCCCGACCTCGCGGCCCCCCGGCCGCTCGGACGGCCGGTGGTCGGGTGGTGTTGGCTGCTTGTTGGGGTTGGGTGGAATGGTCTGATTGGACATGGCTTGCTCGCCTGGGAGGACTCGGCTGGCAAACCTCGCCGTCGCCCCCGCCTTCGACGTGCGGCAGGATCGCAGGGTGAGCGAACTGCACTACCTGACCGCCACCGAGCTGGCCCGCCTCATCCGCACCCGGCAGGTGAGCGCCGTGGAGGTCCTTCAGGCCCACCTCGACCGCATCGAGCAGGTCAACCCGCACGTCAACGCCATCGTCACCCTGGTCGCCGAGCGGGCGCTCGAGGCGGCCAAGGCGGCCGATGCCGCAGCGCCCGCCGGGCCGCTGCACGGCGTGCCCGTGGCGCACAAGGACCTGGTGGACACCGCCGGCATCCGTACCACCTACGGGTCGCCGCTCTTCGCCGACAACGTGCCCGACGTGGACGATGTGATCGTCGAGCGGTTGCGGGCGGCCGGGGCGATCACGGTGGGGAAGACCAACACGCCGGAGTTCGGCACCGGGTCCCACACCGTCAACGAGGTCTTCGGCGCCACCCGGAATCCTTACGACCTGTCCAAGTCCGCCGGAGGCAGCAGCGGGGGAGCGGCCGTCGCGCTGGCCACCGGGATGGTGCCGCTGGCGGACGGCTCCGACATGGGCGGGTCGCTGCGCAACCCGGCCTCCTTCTGCAACGTGGTCGGGCTGCGGCCCACGCCCGGCCGCGTGCCCGGACTGTCCGAGGCCGCCGCCTGGTACACCCTGTCCGTCCCGGGTCCCATGGCCAGGACGGTCGAGGACGTCACACTGATGCTCGGGGCCATCGCGGGGTTCGATCGGCGCTCGCCGTACTCGATCAAGGAGGTGTTCGCGCCCGAGCCCGAGCAGGGGGTGGCGGGGCTGCGGGTGGCGTGGAGCCCCGATCTGGGCGGGTTGCCGGTGGATCCGCGGACGGCGGAGGTCACCGCCACGGCCCCGGCCGTGCTCGAAGGGCTGGGGGCCCACGTCGAGGAGGTGGAGCTGGAGCTGGGGGACGACGCCGAGGACGCGTTCCGTACGTACCGGGCCTGGTATTACCTGATCGCCCACGGCGACAAGACCGGGGTCGGGCCCAACACCGCCTGGAACGTCGAGCGGGGGCGGCAGGTCACGGGCGCCGACCTGGCCCGGGCGGAGGGGGCGCGCAGCCGGCTCTACCGGCGGATGGCGGCCTTCTTCGACACCTACGACGTGTTGATCGCGCCGGTCAGCCAGGTGCCGCCGTTCCCGGTCGAGCATCCTCATGTCAGCGAGATCAACGGGGTGCGGCTGCCCGATTATCTCGCGTGGATGCGTTCGGCCTACTGGATCAGCGTCCTGCACTCTCCCGCCGCCTCGGTGCCGGCCGGGTTCACGGCGGACGGGCTGCCGGTGGGGGTGCAGATCGTCGGCCGGCCGTTCGAGGACGCCAGGGTGCTGCGGGTGGGACGCGCGTTCGAGCAGGCCACGGGCTACGGCTCCCGCAGACCACCCCTCTGACCTCCGCCCGGCCGCGGTCGGGGCCACGGCGCGCGCTGACTGCCCTTCCGGCATCTGCCGGTGCCGGGGTTTCTGTGTGTGCGGGTCGTCGTTCTGACATCCGTCGGGCCAGGGGCACAGCTACAGCGCGCAGGTGGCCGCTCCGGCAACTGATGGGCCGGGGTTGTTGTGTGGCTGTCGTTCTGATGGGCGCCTGGCCAGGGGCGGGGTTGTGGGTTCTGGTGTTCGATGGGTCGGGTTGTTGATGGGGGTGGTCCGGTTAGGGTTCGACCCCGCCGTACGGCTGGCGCAGCGGCGACTCCCGGTAGCCGTGCATGCCCTCCAGCAGCCCGAAGAACCCCACCGCCAGCAGCGGCCAGGACACCAGCACGCCCGAGGCGGTCAGTTTGAGGGCGCCCGGGACGATCTTGGCCCCGGGTATGGACGCCGCCTCGACCGTGACCGCGCCCAGCGTGAACGTGGACCCCGTCCACAGTGTCAGGAACGACGCCACCGCCCCACCCGCGCACAACCCGAGCAGCACCGGCAGCATCCAGCGCCGCCCCGAGAACCAGGCGACCCCGCCGCACAGCAGCCCCAGCCCGCCCGTGATCACCGCGAACCAGCCGTCGGCCGCGATCAGCGCCTGCGTGGCCGGGTCGGCCAGGACCGTTCCCTGCTCGGTGACCTGGTACGGAGCCCTTGGAGTGAGCCCCGACCACACCAATCCGGCGGCCATCCCGAGAGCGGCCAATGCGAGGACAGTTACCGCAAAAGCGCGCACTTCCCTCGTCACGCCACTCCCCCTCACATGTGTGTCCGAATCAGCTCGATGGTATCCCCCGGTTAGGCTCACTTCGTGATTGCAGAAGAGGTCTGGCTTATAGAACCCTCCGGCCCGCTCCGGGGTGACGTCGAAGTGCGCGGTTCGAAGAACGGCGTGTCCAAGCACATGGTCGCGGCCATGCTCGGCACCGGCGAGAGCAGCATCCACAACGCCCCCGACGTGGGTGAGGTGGAGATCACCGCCGCCATGTTGCGGGCCCTTGGCATCAATGTCGAGATCTCCCAGAAGGAGATCAGGATCGAGCAGGGGCCGGAGATCGAGCCGCGGGTGCCCGCCGCGTTCACCGGCCTGAACCGCATCCCCATCCTCATGCTCGGCCCGTTGCTGCACCTGGCGGGGGAGGCGTTCGTGCCGCTGGTCGGCGGCGACCCGATCGGGCGGCGGCCGGTGAACTTCCACGTGGAGGCCCTGCGCGCGATGGGCGCCGAGGTGGAGGTGGGTGACACCGGCATCTTCGCCAAGGCCAAGCGGCTCAACGGGACGCGGATCGAGCTGCCGTACCCGAGCGTGGGCGCCACGGAGACGGTGCTGATGTCGGCGGTGCTGGCCGAGGGCAAGACCGTGCTGAAGAACGCGGCCATGGAGCCTGAGGTGGTGGAGCTGGCGCTGTTCCTGCAGCGGATGGGGGCCAGGATCGAGCTCTCGCCCGACCGCAGGATCGTCATCGAGGGCGTCGAACGCCTGCGCGGCGCCTCCACCTGGCTGATGGGCGACCGCATCGAGGCGTTCTCGTACCTGGCGGCCGGGCTGATCACCCAGGGCGAGGTACGCGTCCACGGCTGCCCGCAGGACCGCCTGGTGACCGCCATCACCACGCTGGCCAGGATGGGCGCCCAGTTCGCCATCAACGACGAGTACCTGTGCGCCACCGCGCCCCCCGAGGGCCTGCGCTCGGCGGCCGTGCAGACCGACACGCACCCCGGGTTCATGACGGACTGGCAGACGCCGCTGATGGTGCTGTTCACGCAGAGCCAGGGCATGTCGGTGCTGCACGAGACGGTCTTCGAGAACCGCCTGGTGTACGTGCCCGCGCTGCAGAAGATGGGCTGCGAGATCGAGGTGTTCGACCAGTGCCTGGGCGGCCCCGCCTGCCGCTACCACGACACCAACGCCCGGCACTCGGCCGTCGTGCGCGGCGTGTCCCGGCTCAAGGGCGCCGACGTGACGCTGCCCGACATCCGCGCCGGTTTCTCGGCGGTGCTGGCGGCGGCGGTGGCCGACGGACCCTCCACACTGCGCGGGGTACATCACATCGAACGCGGCTACCACCGACCTTTCGAGCAGTTCGCCTCACTCGGTCTGAACATCCGCAGGCAACGGTAAAGAGGTTGGAAGCGGGCGTTTGCCACTGATCTGGACGCCGCAGATCATCTGACGTGACCGTACTCAGATCCGCCGGACAGCTCGGGCTGGCGGGGGCGCTCGGCGGGGTGCTGGCGGCCGCACTGGTGGCGCCCGCCGTGAGCGGGGGCGGCCTCGCCGCGATGAACGTCGCGAACACCTTCGTCGACCTGCCGCCCGCCCCGCGCGAGGAGCCACTCGCGCAGGTGACCCGGTTGCTGGACAAGGACGGCCGGCAGTTCGCCCAGTTCTACGAGGCCAACAGGACGGCCGTCCCGCTCTCCGCCGTGGCGCAGGTGATGCGCAGGGCCATCGTGGCGATCGAGGACGCCCGCTTCTACGAGCACGGCGGCCTCGACGTCAGGGGGACGCTCCGGGCCCTGCTCACCAACACCCAGGCGGGCGGCATCCGGCAGGGCGGTTCGTCCCTGACCCAGCAGCTCGTCAAGAACATCCTGGTGGAGAGCGCCCGCAGCGAGGCCGAGCGCGACCGGGCCCGCGCCCCCAACCTGGCCAGGAAGATCACCGAGCTGCGGTACGCGCTGGCGCTGGAGAAGAAGTACCGCAAGGACCAGATCCTCGAGCGGTATCTGAACATCGCCTACTTCGGCGCCGGCGCGCACGGAGTGGAGGCGGCCGCCAGGCGGTTCTTCTCCACCTCGGCCTCCCGGCTGACGCTGACGCAGGCGGCCACGCTGGCGGGGGCGGTGCGGATGCCGTACTCGACCGATCCCTCGCTCGGCCGCGAGCACCAGGCGCGGCTGCGGGAGCGGCGCGACCTCGTGCTCGACCGCATGGCCGGGCTCAAGCTGATCTCCCAGCAGGAGGCGGCGAGCGCCAAGGCCGCGCCGCTGGGCATCAGGCTGCGGCCCGAGCCCGGCGGGTGCGCGCAGAGCGAGTTCCCCTTCTACTGCCTGTACGTGCAGCAGGAGCTCCTGTCGAACCCCGTCTTCGGCAACACCGCCGGCGAGCGCCGGGCCAGGATGGCCAGGGGCGGCCTGGTGATCAGGACGAGCCTCGACCCGCTCGCGCAGCGCGCCGCCGACCGGGCCATCCAGCGGTACGTCGCGCCCGAGGACACCGAGGTCGCGGCCGAGGCCATGGTGGAGCCCCGGACCGGGCGGATCAAGGCGATGGCGGCCAGCAAACGGTTCGGCCGCAACCCCGGCAACCGCAAGAACGGCGCCAAGACCACCTTCAACCTGCCCGCCGACGTGGCGCACGGCGGCGGGCAGGGTTTCCAGGCCGGGTCGACGTTCAAGGTGTTCACCCTGGCCACCGCGCTGCAGCAGGGCTGGCGCTTCGGCGACGGCTTCAAGACGCCGGGCGAGCTGGTGCCGGAGCAGGGTTACCGCGACTGCAGGGGACGCTCGGTCAACGACCCCGGCACGCGCGTGCTCAACGCCAGCGGCGAGGGCTCCGGCGGGCCGCACAGCATCGAGACCGGCACCTGGAAGTCGGTGAACATCTTCTACATGATGCTGGAGCGCAAGGTCGGGCTCTGCAACGTGGTCCGCACGGCCAAGGCGCTCGGCGTCACCAGGGCCGACGGCGGGCCGCTGCGGGAGGTGCCGACGTTCACGCTCGGGGTCAACGAGATGGACCCGGTGACGGTGGCGGCGTCGTTCGCGACATTCGCGGCCAGGGGGCTGTACTGCCGGCCGCTGGCCATCGTGGAGATCACGGGCAGGGACGGACGGCGTACGCACGTGCCGCCCGCGTGCGAGCAGGTCATCGAACGGCCGGTCGCGGACGCGGTCAACCACGTGCTGAGCGGCGTCTTCGACAAGGGCACCATGCGCGGGCAGAGCATCGACCGGCCCGCGGCGGGCAAGACGGGCACCAACAACGGCTACACCTCGGCCTGGTTCGCCGGGTACACGCCCGCGCTGGCGGCGGCGGTGAGCGTGGGGGACATCCGGGGCTCCTACCGGTTCCCGCTGCAGGGGGTGCGGATCGGGGAGCGGTACTACGGGTCGGTGCAGGGGGCGTCGCTGCCGGGGCCGATCTGGGTGGACTCGATGCGGCCGGCGCTGCGGCGTACGGAGCCGCGCGGCTTCCCGGGGCCCGACATGGCGCGGTTCGGCGGCGGGCACACGCCGGGGCTGGAGGAGGCGCTCGCGGAGGAGGAGCGGAAGAAGAAGCGCGGCGACCACCCGTTCGGCCGGCGGCATCGGCGGCTGTTCGGCTGGCTGCTGGGGCAGGACCCGGCCACGCCGTCGCTCGAGGTGCCCCAGGGCCGCGTCGTGTCAGGGCCGCGCGACGGCCGTACGAGCGAGCCGACCGCCGGCCCCGTCACCGCGCCGCACGAAGGGCAGGCGGTCGCGCCCCGCGAAGGGCAGGCGGTCGCGCCCCGCGAGAGTCAGGCGGTCGCGCCGCGCGAAGCGCACGTGGGCGGGTACGACGGCGGTCGCCTGGCCGGGGCGCGGGACGGCCGGGTGAGCGAGCCTCGCGACGGCCAGGTGGCCGGGGTGCGCGGCGGGCCTGACGCGGAGACGGGTGACAACCGCGGCAGGCGGGTCGCGGAAGGGCCTGCCGGGGACGGCGAACGACCCGTTGGCCCGCGCGGGCGCGGCGCGGAACCCGGCGACGCGCAGGGCGGGCCGCCTCACCGGTGATGACCGGGGCGGCGCTGCCCGTCGCGGGCCGCTCGCTCCCAGGTCGGACCGGCTTTCCGGAGAGGACCTGTGCCGAAGCACGAAGCGTAGGAGCGCCCGGGAGGTTATCCGGCCTTGCCGATGGGCGCGGTGACGGCCCTGGTGATCGTGATGAGGTTGTCGGGAGCGGTCTCGATCTGCAGCCCGCGCTTCCCGGCCGAGAAGTAGATCGTCTCGAAGTCGAGGGCCGAGGAGTCGACCACGGTCGGCAACTGCTTGCGCTGGCCCAGCGGGCTGATGCCGCCGACCACGTACCCCGTCACCCGCTCCACCTTCGCGGCGTCGGCCATCGCCGCCCGCTTGCTGCTGAGCGCACTGGCCAGGGCCTTGAGGTCGAGCTTGCCCGCCACCGGCACCACCGCCACCGCGAGCCCGCTCTCGACCTCCGCCACCAGCGTCTTGAAGATCCGCTCGTACGGCACGCCGAGCGCGTCCGCGGCCTCCTCGCCGTACGCCTGCGCCGAGGCGTCATGCTCGTACGGGTGGAGCGTGAACTCGGCCTTCGCCTTGGTCAGCGCCATGGTGGCCGGGGTGCCGCCCTTGCCCTTCGATTTGCTCACGGGACCCGATTGTAGCGAATCTACAATGTAAAGGCCCGGCCGGGGGTGTACCCGAACGCCCGCCTGAACACGTCGATGAACGCACTCGCCGAGGCCCACCCGCAGCGGTGCGCCACCGTGGTCACAGGGATGCCGTCGGCCAGCAGGAGCAGGGCATGATGCAGCCGGAGCTGCGTACGCCACTGAGGAAAGCTCATGCCGAGCTCGCTCCGGCACAGGCGGGCCAGGGTGCGGTCGCTGGTGCCCACCCGGGCGGCCAGACGCGCGAGGGTGCTGCCGTCGGCCGGGTCGCCGTGCAGGATGGCGCAGACGGCGGCGAGCCGGGGGTCGCGGGCGGTGGGCAGGTGCAGCGGCTGCTCGGGGGCGTGCCGGAGCTGGTCGAGCAGGACGGCGAGCAGCCGGGCCCGCTCGTCGCCCCGGCTCGCGCCCGGCTCGGTGTAGGCGATGACCAGTTCGCGGAGCAGGGGGGCGACGGCGAGGACGGCCGGGCGGCGCAGGCCGAGCGGGTTGTCGGTCAGGCCGACCAGCCGCAGGTCGGTGTCGCCGTGGGCACGGTGCTCGTGCACGGTTCGCGCCGGGATCCAGAGCGCCCGGTTGGCGGGGGCCACCCAGGTGCCCGCGTCGGTGGTGACGGACACGACGCCGCGGCAGGCGTACACGATCTGGTGGGTGTCGTGGCGGTGAGCGTCGATGCCGGCGCCGGACGCCAGCGGGCGCCGGCCGGTCGGCGCTTCGGGCAGGTGGCGGATTCCCGTCATGAGTTGGCATTTTATCGGAAGCGGGCCAGCCGTCCCCGGGGCGAGGATCGAGGGGTGAACAGGATCCCCATGCTCGCCGCCGGTCACGCCACCGTGGACTTCTACCAGGGCGCGGTCCCCGCCCTCGTGCCGTTCCTGGTGGCCGGGCGCGGCTACGGGTACGTCGCCGTCTCGGGCATCGTGCTGGCCGCCACGCTGCTGTCGTCGATCGTGCAGCCGCTCTTCGGGGTGCTGACCGACAAGTGGCGGATGCCGTGGCTGATCCCGTTGAGCATGATCTTGTCCGGGGCGGGGGTGGCGTTCGGCGGTGTGACGGACTCCTATGTGCTGACCTGGCTGGCCGTGGCGTTGTCAGGGCTGGGTGTGGCCGCCTACCATCCGGAGTCCGCCCGGCTGGCCAGGATCGCGAGTGAGGGCAGTCACGTGCGGATGAGCTGGTTCTCGCTGGGCGGGACGCTGGGGTTCGCCTCGGCGCCGGTGCTGGTGACGCCGCTGCTGTCGATCTGGGGGCTGGGGGCCTCGCCGCTCCTCGTGGTGCCGGCGGTGCTGGGGGCGGTGGTGACGCTGCCGGCGATCAGGGCGCTGGCCGGGGGAGAGCGGGCGGCGGGCGCCGCCGCGCCGTCGCCGGGCCGGGACGACTGGCCGTCGTTCACCAGGCTGACGCTGGTGATCGTGTTCCGTTCCGTGGTGTACGTCGGGCTGAGCGCTTTCGTGGCCCTGTACATGGGGGGTGGGGCGGCGGGCGCGGTGGTGTTGTTCGTGCTGTTCGCGGGTGGGGCGGTGGGCACGGTGCTGGGCGGCCGGCTGGCGGCGCGATGGGGCCGGGTGCGGACGATGCGCCTGTCGTACGCGCTGGCGATCCCCGCGGTCGCGGGCGTGGTGCTGGCGCCGAGTCCGCTCGCGTACGTGTTCGTCGCCGCCTCCTCGATCGCCCTGTACGCCCCCTTCTCCCTGCACGTCACGCTCGGCCAGGACTTCCTGCCGACCAGGGTGGGCACGGCCAGCGGGGTCACCCTGGGGCTGGCGGTGAGCGTGGGCGGCCTGGCCAGCCCGCTGGTGGGCGCGGTCGCGGAGGCAGCCTCGCTCAGGACGGCGCTGGCCTGCCTGATCGCGTTCCCGATCCTGGCGTGGTTCCTGGCGCGCACCCTGAAGGAACCCGTCCCGGCCCCCGCCTGACCACGGGCCGGGACGCCGCCCCTGCGGCGGCCCCCGTCCCGGCCGGCTCCGAAGAGGCCCTGCTTCCTGGAGGCCCTGCGCTCCGGCCGGGGACGCCGCGGTTCCTACGCTTCCGCAACGGGGTGGAAGCGCACGTCGACCTCGGCGAAGGGTTGTGCGCCGTGGGCGTGTCGCAGCCGGATCGGCCGGCCGCCGGGGTTGTCGAAGAGCCGGATGCCGTCACCGAGCAGGATGGGTGCGATGTGCAGATCGATCTCGTCGATCAGGCCGCGTTCGAGCAGTTGGCGGCCGATCGTCGGGGAGAGGACCTCGAGGTTCTTGCCGCCGGCGGCCTCCAGGCCGATGCGTACCGCCTCGGCCACGTCGCAGTTCAGGAACGTGACGCCGTCGGCGGGCGTGGCGTCTTCGGGGTGGTGGGTGAGGACGAAGATCGGGCCGTTCCAGTCCTCGCTGTAGGGCCGGGCGCCCGGGTCGCGGTCCCAGCCGTTCCGCCCGCCCAGGATCGCGCCGGTGGTCTCCATGTACTCCTCTTCCACGCCGTCGCGGCCGGTGACTCCGGTCAGCCAGTCCATGGTGTGGTTCGGGCCCGCCACGAACCCGTCCAGCGACATGCTGAAGTGAAGGAGAACCTTGCCGGTGGCCTTCTGCGGTTCGATGTCGAACATCTGGAGCTCCTTCGCTCGTCGTGCCGGTGCGACAGCACCCGCTGCGCAGACAGACCAGATGGACGCCCCGAACTCATCGTCGTATCCCGGACCGTTCGACGAGCAGTTCCACATGCGGCGTCAGGTGAGCAACCCGGTGAGCCGTGCCGCTAGCGCCGGACCGGCAGGCGCAGGACGGCGGTGTTGTCGCGCTGGGCCGGGTCCAGGCGGGTGGAGGTGACGTGGGCGACGAACGGCAGCGAGCGTCGCGCGTCCTTGGCCACGCCCACCCGGGCCGTGATCCGGACGGGCCTGCCGGGGTGGACGGCGGCGATCGTGCAGCCGACCTTCCTGTTCGCGCGCTCGCAGGAGGCGCCGCTGGTCGCCCGCAGGCTGGTGCCGGTCGGCAGGTCGAGGGAGAAGGGCACCTGGGCGGCGGCCATCAGGCCGCGCATGGTGACGGTGGCCGTGACGGTCGTGGTGCCGCCGCGCCGGACCGGTTGCGCGGCCAGCTTGACCGACAGCGCGTCGTAGACGCCGTTCGGGTCCGCCTGCTGCACGATCGCCCCGTAGCCTTCGAGGTTGAGCGCGTTGGCGACGGAGTTGCCGTCGGCCTCGCCGTCCTCCTTGCCCGCCGACAGCACACCGACCAGGTCGCCGGTGCCTTTGAGGATCCACGGCCCGCCGCTGTGCCCCTTGAACAGGTGGCAGTTGTACGTCTCCATCCGCCCCGTCCTGACCGCCGGCGCCGCGGCGCCGGCGGCGAGCATGGTGTCGCCGTCGGGGATCCCCCGGCTCTCCCGGGTGTGGCCGACGCACCAGAGCTGGTCCCTGCCGTCGTACGGCTCCCTGCCGAGCAGGCCCGGGTAGCCGGTGGTGGCGATGGTGTGCCTGCCGCCCTGGTTGAGCATCGGGGTGAAGGCGCCGACGGAGTCCTGGAGGCTGCGCTTGCGCCCGCCCACCTCGATGAGGGCGATGTCGTAGATGGAGTTCCAGTCGCCACCGATCAGCCCGGTGTACTTGTCGGGCTTCCACGCCCGCCGCCCGCCCCACCGCCCGTACGGCTCGCGCTGCGCCACGTCGGCGGCCCGGCCGTCATAGGCGGGGACGAAGGCGAAGCTGGTGTGCCACTGGCCGGTGGAGGCGCCGTCGGGGACGCCGTACACGCAGTGGGCAGCGGTGACGACGAGCAGCTTGGACGCCGAGCGGATGACGGAGGCGCTGCAGGAGTCGCCGTCCCCGGCGGCGTTGACGAAGAACAGGCGGCCGCTGATGCGGCTGTGGGGTGCGCCGGTGTACGGGCGGGGGACGCGGGCGTACCCGTTGGCGTCACCGCCGGGGGTGAGCCGTTTGGCCGAGGGCACGGTGCGTGGCGCGGAGGCCCCGGTCCCGGCCTTGGGGATCGCGCCCGTGCGTGGCCCGCTCTCCGGCAGGTCCGCGGCCTTGGCCTTGGCCTGCTTGCCGGCGGTCCAGTATCGGACGGCCCGCGCGGGCCGCATCACGGGCGACGCCGCGGCGCCCCAGGAAAGGGCCGGGGCGGCGGCCGCCGGCCGCCCGGCCGCCGTGGCGACGGCGGAGGTCCTGGGCGCGGTGGAGGCCGCAGCGGCGGTGGAGGCCGCAGGTTGCGTGGAGGTCGCGGGCCTCGCGGCGGAGGCGGGGGACGAAGGAACCGCAGAGGTCGCTCGAACCGCGGATGTCGTGGATGTCGTGGATGTCGCGGGGGCCGCGGCGGTCGCCGGGGTCGCGGGTGCCTGGTCGGCGGTGGCCGGCAGGGCGAGCGTGACCCCGGCCAGCGTGGTCAGCGTGGTGACCAGAGTCTTCTGCACAGTTTCCCCCGAGCGGCTCGATGACCTCGCGATCACTCTAAGTCGCCATAAGAGGACCAAGTGTAGTTTGGCGTCGCGTGTCGCGATCAGCCCGCCACCGCGTTGCCGGTGTGCCCGGACGGCGGAATCTCGGTCGTGCCGGCCTCGCTCGGGTCGCGATCGGGCCGCAGCCCCCGCCAGGACGGATGCCGCAGCCGCCCGTCGCCGGTGACCTCGGCGTACTGGACCTCCCCGACCACGCGGGGCTCCGCCCAGTGCGCGTCGCGGGCGTGCTCACGCGGCACCGCCTCGTCGAAGGGCGGGTCGGGCCGTTCCAGGGGCTCCAGGAGTTCCTGGAGGTCGCGCAACATGGCCTGGGTGAAGCCGGTGCCGACGTGGCCGACGTACCGCAGCCGCCCGTGCGGATCGTACGCGCCGATCAGCAGGGACCCGATCATCCCCGAACGCCGCCCGCCCCCGGGCTTCCATCCGCCGATCACGACCTCGACCGCGCTGACGTTCTTCACCTTCGTCCACTCGGAGCTGCGCCTGCCCGGCCGGTACGGCGAGCTCATCCGCTTGCACACGACCCCTTCGAGCCCGAGCTTCTGGGAGGATTCGAGCGCCCGCGTGGCGTGGTCGGCGAACCACACCGGCACCTGCCACCGGTATCCGGGCGTGAGCGTGCCCTCCAGCAGTTGCCTGCGCTCGGTGTACGGCCGCGCGACCACGCCGGCGTCGCCGAGGTGGAGAAGGTCGAACGCCATGAACGTCACCGGCACCGCCTTGACCAGTTCGGCCACCGCCGCCGGACTGCGCTGGTGCATCCGGGGCTGGAGCGCCTCGAAGCTGGGCCGCCCGGCCTCGTCGAAGGCCACCACCTCGCCGTCGATCACCGCCGCGCGCCCGCCGGTGGCGCCGGCCATGAGCTGCAGTTCGGGGTAGGCGATGGTGATGTCCTTGCCGTTGCGCGACATCAGCCGGACGGCGCCGTCCTCAATGTAGGCGAGCGCGCGCACGCCGTCCCATTTCATCTCCACAGCCCAGTCGGGGCCCTGGACGGAGGTCAGGGTGCCGAGCTGGGCGAGCATCGGCGCGTAGGCCGGCAGCCGCACCATGGTGCATGCCGTACCCCGTCCGGCTGATCGACAGTGGCGGTCCGGGGTCTACAGATGGTCAAGAGGCGTGTCTTCTACGAGTTCGCCCAGGTCTACACCGTGTTGGCCCAGTTCGGAGACGGTGGCGCAGTAGCCGCGCAGATAGGTCCTGCCGTTGACCCGATGGGAGACGCGCAGGAGCGGACGATCATCCAAGATGATCGCCTCGACCAGGATGCCGTCGGGCCCGCGCCAATGTCCCATGCCAGCCAGTGTATGTACCCGGACATAATGGACACGTAATACTGTTCGTCGCCGACCTCTTCCGCGCGACACGCACCAGAGGTAAAAACTACTTAACGTCACTTTGGGATTGCTCAAGGTTTTTCTTGGCGTACGCGTTAGCGGGCGCCAGCCCAGGGCAGAGAAAAACGCTGGCGAGCTTTCCTCAGTCGTGGCCGTGCCCCCGTGACGGCCACGACGCCGCCCCGGCAGGCCCGGTCCGGGGTGTCGACGGTCGCGGGGCGCTGCGTCGGCGAGCGCCCGCCCCGCGGCCGTCGGGCTTTCCTGGGCGCGACGGGTCCGGATGGGGAGCACAGGCCGCGCTCTCGACGGCTGTCCGGATGGTGGACAGAACCCGATTCAGCTTGTGGACTCCGTAGACTGTCAGGGTGATTTCCCGTATTGACATGCGCGGTTCTCTGCCCGAGAACCTGCGCGACGTGCTGCCCCGCGCCGAGCTCGACGTCGAGGCCGCCCTGGAGAAGGTGCGGCCCATCTGCGACGACGTGCGCCATCGCGGGGCGGTCGCCGTACGGGAGCTGACCGCCAAGTTCGACGGCGTGGAGATCGCCTCCGCCCGCGTCCCCGCCGAGGCCCTCGACAGGGCGCTGGCCGAGCTCGACCCCAAGGTCAGGGCCGCGCTGGAGGAGTCGATCAGGCGGGCCCGGCTGGTCCACCGCGACCAGCGGCGCGGCGACGTGACCACGCAGGTCGTGCCCGGCGGCACCGTGACCGAGCGGTGGGTGCCGGTCGATCGCGTCGGCCTCTACGTGCCGGGCGGCCGGGCGGTCTATCCGTCCAGCGTGGTGATGAACGTCGTCCCGGCCCAGGAGGCCGGCGTCGGCTCGCTGGCCGTGGCCAGCCCGGCGCAGAAGGATTTCGGCGGTCTGCCGCACCCCACGATCCTGGCCGCGTGCGCGCTGCTCGGCGTCGACGAGGTCTACTCGGTGGGCGGGGCGCAGGCGGTGGCCATGTTCGCCTACGGCACCGAAGAGTGCCCGGCGGCCACGATGGTGACCGGTCCCGGCAGCATCTGGGTGGCGGCGGCCAAACGGCTGCTCAAGGGCCGCATCGGCATCGACTCCGAGGCGGGCCCGACCGAGATCGCCATCCTGGCCGACGAGACGGCCGACCCGGTCCACGTCGCCGCCGACCTGATCAGCCAGGCCGAGCACGACACGATCGCCGCCGCCGTGCTGGTCACCACCAGCGCCGAGCTGGCCGACGCCGTGGAGAAGGAGCTGCCGGGCCAGGTGTCGGCGACCAGGCACTCCGAGCGCATCGGCGAGGCGCTGAGCGGCAGGCAGTCGGGCATCGTGCTGGTGAGCTCTATCGACGACGGCCTCAAGGTCGTCGACGCCTACGCCGCCGAGCACCTGGAGATCCACACCGCCGACGCGGCGGCCGTGGCCGCGCGGGTCCGCAACGCCGGGGCCGTTTTCGTGGGCACCTACGCGCCGGTCTCGCTCGGCGACTACCTCGCCGGCTCCAACCACGTGCTGCCCACAGGCGGCTGCGCCTGCCACTCCAGCGGCTTGTCGGTGCAGTCGTTCCTGCGCGGCATCCACGTCGTCGACTACACCCGCGAGGCGCTCGCGGGCGCGGCGGCCCATGTGTCGGTCCTGGCCGACGCCGAAGACCTGCCCGCACACGGCGCCGCGATCCGGGCCCGTTTCGACTGGCGAGTGCCCACGGAGACCGAGTGAACCTGGACGACGCGAATCTGGACGACGCGAATCTGGACGGCACGGATCTGGACGGCACGGATCGGGACGATGTGAACCTGGACGACGCGAATCGGGCCGACGTGAGCCTCGACGACCTGCCCATCCGCGACGACCTGAGGGGTAAGTCGCCGTACGGCGCGCCCCAGATCGACGTCCCGGTCCGGCTCAACACCAACGAGAACCCCTACCCGCCCTCGCCCGAGCTGGTGGCAGACCTGGCCAGGGCGATCGGGGAGCAGGCGGGCGAGCTCAACCGCTACCCCGACAGGGACGCCGTGGCCCTGCGCGCCGACCTGGCCGCCTACCTCGGCCACGGCCTGGCGACCGAGCAGGTGTGGGCCGCCAACGGCTCCAACGAGGTGCTCCAGCAGATCCTGCAGGCGTTCGGCGGCCACGGCCGCACCGCCATGGGGTTCGAGCCGTCCTACTCCATGCACCCGATCATCACCAGCGGCACCAACACCGAGTGGGTCAGGGCGACCCGGGAAGACGACTTCTCCATCGACCCCGGCAAGGCGACCGCGGCGATCGAGGAGCACCGCCCTGACATCGTCTTCCTCACCTCGCCGAACAACCCCACCGGCACCGCGCAGCCGCTGGAGACGATCGAGGCGGTGCTGGCCTCGGCGCCCGGCATGGTGGTCGTGGACGAGGCCTACGCCGAGTTCGCCCGTGAGGGCACGGCCTCGGCGCTGACCCTGCTGCCCGCGCACCCGAGGCTCATCGTCACCCGGACGATGTCGAAGGCGTTCGCCATGGCCGGCACCCGGCTGGGCTACCTGGCCGCGCACCCGGCCGTGGTGGAGGCGCTGCTGCTGGTGCGGCTGCCGTACCACCTGTCGACGCTCACCCAGACCGCGGCGCGTGTGGCGCTGCGGCACCGCGCCGAGTTGCTGGGCACGGTCGACGCGCTGCGGCGCGAGCGGGACGGCACGGTCGCGTGGCTGCGCTCCAAGGGCCTGTCCGTGGCCGACTCCGACGCCAATTTCGTGCTGTTCGGGCGATTCCCGGACCGGCGCAAGGCGTGGGAGGGGATGCTGGAGCGCGGGGTGCTCATCCGCGAGGTGGGCCCGCCAGAATGGCTGCGTGTGTCGATCGGCACCGGCGAGGAGATGGCGGCCTTCCGTGCCGCCCTGGAAGGAGTCCTGTGAGTCGCGTAGGCCGCGTCGAGCGTGTCACGAAGGAGACCTCGGTCCTGGTGGAGGTCGGTCTCGACGGCACCGGCCGGGTGGAGGTGGCCACCGGGGTCGGCTTCTACGACCACATGCTGGCCCAGCTCGGCAAGCACGGGCTGTTCGACCTGACGGTCAAGACCGAGGGCGACCTGCACATCGACTCGCACCACACGATCGAGGACACCGCGCTCGCGCTGGGGGCGGCCTTCCGTGAGGCGCTGGGCGACAAGTCGGGCATCAGGCGGTTCGGCAGTGCGTCGTGCCCGCTGGACGAGTCGCTCGCCCAGGTCACCGTCGACCTGTCCGGCCGCCCCTACCTCGTGCACACCGAGCCCGAGGGCATGGCGCCGATGATCGGCCCGGAATACGACACGACGATGACCCGGCACATCCTGGAGTCGTTCGTCGCGCAGGCCGCGATCTGCCTGCACGTCCACGTGCCGTACGGGCGCAACGCCCACCACATCGTGGAGTCCCAGTTCAAGGCGCTGGCCAGGGCGCTGCGCGAGGCGTCGGAGCTCGACCCCCGCGCCACGGGGGTGCCCAGCACCAAGGGCGTCCTATGACCGACAACCTCCTCGCCGTCGTGATGGTGTTCATCGGGTTGTTCCTGATCGGTGGCGTGTTCTCCCTGGCCAAGCAGGGATTGAAGATCGGTGCGGCCATCTGCGGGCTCGGCGCGGCGATGGCGATCACGGCGGGGGTGTTGTGGTGGTGAGCCAGAAGAACATCGTGGTGCTCGACTACGGGTCGGGCAACCTGCGCTCGGCCGAGCGGGCGCTGGCCCGCGCCGGTGCCGAGGTGACGGTGACGCCCGACTTCGAGGCGGCGCTGGAGTGCGACGGGCTCGTGGTGCCGGGTGTGGGCGCGTTCGAGGCGTGTATGCAGGGGCTCAAGGGCGTCCGCGGCGAGCAGATCATCGGCCGGCGCCTGTCGGGCGGCCGTCCGGTGCTGGGGATCTGCGTCGGCATGCAGATCCTGTTCGCCCGGGGCGTCGAGCACGGCGTCGAGACCGAGGGCTGCGGCGAGTGGCCGGGCACGGTCGAGCGGCTTGACGCGCCGGTGCTGCCCCACATGGGCTGGAACACGGTCAAGGCGCCCGAGGGCAGCGTGCTCTTCGAGGGGCTCGACGCGGCCACCCGCTTCTACTTCGTGCACTCCTACGGGGTGCGCGAGTGGGAGCTGCGCACCGGCGACGGCTTCGCGGAGCCGGTCGTCACCTGGGCCGAGCACGGCGTGCCGTTCGTGGCCGCGGTGGAGAACGGCCCGCTCATGGCCACCCAGTTCCACCCCGAGAAGTCCGGCGACGCCGGTGCCGCGCTACTGCGGAACTGGCTCCACACGCTATGAGCAGGGCGCTGTGCGCAAGATGTGCAGGGCGCTGGATGTGCGGGGCGTCATGAGTAGGGCGTTATGAGTAGGGGCGGGGCGTCATGAGCAAGGAGCGCGCCCGGCGCAGGGCGGAGCGGGAGGCCGAGCGGGCGCGGGCGATCCGCGCCAACGAGAAGCGGCAGGCGCGCCGGTCGCGCCGCCGTGCCCTCCTCACCCGTGCGCTCCCGCGTCCCGTGCGGTTCTACCGGCAGGGCGGCCTGCTCGCCCGCCGCCACCGCGTCCAGAACGTGGTGGTGGCGCTCGGCTTCCTGCTGGTGCAGGCGCTCGTCTGGCTGGTGTGGGGCTCGTTCCCGCTCAGCTTCGGCGTGCTGATCCTGTCCTTGCTGCTCGCACCCGTTGTCGTGACACTGGCTTTCGACCGGAGGATCTGAATGTCGCTCGTATTGCTGCCCGCCGTGGACGTCGCCGACGGCCAGGCCGTACGCCTGGTGCAGGGCGAGGCCGGGACCGAGACCGGCTACGGCGAGCCCCTGGCCGCCGCGCTGGCCTGGCAGGAGGCGGGCGCCGAGTGGATCCATCTGGTCGACCTCGACGCCGCGTTCGGCCGGGGCGGCAACCGCTCCCTGATCGCCGACGTGATCGGCCGGCTCGACGTGAACGTGGAGCTGTCCGGCGGCATCCGCGACGACGACTCCCTGTCGGCCGCGCTGGCCACCGGCTGCCGCCGGGTCAACATCGGCACCGCCGCCCTGGAGAACCCCGAGTGGTGCCGCAAGATCATCGCCGAGCACGGTGACAAGATCGCGGTCGGGCTCGACGTGCGCGGCACCACGCTGGCCGCCCGCGGCTGGACCGAGGACGCGGGCGACCTGTGGGAGGTCCTCGACCGGCTCGAGTCCGACGGCTGCCCCCGCTACGTGGTCACCGACGTGACCAAGGACGGCATGCTCCAGGGCCCGAACCTCGACCTCTACCGGCGCATCTGCGCCCGTACCGACCGGCCCGTGGTGGCCAGCGGCGGGGTTTCCAGCCTCGATGACCTGGTCGCACTCGCTTCTCTCGTACCGGTCGGAGTGGAGGGCGCCATCGTGGGCAGGGCCCTGTACGCTCACGCGTTCACACTGGAAAACGCGCTGGCCGCGGTACGCGTGTAGCTCTTGCCGGGAGGGGGCGAGATGAGCGTCAGCAGCATCGGTATGGAAAGCACCGGTTACCGAGTGTTTTCGGGCGGCATCTGGGAGGAGAAGTACGGCTACGCCCGCGCGGTCGTCGCGGGTGAGCGCGTGATCGTGTCCGGCTGCACGGCCACGGTCGACGGAGAGGTACGCCACGTCGGCGACGCCTACAAGCAGAGCCTGACCGCCATCGACATCGCTCTGGAGGCCGTCCTGATGGGCGGCCTGACCAAGGAGGATGTCATCATGGTCCGCTATTACGTGGTGGAGCACCGCCACTTCGACCTGGTCGGCCGGGCCATCCACGACGTCTTCTACAAGGTACGCCCCGCCTGCACAGGGGTGCGGGTGGCCGGACTCGTCGACCCGCGCATGCTGGTCGAGATCGAAATAGAGGCACTGCGAGCATGACCGTAGCGGTAAGAGTGATCCCCTGTCTCGACGTGGACGCCGGGCGTGTGGTGAAGGGCGTCAACTTCGAGAACCTGCGCGACGCGGGTGACCCCGTCGAGCTGGCCAGGCGCTACGACCAGGAGGGCGCCGACGAGCTGACCTTTCTGGACATCACGGCGTCGTCCGGCGAGCGCGAGACCATGCTCGACGTGGTGCGCAGGACCGCCGAGCAGGTGTTCATCCCGCTCACCGTCGGCGGTGGGGTTCGCTCGGTCGACGACGTCAACCGGCTGCTGCGGGCGGGCGCCGACAAGGTGTCGCTCAACACGGCCGCCATCGCCCGGCCCGAGCTGCTCACGGAGGCGTCCAGGCGGTTCGGCGCGCAGTGCGTCGTGCTGTCGGTGGACGCCCGCCGGGCCCCCGGCACGCCGAGCGGCTTCGAGGTGACCACCCACGGCGGCCGGCGTGGCACCGGCATCGACGCCGTGGAGTGGGCGGCTCGCGGTGAGGAGCTGGGCGTGGGCGAGATCCTGCTCAACTCGATGGATGGCGACGGGACGCTCGACGGCTACGACCTGGAGATGCTGCGGGCGGTCAGGTCCGCCGTGCGTGTGCCGGTGATCGCCAGTGGTGGCGCGGGCAGGCTGGAGGACTTCCCTCCGGCGGTCGCGGCGGGCGCCGACGCCGTGCTGGCGGCGAGCGTGTTCCACTTCGGCACGCTGAAGATCAGCGAGGTCAAGGACACCCTGCGGATGGCGGGCCACCCGGTCCGCTAGCCGTCCGCCGGAGCGCCGCGACAGCGCGGCGCTCCCCGGTGGATCCTCTTCCCGTCGGACGTCAGCGTCGGAATCGAACGTCAGCGTCGAGCGCCAGCAGCGGGGTCAGAACACCCGCAGGTGCTGGAACAGCTCGTAGGAGACGTCCTTGGCGGCGAACGCGGCCGCCTCTGACCGTTTGACGGCGAGATACGCGCTGCGCCGCAGCGGCCCGAGCGCCTCCATGAGCACCTCGTCGGCCTCCAGCGCGTCCAGCGCCTCGTCGAGCGAGGCGGGCAGGCGGGCGTATTGGCCGGGCCGGGTGTCCGGGTCGACGTCCACGGCGGCGCCGGGGTCGAGCTTGCGCCGGATGCCGTCGAGGCCCGCGTGGATGACGGCGCCGAGCGACAGGTAGGGGTTGGCCGAGGAGTCGGAGGGCTTCAGCTCCAGGTTCGGCTCGCCGGTGTCGCCGAGCGGGGAGCAGACGCGTACGGCGGCCTCGCGGTTGTCGGGGCCGTACACGGCGTAGGCGCTCGCCCACGTGCGGGGCGCCAGGCGGCGGAAGCTGTTGACGCTGCCACAGGTCAGTGCCGTCAGGGCGGGCAGGTGGGCGAGCAGGCCGCCGATGAAGCCGTCGCGTATCTCGCCTTCCTCGGCGAAGGCGTTGTGGGTGTCGTTCCACAGTGACAGGTGCAGGTGGGCGCCGTTGCCGGCCTGGTCGGCCAGCGGCTTGGGGGCGAGGCTGGCCCACATCTGCATGCGCATGGCCACGCCGCGCACGGTCTCGCGGTAGAGGATGTGGTTGTCGGCGGCGCGCAGGGCGGGCGCGTGGCGTACGGACAGCTCCTGCTGGCCCGGGCCGAGCTCCGGGTGATAGTGCTCGACGCGCAGGCCCTGCGTCTCCAGGGCGCGGATCAGCTTGAGCGTGTAGTCGTGCGCCGTGTCGAAGCCCATGCCGGCGTAGCACAGCGAGTCGTCGAGCGGCACCAGCCGGTCGGGGCCGCCCGCCGGGTCGGGCAGGCGGCGCCCGAGGGTGAACTCGGGCTCGAACGCGGCCATCATCGTGTAGCCCTCGGTGCCGAGCTCGGCGATGGCGTCCTTGAGGAACGTGCGAGCACACGCGCCCCACGGCGTGCCATCCGCTTGACGCAGATCCGACAGCATCGCG
Source organism: Nonomuraea sp. NPDC050643 (assembly GCF_040654715.1). Taxonomy (NCBI): domain Bacteria; kingdom Bacillati; phylum Actinomycetota; class Actinomycetes; order Streptosporangiales; family Streptosporangiaceae; genus Nonomuraea; species Nonomuraea sp. NPDC050643. The sequence continues at coordinate 658 of NZ_JBFAIM010000084.1, read as the reverse complement.
GCCGCGCCCGGAGCGTGAGGCAACGGGACGAAGGTGGCGGGGTCGGGGACGATGCGTACTTCGCCCACCGGACCCATGTGCTCGACTTCCTGGAGCTGGTCGAGCATGTTCATCGCCATCATGGCCACCGTGTGCCCGATGCCCGTGTTGAGCCGTTCGGCCAACCGTGACCGGGATGCCGCCTTGCCACGAATCACGCCACCGTGGTCGGCGTAAAGGAACCGGATCAGCTCGATGCCCTCGAGCTCGGCCCGCTCGAGGATGCGCCGCGCGTGGGGATCGAGCTGATTGATCTTGGTGCCGCTGGGGCGATCTCTCATCCTGCCTGCGTAACACGATCCGGCAGCGCTTGGAAGCACCTGACGCAGACAGAACCGTAGGCTAAGTCAGAACTCTGGAGAAGAATGTAGCCAACTGGTTGGCTCCCTGAAGTATTCCGTCGAACACACCATTCACCGCGTCGGCGGCTTGGGCCGGCCGGGTGAACAGGTAGAAGACCACGAACGCGACAGCCACGTAGGTGATCACCTTCTTGACCTGCATGGGGGGCCTCCTGCAGTCCATTCCCAGCCGTATATACCCGGATCTGGGCGATCACTAGGCATCTTGGTAAAGATGTACATGATCCTAACCGGGGGGCTTCTTTCCTAAGCCATCG
>NZ_JBFAIM010000083.1:51757-60580 GCF_040654715.1 Nonomuraea sp. NPDC050643 | reverse complement strand
ACGGCCTCGCCTACGACCCGGCCAAACACGGAGCCCTCCAGGCCCTCCTCAAACAAGATCAACCGGTGGTGGCTTGACACAGGGCTACTCATCCGTGCGGCCTCTCCGCGCACCACGGCAGCGCTCGCGCCTCGACGGCCCGGATCGCCGCGTTGACCAGCATGACCAGGGCGGCCACCACCACGATCCCGGCGAAGACGGTCGCGGTCTCGAACTGGCGCGACGAGCGCACGATGAGGAAGCCCAGCCCCTGCGTGGCCGCGATGAACTCACCGAGGATCGCGCCGACCATGGCGCGCGAGAAGGTCAGGCGGATGCTCGCCACGACGGCCGGCGCGGCGCCCGGCAGGACGATCGTCCGGACGAGCCGCGCCCCCCGCGCCCCCATCACCCGCGCCACCTCGACCAGCCCGGGATCGATGCCCCGCACCCCGGCCATCGTGTTGGCCAGCACGATCAGGAACACCATCAGCGCCGCCAGCAGGATCTTCGGCAGCAGGCCGAGACCGAACCACATGATGAACATCGGCGCCAGCGCGATCTTCGGGATCGAGTAGAACGCGGCCAGGAACGGCGCCGCGATCTCGTCCAGCACCGGCACGGCCACCAGGAGCAGCGCCGCGACCAGCCCCACGGCGATGCCGATGAGGTATCCGGCGCCCGCCTCGCCCAGCGTGACCGCGATGTGCCCCCACAGCCGCCCGTCGACGACCAGCTCCACCAGGCGGGCCGCGACCTCGGAGGGGCTGCTGACGTAGCGGCGTTCGACGGCGAGCGGCAGGCCGAACTCCCACAGCAGCAGGAGCGCCGCGCCGAGCAGGGCGATCCCGGCGCGTACGAGCAGCCGCTCCCGGGCGGCGGCGGCCCGGGCCCGGCCGGAGGCCCGCGCGAGCACGTCGGCCGAGTGCCCGCCGCGTACCGAGGAGAGCGTCATGTCGCCGCGATCTCCATGCGGATGTCGTCCCACAGCGCGTCGTACAACTCCCTGAACTGCGGGAGATCGTGGATGTGGAACACGTCGCGCGGCCGGGGGAGCCCGACGCCGTACTCCCGTTTGATGCGCCCCGGCCGGCAGGTGAAGGTGATGATCCGGTCGCTCAGGGCGATGGCCTCGACGAGGTCGTGGGTGACGAACAGCACCGTGGGCCGCCGCAGCTCCCACAGCTTGAGCAGCTCGTCCTGAAGGATGACGCGGGTCTGCGCGTCGAGCGGGCCGAACGGCTCGTCCATGAGGACCACGTCGCTCTCGTACGCGAGCGTGCGCACGATGCCGGCCCGCTTGCGCATGCCGCCGGACAGCTCGTGCGGGTAGTGGTTCTCGAAGCCCGCCAGCCCGACCAGCTCGATGAACTCCCTGGCCCGCCGGCGCCGCTCGTCCTTGGGCACGCGGCGCAGCTCCAGGCCGTACTCCACGTTGCGCAGCATGGAGCGCCACGGCAGCAGGTTGTCGTCCTGGGTGATGTAGCCGACCTCGGTGTTGACCCCGGTGACGGGGCGGCCGTGGTGCACGACCTGTCCGGACGACGGCTGCATCAGGCCGGCGAGCAGGTTCAGGACGGTGGACTTGCCGCAGCCGGACGGGCCGACCAGGCTGATGAACTCGCCGGGGCGCGCGGCGAAGGTCACGTCCTCCAGGGCGAGCAGTGGCTGCGCGGTCCGGCCCCGGGGGACGAACGCCTTGTAGACCGCCTCCAGGCGGATGGCCTCTTCGAGTGGTGGGTGGGCGAGATCTACCATTCGATCAGCTCCATACTGGATACCGAAGATGGTAGACCGTCTACGATTTAGATCAAGAGGCCGTTCACCTCGTGAGCAGGGCGCGCAGGGCCTTGACGACCTCGGCCGGCGACTCCTCGGCCATGAAGTGACCGCAGCTCACGGTGTGGTGCGCGAGATCGGGGGCCCAGGCCCGCCAGAGGGCCGCGGCGTCGTAGCCGAGGGCGGCGCCCCAGTCCTGCTGCAGCACCGTGACCGGCATCCGCAGACGGTTGCCGGCCTCGCGGTCGGCCGTGTCGTGCTCGACGTCCACCGTGGCCGTGGCCCGGTAGTCGGCCACGATCGAGGGGACCGCCTCGCGGCACGCCTCCAGATAGGCGGCGCGTACGTCGGCGGGGATCGCGTCCGGGTCCTTGGTCCACAGGTCGAGGAAATGGCCGAAGAACGCGTCCGCCGACGCGCTGATCATCGCCTCCGGCAGGCCGGGCGGCTGGGCCATCAGATACAGGTGGAAGCCGACGGCGGCGGAGGCGCCGCGCAGGACGTCCCACATGTCGAGGGTCGGCAGGACGTCCAGCGCGGCCAGGTGGGTGACGGCGGCCGGGTGGTCGAGGCCCGCGCGGACGGCCACCAGGGCGCCCCGGTCGTGGCCGGCCAGCGCGAAGTGGTCGTGGCCGAGGGCGCGGGCGAGCGCGACGACGTCGGCGGCCATGGCGCGTTTGGAATAGGTCCGCCCGTCGGTGTCGGCCGGTTTGTCGCTGGCGCCGTAGCCGCGCAGGTCGGGGCAGATCACCGTGTGGTCGGCGGCCAGGTCGGCGGCGACGTGCCGCCACATGAGGTGGGTCTGGGGGAAGCCGTGCAGCAGCACGACGGGGCTGCCCGAGCCGCCCACGGCGACGTTGAGCGTCACACCGCCGTCGACGGTGACGCGGCGCCGGGCGAATCCGGTGATGGTCATGGTGGTCTCCCTTTCGTGTCCGGCACCCACTGTGCGGCGCGCCGATCAGCACCTGGTCAGCACCGGGTCAGCCGGGCCCACCTGGGTGGATAGGTTGGTGGCGATGGTGTCCTTCGGTGTGCTGGGCCCGCTGACGGCCGACAACGACCAGGGCCCGGTCCGCCTCAAGGGGCCGCGGCACCGGGCCGTCCTGGCCCGGCTGCTGGTCGCCCGGGGCCGGGTCGTGCCCGTGTCGTGGCTGATCGACGACCTCTGGGACGCTCCGGGCGAAGGTGCGCTCGGGGCCGTGCAGACGTTCGTGGGGGCGCTGCGCAAGGCGCTCGAACCCGATCGGCCGCCCCGCACGCTTTCGCGGCTGCTGGTGACGGCGCCGCCCGGTTACGCGCTGCGGGCCGAGCCCGGGGCGGTGGACGCCTGGCGGTTCGAGGCGGCGGTCACCCGGGCGGGCGGGTCGCCGCCGGAGGCGGCCTTGGCGCTGCTCGACGAGGCGTTGGGGTGGTGGCGCGGGCCCGCGTACGCCGAGTTCGCCGGCCAGGACTGGGCGCGCGGGGAGGCGGCCCGGCTGGACGAGCTGCGGCTGCTGGCCGTGGAGCGCCGGGCCGAGGCGGCGCTCGGCTCGGGGCGGGCGGCCGAGTCGGTGGCCGACCTGGAGGCGCATGTGGCGGGCCATCCGCTGCGGGAGGACGGGTGGCGGCTGCTGGCCCTGGCCCTCTATCGGGGCGGGCGGCAAGGGGATGCGCTGGGGGTGCTGCGGCGGGCCCGGGTGGTGCTGCGGGAGGAGCTCGGGGTGGATCCGGGGCAGGGCCTGCGTGACCTCGAAGCCGGCATCCTCGCCCAGTCTCCGCACCTCACCGCCCGGCCTCCCTCCCCATCCGGCCCTTCAGAAGGGACGGCCGCGCCCCCGCCGTCCCCGGGACAGCGCGCCGGGGGCGACGTTGCGGGGAGCACCGTTGCCGGGGGCGCCTTTGCTCGGAGCGCCCTTGCCGGGAGTGCCTTCGCCGGGGGTGCCTTTGTCGGGCGGGTCGTGGAGCTGGGTGAGCTGGAGAGGGCCGCGGCTGAGGTGGTGACGGCGGGGCGGGCGCGGCTCGTGCTGGTGTCCGGGGCCGCGGGGGCGGGGAAGACCGCCCTGGCCGGGGCGCTGGCGGAGCGCCTGGAGGGTACGGGGTGGATCACGGCGCGGGGCGGCGGCACGGAACTGCCGGGCGCGCCGTCGGCCTGGCCATGGGCTCAGATCACCACCTCCCTCACCGCCGCCGGCCACCCACCCACGCCCGAGCCCTCCGGCGTGCCCGCGTTTCTTGACGTGCCGGCGTCCTCCGGCGGGGCCGGGCTCGCGGCGCGGTTCAGGCGGCACCGGAGGATTGTCGCCCACCTGGCGGAGGTCGCCGCCAAGGGGCCGGTGCTGCTGGTCCTCGATGACCTGCACTGGGCCGACGAGGAGACCTTGGCCCTGCTGACGACGCTGGCCACCGATCTCGGTGCCGCGCCCGTGCTGGTGGTGGGCACGTACCGGTCCACTGAGATCTCGGGCGGGCTGGCCGAGGCGCTCGGGCGAGTCGCGCGGGCCGAGCCGGTGCGCCTGTATCTCGGCGGGCTGGCCGCGCCGGAGGTGCGGGAGCTGGTTCGGGGGGTCACCGGTCGCGAAGTGGGGGAGGGCGACGCGCGGGCGATCCACGCGCGTAGCGGCGGGAACCCGTTCTTCGCCCGGGAGCTCGCCCGGGTCTGGGAGAGCGAGGGCGAGGCGGCGCTGCACACGGTTCCGGCGGGCGTGCGGGACGTCATCCGGCACCGCCTCGGCGGACTGTCCGAGACGGCGCGGGCCCACCTTCGTCAGGCCGCGATCCTCGGGCAGGAAGTGGATCTCGAGGTGCTGATCGCGCTGGCCGGTGACGAGGAGGCGGCTCTGGACTCCGTCGAGTCGGCCCTGCTCGCGGGCTTCCTCGTCGAACTGGACGCGGACCGGCTGCGGTTCGCTCACGCGCTGGTGCACGAGACCCTCTATGACGACATCCCCCGCGCCCGCCGGGCCCGCCGGCATGCCGTGGTGGCCGAACTCCTCGAACGGATGCGCCCTGGCGACGTCGAGGCCATCGCGCACCACTGCCTGCGCGCGGAGGGACGGGCGGGCGCGGCCCGTACCGCGCACTACGCGCGGGCCGCGGCCGAGCGGGCGGAGCGGCGATTCGCACCACACGAGGCGGCCCGCCTGTGGCGCGCGACGGTGACGGCCCTGGACAGCATGGGCGTCTCCGAAGAACGGGACCGCACCCCGCCGCCCCCGAACGGAGCCCCCGGCGTCGCTCCCGAACCGAACGCCACCCAGGACAAAGGCCCCGACCCCCGGCCGGAGACCCCCTTGAGCGATGCCCCCGGCTCCCGCCCGGAGAAGGGCCCCGATTCTCCCAATCGGGTGGAGGCGGTCTCGGGTGAGGGTGCTGATTCTCCTGCCTGGCGGGCGACGGTACCCGGCGAGGGCCTTGATTCTTCCGACCGGTCGGCAGGGTCTGGTTCTCGTGCCTGGTTGGAGGCGGTCATGGGGATGGTGAGGGCGTTGGCGGTGGTCGGTGAGCTGGGGGAGGCGCGGCGGCATCGCGCGCGGGCCGTGGACGTGGCCGAGGCCATCGGGGATCCGGTGCTGACCGCGGCGGTGATCGGGGCCTTCGACGTGCCCGCGATCTGGACGGCCAACGACGACCCCGCCCTGTCCGCCCGTCTCGCCACCGCCGCCGAGCGTACGCTGGCCGCCCTGCCGGACGGTTACGAGGCCGAGCGCGCCCGGCTGCTGATCACCATCGCCATGGAGCGGCGGGCCGACCCCGGCGGCAGCGGGGATCGGGCGGCCCGGGAGGCCGAGGCCATCGCGCGCAGGCGGGGCGACCTCACCCTGCTGGCCTACGCCCTCAACGGCCGCTACATGCAGACCTTCCACCGCGCCGGGCTCGCCCCGCGACGGGCGGCGATCGGGGAGGAACTGCTCGGGCTCGCCTCCGGCCGCGACGGCCTGGTGACGTTCGAGGTGCTCGGTCATCTGATCCTCGTCCAGGCCAGGGCCGCGCTCGCCGACCTCGAAGCCGCCGACCGGCACGCGGCCGCCGCCGACCTGCTCGCCGAGCGGTACGACCTGCCGCTGGTCGGGGTGTTCACCGGCTGGTACGCCGCCCTCCGCCTCGCCGTCACGGGCCCGGCGGACGAGGCCCGCGCCGCCTGCCGAGCGGCCGCCGCCCGGCTCACCGGGACCGGGATGGCCGGGGTGGAGGAGGGGATCCTGCCCCTCGCCCTGCTCTGCATCGACCTGACGGCAGGAGAAACCCTCCCCCCGAAGCCGGAATCGGAGGAGCAGGGATCGCGGGCGGAACCGGCGCCAAAGCCGGAGCCGGAGCCGGGGTCGGGGCCGGGGTCGGGGGTGGGTGGTGGTTGGGGGTCGTACGGGCCTTGGGTGCGGGCGGTGGTGGAGGGGCGGGAGGCGGGCGTGATTCCCGACTCCCCTCGTGACCTGCTCTTCGAGGCGAGGACCTGCCTGCACGCCCGGCTCGCGATCAAGGCGGGCGACCGGGCGGCGATGGAGCGCCTCCACGCCACGCTGTTGCCCGCCGAAGAGGAGCTCGCCGGCGCTGGGAGCGGCCTGGTCACGCTCGAACCCGTCGCGCTCTACCTCGGCCACCTGGCCGCCGCCCTCGGCTGGGACGGCCGGGCCGCCGAGCACTACCGGACGGCGGAGGCGGTCGCGGCGAAGGCCGGGGCGTCGCGCTGGGCCGCCGCCGCGCGCGCCGCCCGGCGGGAGCTCACCGCCTGACCTGCCAGGAACCGCTCAGGCGGGGCCGGGAAAATAGCGCGGTGGCCGGTGACTCCGACAAGACAAGCTTTCTCCTCCAAGCCCTCACTCTGACTTTCCGAAACTTTCGGGCAACTTAACGTCGGGACGTACCCGTACAGAGCTCGTGATTTCCATGCGACCTGCGGTGGTTGTCCGAAACATAGCAGTTGGTGCCACTCTTGACACGCCTCAACTGGGCCCATATGTTGCCGCAATATTAAACAGATCTGCATGAAAGTTTCGGCGTCACCCCCGTGAAACACCCCCCGAACTCATCGCGGGAGGGCGCCGTCAGCGGCCGAAGGGATGGCATGAGGGGCCAGGTACCAATCGACGCAGGCTCGGCGTCAGGCGAGAGCGAACCGTGGCGGGACGCCCGGTTGTCGCCCGCCGAGCGGGCCGAGGCGCTCATCCCGCTGATGACACTCGAAGAGAAGGTCGCGCAGCTCGTGGGGGTGTGGGTCGGCGCCGACGCCTCGGGGGGCGGCGTCGCACCGCACCAGACCGACATGGGGGCGGGGCCCGACTGGGACGACGCCATCCGCCAGGGGCTGGGCCAGCTCACCCGGCCGTTCGGGACGGCGCCCGTCGATCCGGTCGCGGGGGCGCGGTCGCTGGCCGCGTCGCAGAGGGAGATCGTGGCGGCCAGCCGCTTCGGGATCCCGGCGCAGGTGCACGAGGAGTGCCTGACCGGGTTCGCCGCCTGGCGGGCGACCGTGTACCCGGCGCCGCTGAGCTGGGGCGCCTCCTTCGACCCCGAGCTGATCGAGGAGATGGCCGGCCGGATCGGCCGCTCCATGCGGGCCGCGGGCATCCACCAGGGCCTGGCACCGGTGGTGGACGTGACCAGGGACTACCGGTGGGGGCGTACCGAGGAGACGATCGGTGAGGACCCGTACCTGGTCGGGACGCTCGGGGCCGCGTACGTGCGCGGCCTCGAGGGCGCGGGCATCGTCGCCACGCTGAAGCACTTCGCCGGCTACTCCGCCTCCCGTGGCGGGCGCAACCTCGCCCCCGTGCCGATGGGCCGGCGGGAATTGGCGGACGTCATCCTGCCGCCGTTCGAGATGGCCCTGCGCCTGGGCGGCGCCCGGTCGGTGATGCACTCGTACGCCGAGATCGACGGCGTCCCCGTCGCGGCCGACGAGAGCCTGCTGACCGGCCTGCTGCGCGACGAGTGGGGCTTCGACGGCGTCCTGGTCGCCGACTATTTCGCGATCCGGTTCCTGGAGCGGCTGCACGCGGTCGCCGCCGGGGCGGGAGAGGCGGCGGGGCTCGCCCTGCGCGCCGGGATCGACGTCGAACTGCCCACCGTGGACACCTTCGGCGCCCCGCTGATCGACGCCATCAAGGCGGGCACGGTCGACGAGGCGCTGATCGACCGGGCCCTGCGCCGCGTGCTGACCCAGAAGGCCGAGCAGGGGCTGCTCGACGCCGGCTGGCAGCCGCTGCCCGGCCCCGCCGAGGACGTGCTCCTCGACGACGAGGACAGCCAGGACCTGGCCCTGCGCCTGGCCCGCGCGTCCATCGTGCTGCTGCGCAACGCCGGCGGCGTCCTGCCGCTGGCCCCGGGCCGCCGGGTGGCGCTCGTGGGCCCCGTCGCCGACGACCCGATGGCGATGCTGGGCTGCTACGCCTTCCCCGCGCACGTGGGCCCGCACCCCGAGCACGGGCTCGGGCTGGACCTGCCGTCGCTGCGCGAGGCGCTCGGCCGGCTGGTGCCGGACCTGGCGTACGCGCCGGGCTGCGGCATCACGGGCGACGACACCTCCGGCTTCGCCGAGGCGGTCGCGCTGGCCGCCGAGAGCGACGTGTGCGTGCTCGCCGTCGGCGACCGGGCCGGGCTGTTCGGCCGTGGCACCTCCGGCGAGGGCTGCGACGCCACCGACCTGCGGCTGCCGGGCGTGCAGTCCGACCTGGTCCAGGCCGTGCTCGCCACCGGCACGCCGGTGGTGCTGGTGCTGCTGGCCGGCCGCCCGTACGCGCTCGGCGCGGACCTGGACGCCGCCCAGGCCGTCCTGTACGGCTTCTTCCCCGGCCAGCGCGGCGGACAGGCGGTGGCCGAGGTGCTCACCGGCGCGGTGAACCCGTCGGGCCGCCTGCCGGTCAGCGTGCCGCGCGACGCCGGCGGCCTGCCCTCGACCTACCTGGCGCCGCGCCTCGGCCGCCGCACGGAGGTGTCGTCCGTCGACCCGACGCCCGCGTACCCGTTCGGGCACGGGATCGGCTACACGACGTTCGAGTGGAGCGACGCCCAAGCGGCCGTCCCAACGGACGCCCCAACGGACGCCCCAACGGCCGTCCAAGCGGACGACGCAACGGACCACCAAGCGGC
>NZ_JBFAIM010000083.1:0-51657 GCF_040654715.1 Nonomuraea sp. NPDC050643 | reverse complement strand
CGGAACAGCGGCCGGAACAGCGGCCGGAACAGCGGCCGGAACAGCGGCCGGAACAGCGGCCGGAACAGCGGCCGGAACAGCGGCCGGAACAGCGGCCGGAACAGCGGACGACCCAGTGGGCGGTTCCGGGGACTGGCCGGTCGACGGCGAGGTGCGCGCCGGGATCACGGTGCGCAACACCGGGTCGCGGGCCGGCGCGGAGATCGTCCAGCTCTACCTGCACGACCCCGTCGCGCAGGTGACGCGGCCGGTGGTCCGGCTGATCGGCTACGCCCGCGTCCCGCTGGAGGCGGGGGAGTCGGCGCGCGTGACCTTCACCGTCCCCGCCGACGTCACGTCGTTCACCGGGACCCACGGCCGGCGCATCGTCGAGCCGGGCGCCGTCGAGCTGCGCTTCGGCCGTTCCAGCGCGGAGACGGCGGCGAGCCTGCCGCTGCGCCTGGTGGGCGCCGAGCGCCAGGTCGGACACCAGCGGCGGCTGCAGGCGCCGGCGCACATCGACCGCAACCCACCGGAGGGCCGAGGATGACCACATCCAAGACGCTGAGCCCGGACGCGCGCGACACCCGCGAGAAGAAGCCCGTCCGGGGCCGGCGCGCGCGTTACGGGGGCGGCTCCTGGCGGGCCGCGATCCGGCGGGACTGGCAGCTCTACTCGCTGGCGATCCTGCCGCTGCTGTTCTTCGCGATCTTCCGGTACGCGCCCATGATCGGCAACATCATCGCGTTCAGGAAGTTCGAGCCGGGCGGCAGCATCTTCGGCGAGGACTGGGTGGGTCTGCGCTACGTGAGGATGTTCCTGAGCGACCCGACGTTCTGGAACGTGTTCACCAACACGCTCGTCCTCGGGGCGCTGACCCTGCTGTTCTGCTTCCCGCTGCCGATCGTGCTGGCCCTGCTGCTCAACGAGGTGCGCAGCGTGCGCCTCAAGAGGTTCCTGCAGTCGGTGTCCTATCTGCCGCACTTCCTGTCGATGGTCATCGTGGCCGGCATCGTCATGCAGATGTTGTCGATCGACGGGCCGGTCAACCAGATCGTGAAGTCGTTCGGCGGTGAGGCCACGGCGTTCATGCAGAAGCCGGACTGGTTCCGCACGATCTTCGTCTCGTCGGAGGTCTGGCAGACCGTCGGCTGGGGGACCATCCTCTACCTGGCCGCGCTGACGACCATCAACGAGCAGCTCTACGAGGCGGCCAGGATGGACGGCGCCGGCCGGTGGCGGCAGATCTGGCACGTCACCCTGCCGGGCATCCGGCCGACGGCGATCACGCTGCTGGTGCTCAACATCGGCACGTTCATGGCCGTGGGCTTCGAGAAGGTCTTGTTGCTGTACAACCCGCTGACCTATCCGACCGCCGACGTGATCTCCACCTACCTGTACCGCATGGGCGTGGAGTCCAGCAACATGAGCTACGCCGCCGCGATCGGCCTGTTCGAGGCGCTGATCGGCGTGGTGCTCATCCTGTCGGCGAACCTGATCTCCCGTCGCACAGTAGGGACGAGCCTGTGGTAGCGATCAGCAAGAGCCGGGGCTACCGCGCGTTCCAGGTGATCAACGCCGTCGTCCTGACCGGCGTCGTGATCGTGACGCTGTACCCCTTCGTCAACATCATCGCCCGTTCGTTCAGCCAAGAGCGCTACATCATCAGCGGGCAGGTCAACCTCGTCCCGCGCGGGTTCAACCTCACGACCTACCGGATCGTGATCTCCGACCCGATGTTCTGGACCAACTACGGCAACACCGTGCTCTACACCGTCGTCGCCACGGCCATCGCGATGCTGCTGACGACGTGTTACGCGTACGTGCTGTCCAAGAAGCACCTCAAGGGCCGCACGTTCCTGATCTGGGTGGCCGTCTTCACCATGATCTTCTCCGGTGGCCTGATCCCCCAGTACGTGCTGGTCAACGGCCTCGGGCTGACCAACTCGATCTGGGCGATCGTGCTGCCCAACGCCATCAGCGTGTTCAACCTCCTGGTCATGAAGGCGTTCTTCGAAGGGCTGCCGCAGGAGCTGGAGGAGGCCGCCGCCATCGACGGCCTGAACACCTACGGCGTCCTGTGGAAGGTCGTGCTGCCGCTGTCGAAGGCGGTCCTCGCCACGATGGTGCTGTTCTACGCGGTCTCGTTCTGGAACTCGTGGTTCACGGCGTTCCTCTACCTGAACGAGACCGACCTGTTCCCGGTGACCATCTACCTGCGCAACCTCATCGCCGGGGCCACCGGAGCCGAGTCGGCCGGCGCCGTGACCTCCGAGGTGACGCAGGCCGCCGCCAACATCCAGTCGGTGACGATCATGCTCACCGTCCTGCCCATCCTCGCGGTCTACCCCTTCGTCCAGAGGTACTTCGTCTCCGGAGTCATGATCGGCGCGGTCAAGGGCTAGTCCGTTCCCCCCACCGCCTCACCAGAAGGAAATCCCATGCGCGAACTCTCCCGACGTCAGGCGCTCCTCGGCCTGGGGGCGCTCACCCTCGTGCTCGCCGGCTGCGGCGAGGACGGGGCGCCGAAGAAGGCCGCCGACGTTTCCGCGAACAAGGCGGGCGCGATGGCGAACTACGGCGTCAACCAGCAGTTCAAGGCCACCGAGCCGGTCTCGTTCGACGTGCTCTACAACAACCACCCGTTCTACCCGCACAAGGACGACTGGCTGTTCTGGCAGGAGCTGACCAAGCGCACGAACGTGACGCTCAAGGCCGTGACGGTGCCGCTCAGCGACTACGAGAAGAAGCGCGGCCTGCTGGTGGGCTCGGGGCAGGCCCCGCTCATCATCCCGAAGACGTACCACCCGCAGGAGGAGGCGTTCGTCGCCTCCGGCGCCGTCCTGCCGGTCAGCGACTACCTCGACCTGATGCCGAACTTCAAGGACAAGGTCGCCAAGTGGAAGATGGAGCCGGAGCTGGACACGCTGCGCCAGTCCGACGGCCGCTTCTACCTGCTGCCCGGCCTGCACGAGGAGATCTGGGTCGACTACTCCCTCGCGGTGCGGACGGACATCCTGGAAAAGCTCAACCTGAAGGTCCCCACGACCTGGGACGAGCTGTACACCGTGCTCAAGGCCATGAAGGCCGAGTATCCCGACCAGTACCCCATGACCGACCGGTGGGGCGTGCCCACGCCGGGCGGCAACCTGCTCAAGATCGTCGCCCAGGCGTTCGGCGCCAAGGGCGGCTGGGAGTACCAGCACGCGACCTGGGACTCCGCCGCCGGCAAGTTCGCCTACACCGGCGCCATGCCGCAGTACAAGCAGATGATCGAGTATCTGCACAAGCTGGTGAAGGAGAAGCTGCTCGACCCGGAGAGCTTCACCCAGCAGGACGATCAGGCCAAGCAGAAGTTCGTCTCCGGCAAGTCCTTCGTGATCAGCAGCAACGCACAGTCGCTGATCAACGACTACCGGGCGTCGCTGACCGAGAACAACCCCGACGCCAAGATCGCCAAGATTCCGGTGCCGATGGGCCCGGTCGGGGACTACAAGATCGGCACACGCCTCGAGAACGGCGTCATGATCTCCAAGAAGGCCCTGGAGAACAAGAACTTCGTGGCCATGATGCAGTTCATGGACTGGCTCTGGTACTCCGACCAGGGTGAGGAGTTCGCCAAGTGGGGCGTCGAGGGCACGACGTTCAGCAAGGACGGCGGCACGTACAAGCTGGCCGCCGACATCGACTTCGTCGGGCTCAACCCCGGCGTGCCCAAGCACCTGCAGAAGGACTTCGGCTTCTCCAACGGCGTCTTCGCCTACGGCGGCACCACCGCGCTGCTCAACTCCACCTTCTCGGAGGAGGAGCTGGAGTTCCAGAAGGTGATGAACGCCAGGAAGCCGTGGCCGGTCGACCCCCCGCACCCGTTCAACGAGGAGGAGCGTGAGCAGACCACGCTCTGGGAGACGCCGCTCAAGGACTACGTCACCCAGAACACGCTCAAGTTCATCCTCGGCGAGCGCGACATCAGCGAGTGGGACGCCTACGTCAAGGAACTGGAGGGCAAGAACATGACCTCCTACATCAACCTGGTCAACTCCGCCTACGAGCGGTTCAAGAAGGACCACGGCTGACCTGCCGGAGACGGCCAGGACACGAAGGACGATGACGCGGCGGTGGCCGACGGGACTCCACCGAGGTGGGACGACGACCGGCCGCTCGGACTGGGGGAGGGCGCACCATGAGCGACGTCAAAGCGGATCAGCGCTTCGGGACGGGGCCGCTCTCGCGTGCCGCCGCGCTGATCTACACCCTGCTGACCGTGGAGCTCCTCCTGCTGGTCACCTCCGCGCCCGGCCTGGCCGGGCTGATCCTGCTCGACCGGCACGCCAGCAACGTGCCGCTGGCCGCGCTCTGCCTGCTCCCGCTCGGCCCCGCGCTCTCCGCCTCCCTCTACGCGCTGCGCCACCGCCGCCGGGAGCTGACGGACCTGAAACCCGGGGTCGCGTTCTGGCGCGGATACAAGGCGAACGCCGGCGGCGCTCTGAAGATCTGGGCACCCTGGCTGGTCTGGCTGACCGTCGTCGGGACGATCCTGGGCAACTTCTCGGCCGCGGGGGTGCCCGGCTGGTGGGCGGTGCTGCTGGTGGTGTTCGCGGCGGTGTCCACGCTGTGGGTGGGCAACGCGCTGGTGATCACGTCGCTGTTCGCGTTCCGGGCGGTGGACGTGGCCCGGCTGGCCGCGTACTCGCTGGGCCGCTTTCCCGGGGCCACCCTGGCCAACCTGTGCCTGCTGATCGTGGCGGGCGGCGTCACGCTGGTCGCCACCGAGATGGTGCTGGTGCTGCTGGGCTCGGTGCTCGCGGCGGCGCTCCTGTGGAACGCCCGCCCGATGATCGCCGAGGTCCAGCAGCGCTTCACCGCCTGACGTGAGGAGTTTCCCCGATGACCATTCCCGAGCTGAACGACGTCCATCCGGCCTGGCTGCCCCCTGAGGCGTTCCGGGCGGTCGGCTCGCGCCGGACGCTCGTGGCCGGCGACGGGACGCTCGCCGAGACCGTCCGGGCCGAGGTCGCGCACGCCTGCGCCCGGTACGGCGGCGAACCCGTCGCCTCCGGCGCCGCCCACGATCTCGCCCTCACGCTGTCCCCGGACGGCGACCTCGGGGACGAGGACTTCGTGCTCGGCCGCCGGGACGGCGTCACCACGGTGCGCGCCGGCGGCCAGGCCGGCCTGCTGTACGGGTTCTTCGAGGTGGTCAGGCTCGGCGAGGCCGCGTTCGCGGCGGACCGGGCGGCGGTCCGCCACCGCCCGGCGACGCGGCGGCGTATGCTCGACCACTGGGACAACATCGACGTGCATCCCGTGATGGGCCAGGTCGAGCGGGGCTACGCGGGCGGGTCGATCTTCTGGCGGGACGGCGTCGCGCACGACGACCTGACCCGGGTGCGCGCCTACGGGCGGCTGCTGGCCGCGTCCGGGGTGAACGCGGTCGCGGTGAACAACGTGAACGTGCACGCCACCGAGGCCCGTCTGCTGACGGACCGGCTCGGCGAGGTCGCCGCGATCGCCGCGGAGCTGCGCCCGTACGGGATCCGCGTGCACCTGTCGGTCAACTTCGCCTCCCCCGTCGCGCTCGGCGGGCTGCCGACGGCCGACCCGCTCGACGCGGGCGTCCGGGAGTGGTGGGCGCGCACGACCGAGCGGGTGTACGCGACGATCCCCGACTTCGGCGGGTACGTGGTCAAGGCGGACTCGGAGGGCCAGCCGGGGCCGTTCGCGTACGGGCGCAGCCACGCCGACGGGGCCAACCTGCTGGCCGACGCGCTGGCGCCCCACGGTGGGGTGGTGCACTGGCGTGCCTTCGTCTACGACCACCGCCAGGACTGGCGCGACCGCTCCACCGACCGCGCCCGCGCCGCGTACGACCACTTCGCCCCGCTCGACGGGCGGTTCCGCGACAACGCGATCTTGCAGGTCAAGTACGGCCCCATGGACTTCCAGGTCCGCGAGCCGGTGTCCCCGGTGATCGCCGCCATGCCCGCCACCCGCCTGGCGGTGGAGTTCCAGGTGACCCAGGAGTACACCGGGCAGCAGCGGCATGTCTGCTACCTGGGGCCGCTCTGGAGCGAGGTGCTCGGGTTCCGGCCCTGGGGCGAGGCCGGGCCCGCGGTCGCCGACGTGGCGGTGCGCGGCGGGGTGGTCGCGGTGTCCAACGTGGGCGACGACCCGTACTGGACCGGCCATCCGCTCGCCCAGGCCAACCTGTACGCCTTCGGCCGCCTGGCCTGGGCGCCGGGCCTGGAGCCGGGTGCCGTGCTCGACGAGTGGATCGGGTTGACGTTCGCGGGCTGCGCCGATCCGGAGCGGCTGCGGCGCACGCTGCGCGAGATGATGGACGGGTCGTGGCGGACGTACGAGCGGTACACCGCACCGCTCGGGGTGGGGTTCATGGTCCGGCCCGGCCACCACTACGGGCCTGACGTGGACGGATACGAGTACACGCCGTGGGGGACGTACCACTTCGCCGACCGCGACGGGGTGGGGGTGGATCGCACCCGTTCGTCCGGAACCGGGTTTACCGGCCAGTATCCGGAGCCGTGGTCGGAGGTGTACGAGTCGCTCGACGACTGCCCCGACGAGCTGCTGCTGTTCTTCCACCACGTGCCGTACGGGCACGTGCTGGGTGACGGGACCACGGTCGTTCAGCACATCTACGACACCCACTTCGCCGGGGCGGAGGAGGCGGCCCGGACGCGGCTGCTGTGGGAGAAGCTGGCGGGCGACGGGCTGGTCGCGCCCGACCTGTACGCCCGGGTGCGGGAGCGGCTCGACGAGCAGGTGCGCTCGGCCGGGGAGTGGCGTGACCAGCTCAACACCTATTTCCTGCGCAAGTCGGGCGTCCCCGACGCGCACGGCCGCCCCATCCACTGACCGCGCGGTCCGGGGGTTCGCGTTGAACGGGGTGAGCCGCAGGCGGATCGAGGTGGGGGCGAGGTCCTGGATGTAGGTGGACTGGTCGGCGACGTCGTCGAAGGGGTAGCCGTGGGAGTGTGAGAGAGCGCTCTCTCACAATTCGGTTAAGTTTCTTTCCAGTAAGGGCGGGCTGTCAAGGGAGGAGTTTGTCCCGGGCGTACCCGGCGGCCTCCGTGCGGTTGCGTACGCCGATCTTGGCGAAGGCGTTGTTGATGTGCGTCTTGACGGTCGTCCCGGCGATGAACAGCCGGGCGCCGATCTCGGCGTTGCTCAGACCCTCCGCGATCAGCCGCAGCACCTCCACCTCCCGGACGGTCAGCCCGTCGGGGCACGTCGTCACCGGCTCGGGCGGCCCGCTCCGCGACAGCGCCGCCACCAGCCGCCGGGCGGCGGCCGGCGAGAAGGTGGACTGCCCGGCGGCGGCCGAGCGCAGCGCGGCGGCGATCTCGGCGCGCCCGGCGTCCTTGGTGAGGTAGCCGCGCGCCCCCGCCAGCAGCGCGGAGTCCACCGACCGGTCGTCGTCGTACGTCGTCAGCACCACCACGGCCACCCCCGGATACTCGCGGGCGATCCGCCTGGTCGCTTCGACGCCGTCCATGACCGGCATGCGCAGGTCCATCAGCACCACGTCGGGGCCGAGCGCGGCCACCAGGCTCAGGGCCTCCTCGCCGTGCCCCGCGTCGCCCACGACCTCGACCTCGTCCACCAGCCCCAGCAGGGCCACCAGCCCTTCGCGCATCGCCTGCTGGTCGTCCACCACCAGGACCCTCATTCCGGCACCACCGCCCGCACCTGCCAGACCCCGCCGGCGGGCCCCGCGACGAGCCTCCCGCCGGCCAGCGCCACCCGCTCCCGCATGCCGGACAGCCCGTATCCGGCCTCGCCCGGCGCGGCGGCCGGTCGCCGGAGGGGGTTGCGCACCGTCAGGCGGACGTCCTGGTCGCCGTACGTCAGCTCGACCGTGATCGGCCGGTCGGCGGCGTGCCGGGCCGCGTTGGTGAGGGCCTCGCGGGCCGTGCGCAGCAGGCAGACCTCCGCCGCCGGGGTGATCGGGCGGCGCACACCGGTCGTGCGCAGCTCGGCCGGCACGCCGTGATCGCGGCGGTGCTCGGACACCAGCAGCCCGAGCGCGTCCGGCAGCGGCGGTATGTCCTCACGCAGCGCGGCCACCGCCGCCCGCGCCTCGACGAGCCCCTCCCTGGCCAGCCCCCGCGACCTGCGGATGCGCGCCACCGCGCCGTCCACGTCGCCCCGCTCGGTCAGCAGCGCCTCGGCCACGTCGAGCTGCACGCCCAGCGCCCCGAGCGAGTGGGCGAGCACGTCGTGCAGCTCCCTGGCGATGCGGGCCCGCTCGTCGAGCGCCATGGCCCTGGCCCGGTCCTGCTGGGCGCGGCGGTATTGGCGCCGGTGCAGCGCGAACAGCACCGCGCAGAGCATCACCGCGGCCTGCACCGCGATGGCCGCCCGCGACGGCTGCTCGAACCAGAGCATGCTGCCCGCCATCAGCGTCAGGTCGGCCGCGGTGACGAGCGCGATGGCCGCCATGCCCGGCGTCATGTGCGCCGAGAACAGCAGCAGCATCGCGAACAGGAACACCGTGGGCGCCGCCTCGGCCGAGCCGCTCACCGCGGCCGACGCCGCGGAGCCGCCCGCGAGCAGCCCCACGGCCAGGCGCGGGAAGCGGCCGTCGAGCAGCACGAACGCCAGCCAGCAGGCCATCGCCACACCCAGCGCCGTCCACACGAGCGCGGGCGCCCGGCCGGGCGAGACCGTGACCAGCGACCACGCCAGGACCACGCTCAGCACGAACCTGGTCAGCCGCCCCGTCTCCGGGTCGTCGGCGGCCAGCAGCCGCTTGACCCGCGCCCACACCTCCCGCATGGCCTAGCGGGAGTCCCTCAGCGTGAGAATCATGTCCACCAAGATAAGGCGGAACGCGACGAATCCGATGACGACGATCACGGCCACGACGGCGATCGCGAGCAGGAACTTTCCGGTCAACTTTCCCCCATTGGCGTCCAGGAGCCGCTGCAGCAGTTCGAGTTTCTTGTTGTTCACGGCAGCGACGGTAGGAAACGAGCCGGGTGGACCGGCACCTCCGAAGGGTGGAGACCGGGGTGGAGCGCCCTACTTCGCGAGCTGACCCGGCGGGGTGTGCGTCTGCTCCTGCCCCGGTGCGCCGGCCTGGCCCGGCGGCCGGCGCGTCTGGCCCGGCGGGGTGCGGTCGCGGCCGGTCGCCGGGGTGACGCTGGGCGGCGGCGTCACGGTCGCGGTCCGGGTGGGGCGGGCGGCCCTGCGCTGCTTGGCGGGGGGCGGGGTGGCGGGCACGACCTTCAGGACCTCCCGCCCGGTGGGCGTGCGGCCCGACACGGGCGGGGTGGTGCGCGTGGGGCGCCGGGTGGCGGGGCTGGTGCGCGCGGCGGGCGTCGGCGGGGCGCCGGCGGAGGCCGTCTCCGGACGCGGGGGCGCGGGGGTCCTGGACGGCGAGGCCGTCGGGCGAGGGCTGAGCGCGGCCGCCGGTCGGCGGGTCGCGAGATGCCGGTGGTCGTGGTCCAGGGTGGGCAGCGGGGCGAGCGTGGGGGAGCTGCCGGGGACGCCGACCAGCAGGGCGGCCAGGACGAGCTGAACGAGGCCGGCCAGTACGGTGGAGACGCGTAACGCCCGTCCCCGGCGGCGGCGCCGCTCTACGGCCTGGTCGGGATGCTCGGTCAGCACGGCGTACGCGTCCCTGCCGAAGCCATGCGGGTGTCCTCCGAGGGGTTCTGGGGCGGGTGAACCTTTTGATCTAAGGATGGATGTCCGATGCGGTCAAGGCCATCTGACGAAGATCACCCAACCGTGACGCGTCAAAGCGAATGAGGTACGGGGCGCTCACGACCCCAAGGGCGTCAAGGACCTCGGCCGGGTCACGGACCCGCTGGGCCGATGCCAAGTAGTGAGTAAATCGTTTCGGAACGGCCCGTGTCGGCTGCGCTATGATCACCGTGACGACACGCTCGCGACCTGGAACGATTCACCACCCCCTGACGTCGCCGCCGAGCCGCGTGTCGCCAGCGCTCCGCCGCTCACCTGACGCGAGGAACGATGTCGAGCATCAAAGAGGTTGCCCGGCTCGCCGGAGTCTCCGTCGGCACGGTGAGCAATGTGCTCAACCGGCCGGAGATGGTGGCGCCGGACACCCGGCGGCGGGTTCAGTCCGCGATCGCGCAGCTCGGCTACGTCCGTAACGGCTCGGCCCGGCAGTTACGCGCCGGGCGCAGCCGGACGATCGGCGTGGTCGCGCTCGACCTGGCCAACCCGTTCTTCATCGACGTGCTGCGCGGCGTCGAGACGGCGGCGCAGCGGTCCGACATCACCGTGATGGTCTTCAACAGCAACAAGGACGCCGGCCGCGAGGCGGGGCTGCTGGAGACGTTCGAGGAGCAGCGGCCGCTGGGCGTGCTGATCACGCCGGTGAACGACAGCGGCGAGGAGGAGCGGCTGAGCCGGCTCATCGCCCGGGGCATCCCGGTGGTGCGGTTCGACAGCTCGGCCCGGCACAGTCACGGGTGCGCGGTCGCGGTGGACGACGTGCTGGGCGGGCGGCTGGCGGGGCGGCACCTGCGGGAGCGGGGGCATCGTCACATCGCGTTCGCGGGCGGGCCGTTCAGCGTACGGCAGGTGCGGGAGCGGCACGACGGGCTGGCCGGGGTGCTCGGGGCGGACGACCGGCTGACCGTCATCCCCCTGCCCGACCTCACCGTCGCCACCGGCCGCACCGCCGGCGAGGAGATCGCCGGCCTGCCCCCGGGTGAGCGGCCCACCGCCGTCTTCTGCGCCAACGACCTGGTCGCGATCGGGGTGCTGCAGGAGATGACGCAGCGCGGCCTGCGGGTGCCCGCCGACCTGGCCATCCTCGGCTACGACGACATCGACTTCGCCGCGGCGGCCGCGGTGCCGCTGTCGTCGATCCGGCAGCCACGCGAACAACTCGGCCACACGGCCGCCCTGCTCCTGCTGGAGGAGGCCAACCGGCCCGACGGGCACGAGCACCGGCAGGTCATCTTCCAGCCCGACCTGGTGGCCCGCGCCTCGACCACCCCGCCCCGCTGAGACGGCGCCCGACGCGCACGGCCGGTCGATTGTTCCGGTCGATTGTTCCGGCCGATGTCCGTGTGAGGGGTCAGGCGCCGTGCCCGTCGTGCGCGGCGGGCACGTCGAGCGTGGGATTACGGTCGAAGAAACCGACCGGCCGCAGTGCGAAGCCCGTACGGTCGACCGGCATGATCGGCCAGTCCTCCGGCCGGGGCGCGTGGGTGAGCCCGAACGTGTGCCAGACGACGAGGGATTGGCCGTCGAGGTCGCGGTCGGCGGCGGCGAAGGCGGGCAGCCCCGCGCCGCCCGGATGCCGGTTGACGAAGTCGCCCGCCGGATAGCGCTCGGCCGGGTCGTACGCCGTCACCCACAGGTGCCGGGTGGCGAACGCGGCCCGCGCGGCGATCGAGGAGCCGGGATCGGCCAGCAGCACCGGCTTGCCGTCGGGACACAGGGCGTACCCGACCGGGTTGCCCAGCGCGTTGCGGGCGGCCGGGTTGGTGATGTGCCAGACGCGGTCAACGCTCGCGTCGGCGCCGCGCTGGGCGCGGCTCTCCCGGGTCAGCGGGGTGCGCCGGTAGGTGAAGGCGTTGCCGCGCGGGTTGCCGGGACCCATCGGGATCCGGGCCACGTCCACCTCCTCGACCCGGTTGTCCGCCCCGTCCACCGCCATGTCCAGGCGGGCGCAGAACAGGTGCTGGTGGAAGGGCGCGCCCAGGCCCGGCGCCACCTCGGCGGCGTACGGCTGCTCGCCGCCCGGGTGGGCGCAGGTGAACAGCACGCCGGTGGCCTTGAGCTCGAACTCGATGCCGCCGTCGAGGTAGAGGTACCAGTAGAAGCCGTAGTCGTAGTTGCCGACCGTGGTGAAGAAGGACAGGACCAGGCGGCGCTGACGGCGGGTCTGCGCCGCGTTCGTCCACAGGTCGCTGTGCTTCCAGAGGACGCCGTGATCCTCCTCGTGCACGCAGACCGCGTTCGTGATGGTCTTCGGGGCGCCGTGCTGGTCGGCGATGACGGCGTCGAGGTAGGTGATCTCGCCGACGCAGTCGCACCCGAGCTCGAGGGGGTTGGCGTACTGGCCGACGAGGTATTCGCCGGTGTCGAAGTAGTTCTGCCACGAGCGCACCGGCGAGGGGTCGGCGTACGGCACCACCATCTCGGCGATCGAGGCGCGGTGGACGATCGAGCGGTCGCGGCCCGCATCGCGATCACGGAACGAGAGCTGGTGCAGGACCAGCCCCTCGCGGGCGTCGAAGCCGACGCGGAGCGACCAGTTCTCCCAGCGCAGCAGGTTCCCCTCCAGGGTGAACGAGGGCCCCTCCGGCTGGCTGATGACGATGGGCCGTTGCGTCGTGCGCGGCGGGCCGGTGACGGCGGGGTCGTCGTAGTTGCCCGACACCGCGGGCACCGGCACGGGCCCGAAGTCCAGGACGCGGTCCACCGACCGGTTGGTGACGTCGACGTAGGCGACCAGGCCGTCCACCGGGTGCGCCCACGCGTGGTCCTTCTCGTGCTCCTGCACGAAGGCCAGGCCGCGCAGCAGGCGGCGGCCGGTCTCGTCCGGGTATTCGTCGGCGTACACGCCGGCCGACAGCGGGGCGACCCTGACCTGCGCCACGTTCAGGCCCCGCTTCCTGAGGGCGGCCAGCCACCGCTCGTCGGTGGCCAGGAGCTCCTCGACCACCCCGAACTCCTCGTCCAGCACGGGAAGCTGGCCGTCCGTCGCGGCGTCGAGCACGCGGTCGGAGTCGATCAGCTCTCTGGTGACCGAGACGACCACGTCCCGCGACGGCCCGCCGGCGACGTCGAGCAGCATGACCCGCACCCGGCGGTCGACGGGGTCCCCTGGCGCGAAGCCGAGGAGCGTCTCCTTCGCCGGTTCCTCGAGACCGGCGTAGGCGAACCGGGTGGTGCGCCCGACCAGGCCGGCGGCGTCCAGCACGGTGCGGACGGTGGTGAACTCGTCCGGCGTCAGCGGGTCGAGCGGGTGCGGCGTGGCGGTCATGGCCCCTCCTGTGACGAGCGTCCCGGATCGGTGCGTACGCGGGGAGCCGCCCCCCGTCCCATCGGCGGGCACCCACGACAGCGAACACCACGGGCACGATGATTTCCAGGGCGGCCTGGCCAGGGCTGATCTGCAACCGATTGTTTTCGCCGCCGTTCGATGTTAGATATGGCGGAGTCAACCCTCATGTCAGCATCAGCACCCTCGGCTTCCTGGAGTGGCGATGTCCCCACGTCGCGGGCGGGTAGCAAGGATCAGCGGGTTCGTGGTCGCCGTGGCCGCGCTCCTGACTCCGTTCCTGACAGCGGCGCCCGCCGGCGCGGCCCCGGAGGCGGTGGACGTTCACCGCTATCTGGAGGATCCGGAAATGGTGGGAGAGGGGCAGCAGGCGCCGCACGCGGTGCTGCGGCCGTACGCCGACGCGCGCTCCGCGATCGCGGACGTGGCCCGGCACGAGGCCCGCTCCCCGTGGATCGCCTCGCTGAACGGCGACTGGCGGCTGGACCTCGTCCCGCGGCCCGAGGAGGTGCCCGAGGGCTTCCACACCGCCGGCCATGACGTCTCGCGCTGGCCGGTGGCCAAGGTGCCGCACACCTGGCAGTCCGACTTCACCGACCACCCGATGTTCCGCAACATCACCGAGGAGGTCTGGCCGGACACCCCGCCCAAGGTGCCCCGCGACGTGAACCCGACCGGCGCGTACGTCCGCCAGATCGACGTGCCGGCGAACTGGTCGGGGCGCCGGGTGTTCCTCCGGTTCGAGGGGGTCACCAGCGGCTACTTCGTCTGGGTCAACGGCGCCTACGTGGGCTACGACCAGGGCGGCTACACCCCGGCCGAGTTCGAGGTGACCGCCGCGTTGCGCCCGGGGGCGAACCGGGTGGCCGTGCAGGTGCACCGGTGGGGGGGCGGGGTCGTACCTGGAGGACTTCGACCAGTGGCGCTACAGCGGGATCTTCCGCGACGTCTGGATGTACGCCACCCCCCGGACCCTGCTCCGCGACGCCTACGTCACGACCGACCTCGACGACCGGCACGAGAACGCCACGCTGACCGCGAAGGTGCAGGTCGCGGGCGAGGCCGCCGGCCACACCGTGCGCGGCACGCTGACCGACGCCCGCGGCCGCCCGGTCGCCACCGTGTCACAGCCGGTCGACCAGGGCGGCGCCACGCTCACCGCCCAGGTCGCCGCCCCCGCCAAGTGGAGCGCCGACTCGCCCACCCTGTACGCCCTCGCCCTCGAACTGCTCGGCCCCGACGGCAGGATCCTGCACACCACCGCCCAGGCCGTCGGCTTCCGCGAGGTGGCGGTGCGCGACCGGCAGATGCTGGTCAACGGCGAGCGCGTCCTGATCAAGGGGACCAACCGCGCCGAGACGGACGCGGACACCGGCCGCCACCTCACCCGCCAGGCCCAGCGGCGCGACGTCGAGCTCATGAAGAGCCTGCACATCAACGCGGTCCGCACCTCGCACTACCCCTCCGACCCCTACCTGTACGATCTGGCCGACCGCCACGGGTTGTGGGTCGCCGACGAGGTGGACATCGAGACCCACTCGCGCGAGTCGTGCCCCCGCAACTGCCTGGCCGACCGGCCGGAGTGGCAGGCCGCCTTCGCCGACCGGTTCAGGGCCATGGTCGCCAGGGACAAGAACCACCCCAGCGTCATCATCTGGGACACCGGCAACGAGGCCGGCCTCGGCGCCGCCCACTACGCCATGGCCGAGTGGGCCGACGCGAACGAGCCGACCCGCCTGCTCTACCACCAGTCCAACAGCCCCAACGGCGACGCCCCGTACGCCGACGTGTGGGGCCCGCGCTACCCCACGCCCGGCTACGTGGACTCCATCGGCAGGACCACCACCAGGCCGGTCGTGTTCGGCGAGTACGCCCACGCGATGGGCAACAGCCTGGGCAACTTCGACCGCTTCTGGGAGCTGATCCGCCGTTACCCGTCGCTGCAGGGCGGGTTCATCTGGGACTGGGCGGAGGCCAACCTGCGCCAGCCGCTGGTGTTCACCCCCGACTCCTCCCGCAACCGCGTCCAGGCCTTCCTCGTGGGCAGGCCCCGGGCCGCCGGCGGGCATCGCGGCCAGGCGGTCGAGCTGTCCAGCCTCGACGACTTCGTCAACGTGTTCAGGGACCGCGCGCTCGACCTCACCGGCGAGGCCGTGACGCTGGACGCCTGGGTCAAGCCCGGTCAGTGGGCCGGCAGCTTCCCCATCGTGACGAAGGGGCGAGCCTACGCGCTGCAGATGCGCGACGAGCGGACCCTGGAGTTCGGCGTCACGACCGGCGGCGGCTGGAAGGCCACGGCGGCGGCCGTGCCAGAAGACTGGTACGGCGCCTGGCACCGCGTCACCGGCCGCTACGACGGCACGGAGCTGCGGCTGTCCATCGACGGGCGGCAGGTCGCGACGGCCGCCCAGTCCGGCGCCCTGGAACCCGGCCTGTACGAGGTCAACGTCGGCCGCAACGCCGAGACCCAGCAGGACAACACGCCGACCCGGCTGGCCCGCGGCCTCATCGACGACGTCCGCGTGTACGGCGCGGGCGCGGACCCGGTGCTGGCGCTCGACTTCGACCGGTTCGAGCGGCGCGGCGACTTCCTCAGCCTGGGCCTGAGCCTGTCCGGCACCGACGGGCTGATCGGCTCCGACCGCTACCCGCAGCCGGAGACCACCGAGATGGCCTGGGCGCACGCCCCCATCAGGTTCACCACCGCCGGCACCGGCGCGGTACGCGTGCACAACGAGCAGCCCGCGGGCGAGCTCCGGGTCAAGGTGCGCTGGTCCCTGGAGGAGGTGGACCGCACGCTCCGCTCCGGCACCCGCGACCTGCGCCTGGAGCCGGGCGGCAGCGCGGACCTCGACCTCGGCGCCCCGCCCGCCAACCCGCGGAACCGGCAGCGCTGGCTGAACCTCGAGGCCCTGCCCGCCGACCCGCCCGCCTGGGCGCCCCAGGGCTGGCGTCTCGGCTGGCAGCAGCTCGCCCTCGGCGGGCGCGTCGTGCCCGGCATCGCCCAGCCGCCCGCCGGCACGCCCAAGCTGAGCCGCGACGGCGACACGATCACCGTCAGCGGCACGGGCTGGCGATACCGCTTCGAGCGGGGCGCCCTGACCTCGATGGACGCCGCCGGCCGCGAGCTGCTGCGCGCGGGCCCGGAGCTCGACGTCTACCGCCCGCCCACCAGCAACGAGACCTACGACTGGGGCACCGCCGACCGGGACGTCTGGCACCGGGCGGGGCTCGACCGCCTGCGGACGCAGGTCACCGGCGTGCGCGCGGACCTGGACGTTGACGCCGCGGTCGTCGAGGTCACCAGCACCGCCGCCGCCCCCCGGGATGGCGAGCCTGTTGTCGTTCGAGCAGGTCATGAGCTACCGGGTGGACGGCCGGGGCACGATCAGCCTGCGGCACCGGGTGGTGCCGCGCGGCTCGCGGCTGACCACGCTGCCGTACCTGCCGCGGGTCGGGGTGCAGGTCGAGGTGCCGGAGTCGATGCGCGGGCTCGCCTACTACGGCAAGGGGCCGCAGGAGACGTACAACGACCGGTCGAGCGGCGCCTTCACCGGCGTGTGGCGCGGCGACGTGGACCGGGAGTACGTGCGTTACTCCCGGCCGCAGGCGTACGGCAACCACACCGGGGCCCGCTGGGTGACGCTCAACGACGGCCGGGGCGCCGGGCTGCTCGTCGGCAGGACCGACGGCCCGATCGACGTCAGCGCCACCCGGTACGACGACCTCGACCGCGCCGAGTACGACTTCCAGCTCCCGCTCGTGCGCAACGACGGCTGGATCACCCTGCACGCGGCGATCGGCGAGACGGGCATGGGGGAGACGCCCAACTCGGTGCTGACCGAGTACCGCGTGCCCCCGGGCAAGACCCAGGACTACACGCTGACGCTGCGCCCGCTCACCGCCAAGGAGGTCCGGGCCGGCGGCGTGGTGGACTCCGGCGTGACGGCCCCCTGCCCGCCGGACGTGACCGCGACCGGCGACGGGAACGCCGAGCCCGGCGCACCCGAGCGGATCACCGTCACCGTCGCGGCCGGCTGCGCGGACGGCCTGACCGGCACGACGGTCACCGTGGCCGCGCCGCAGGGCTGGACGGTCACCCCCGCCACGGCCGACCTCGGCACGGTCGCCCACGGCACGCCCGGACAGGCCGCCTTCACCGTCACCCCACCCGCGGGCACGGACTTCGGCGAGCACGAGCTGACCGCCACGGTCACGGCCACCTCCTCCGGCTTTCCCGTCACCGCGCGGGCCGCGACGACGCTGCGCACCCCGCTCCCGGCGGGCAGCGTGTGGGCGAGCGACCTGCCGTTCACGGCGTCGGAGAACGGCTGGGGGCCGGTGGAGCGCGACCGCAGCAACGGCGAGCAGCCGGCCGGCGACGGCCGGACGCTGTCCGTCGGCGGCCGGACGTACGAGAAGGGCATCGGCGCGCACGCGCCGTCGCGGATCGCCATCGACCTGGGCGGCCGGTGCACCACGTTCCGCGCCGACGTCGGGGTGGACGACGAGATGGGCGGCAGCGGCTCGGTGGCCTTCGAGGTGTGGGTGGACGGGCAGCGGCGCGCGGCCTCCGGCGTGCTGACCGGGGCGGGCGGCGCGGAGGCGCTGTCGGCCGACGTCACGGGGGGTGAGCTGCTGGAGCTGCGCATCACGGACGGCGGAGACGGCAACGGCGCCGACCACGGCGACTGGGCCGCCGCCCGCCTGGCCTGCGCGACGTCCTCCTGACGCCTCTCCGGCAAAGGCGTCAGGAGGCGGGGCTCAGCGCCCCAGGCGGAGGGGCAGGGCGCGCGGGCCGCGTACCTGCCCGGTGGACCAGATCACCGCCGCCGGGTCGTCGAGGGAGAAGACCGGGACGCGTTCGAGCCACACCTCGAGCGCGACCCGCAGCTCCATCCGCGCCAGGTGCGAGCCCACGCACCGGTGGATGCCCAGCCCGAACGCGGCGTGCCGGTTCACCTCACGGTCGATCACCACCTCGTCCGCCCGCTCGAACTGCCCGGGGTCGCGGTTGCCCGCGGGAAAGGACAGCAGGATCCAGTCGTCGGCCTTCATGTCGACGCCGTTCCAGCTCATGTCCTCCCTGACCAGCCGCGCCATCGTGACCGGCGCGTAGGCCCGCAGGAACTCCTCCATCGCGGTCGGCAACAGCCCCGGCTCCGCGACCAGCCGCTCCCGGTCGGCCGGCGTCCTGGCCAGGTGCCACAGCGACGCGCCGATCGCGCTCCACGTCGTGTCGATGCCCGCGATGAGCAGCAGGGCCATCGTGCCGGCCACGTGCGACCGCTCGAGCTTGTGGCCGTGCAGCTCCGCGTTGACGAGATAGGTCGTCAGGTCGTCGCGCGGATGGTCGAGGTGGTCGCGGATCTGCGCGAGCAGGTAGTCGAACAGCTCGTCCATCCGGGCCATCCGCTCCTCGGGCGGCAGGTTGACGCCTTCGAGCACGTTCTCGATGAAGCGGGTGAAGCGCGGGCCGTCCTCCTGGGGGAAGCCCAGCAGGTCGGCGATGACACGGACCGGGATGTGCTGGGCGTACTCGCGGGCGGCGTCCACGGACGGCCGTCCCTCGAACGCGTCGATGAGCTCGTGGCACGTCGCCCGCGCCGCCTCCTCCCGCTTCTGGACCGCGCTCTTGGTGAACGCCGGGAGCAGCAGCTTGCGCGCGTGGTGGTGGAAGGGCGGGTCGGAGGAGATCGGCGGCGTGCTGCCCACGGGGGCCAGCTCGTGGGGCGGCCGGAAGTTGCCCATGACGATCGCCCGCGACGAGAAGCGCTCGGTGTCGTACGCGATCGCGGCGACGTCCTCGTAGCGGGTCGGTAACCAGCCGCCGCCGAACCGCCCGGTGTGCGCGATCGGGCAGCGCTTCCGCAGGTCCGCGAGGATCGGGTAGGGGTCCGCGGCCCACTCGGGCTCAAGGTGGGAGAAGTCGGTCGCCCAGTCCGAGACCGGCCCGGTGACGATCTCGTTGCGTACGCCGGTGGGCTCGTCCTCCTCGCCCCGCTGGAAATCCTGGACGAAACGGTCGTCCACGCTCATGTCATGTCTCCTCGGTGGGGGCCAGAGCACCGATGACGCGGGTGAGCAGCGCGGCCCACTCCTCGCGGTCCACCGCGTGCAGGTCGGGGGTGACGAGCGCACTGCCCATCGCGAGCAGGAGACAGAAGTGGGCCACCGCGTCCGGCGACAGCGCGGTGTCGAACTCGCCTTCGCCCTGTGCCACCTGCACGAGCTCGGCGATCCAGGCCGCGCGTTCGCCGACGTAGTCGCGCGTCGGCCCGGCCACGTCCTCGTCCCGGCGGGCCGCGACCAGGGCCTCGACGATCAGGTGGCCGGCGGCGTCGCGCCGCTCCGGGAGCCGGAGCCCGATGGCGAGGAGGAGCTCGGTGGCCGACCGGTCGGGATCGGCGGCGAACAGGCCGGCCAGCAGCCGCCGTTTGTGCGCGCGCAGCGCGGCCACGAGCAGCTCCGCCTTCGAGCCGAAGTGGGCGTACAGGGCGCCGTTGCTCACACCCGCGGCGGCGGCGATGTCGGCGACGCGCGTGCCGTCGTAGCCGCGCTGGGCGAAGACGTCGGCGGCGGCGCGCAGTAACCGCTCACGCGTCTCCGCCGCCGTCACGCCCGCGATGCGTCCCATGTGGCAAATTAAAATGATCGTTCATTTGAATCGTCAAGAGGGTCAGCGGCCCGCGATCCCGGTGAGCGTGACGCCTTTGATGAACGTCTTCTGCGCGATGAAGAACAGGATCAGGATCGGCATCAGCGTGATCAGGGCCACCGCCATCATCTGGTTGTACTGGGTCGCGTACTGGCCGGAGAACATGGCCAGCCCCAGCGGGATCGTGAACTTGTCCGTCGTCCGCAGGTAGATCACGGACTCCAGGTACTGGTTCCAGTTCCCGACGAACGAGAACAGCATGATGGAGGCGATCGCCGGTTTCGACAGCGGCAGCATGACCCGCCACAGGATGCGCAGCTCGGAGGCGCCGTCGATGCGGGCGGCGTCGATGAGCTCCTGCGGGATCGTGGTGAAGAACTGCCGCAGCAGGAAGATGTAGAGCGCCACCCCGAAGAACTCGGGCACGACCAGCGGCAGGTAGGTGTCCACCCAGCCGAGGTTGGCGAACATGATGTACTTCGGCACCAGCGTGATCTCCCGCGGGATCATCATGGTCGCCAGCATCAGCGCGAACATCACGCCCGCCGCCCTGGCCCGCAGCCGGGCGAAGGCGTAGGCGGGCAGCACGCACGAGACCAGGTTCCCCAGCATGGACAGCGCGGTGATGAGGACGCTGTTGATCAGGAACGTGTTGAACGGCAGGCTGCCGCTCCACCCGCGGGCGTAGTTCTCGACGTGGAAGGAGCTGGGCAGGAACTCCGGCGGGAAGGCCAGGTTCTCCGCGTCCGACTTGAGCGACGTGGTGATCATCCACAGGAACGGCAGCACGAACACGGCCGTGGCGATCACCAGCAGCAGGTAGGCGCCCGTGCGCCTGATCCGCCGCACGCGCTCCGCCTGCGCGGCGGTGAGGGCCCTCGACGGGGTGGCCGCGGGCCTGGCCGTCTCCAGCAGCATCACGGCCTCCTCACTTGAACTCGTAGTGGACCCAGCGCCTGGCCAGGCGGAACTGGATGAAGGTGACGGCGATGACGATGACGAACATCGCCCACGAGAGCGCGGCGGCGTACCCCATGTCGAAGTAGACGAACGCGTGCCGGTAGATGTAGAGGCCGAGCACCATCGTGGAGTTGGCCGGGCCGCCCTCGGTCATGATGAGGATCAGCGTGTACGCCTGGATGCTCGCGATGAACCCGGTGACCACGTTGAAGAAGATGACCGGCGACATCATGGGCACGGTCACGCTCCAGAACCGGCGCCACCAGCCGGCCCCGTCGATCTCCGCGGCCTCGTACAGGGACTTGGGGATGCCCTGCAGGCCGGCCAGGTAGATGATGATCGTGTTGCCGGCGCCCCACACGCTCATGAGGATCAGCGCGGGCATCGCCCACTCGGGCGAGCCCAGCCAGCCGGGGCCGGTGATGCCGGCCATCGCCAGCAGCTTGTTGATCAGCCCGTAGTCGGGGTGCAGGATGTTCAGCCAGAGCAGCGCGGTGGCCACGCCCGAGACCACCGACGGCATGTACATCACGGTGCGGAAGAGACCCTGGAAGCGCAGCGGCTGGTTGAGCAGCATGGCCAGGAACAGGGTGAAGGTCACGCCGAGCGCCACGGAGCCGAGGCCGTAGTAGAAGGTGTTGCCGACCGCGTCCCAGAACTCCGCGTCGGCCAGCATCTTCCGGTAGTTCTCGAACCCGATCCACTCGGGCGGGCGCAGCAGGTTCCACTTGGTGAAGCTGAGCACGACGGAGGCGAGGATCGGGCCGCCGCTGAAGAAGACGAACCCGATCACCCACGGCGAGACGAACAGGTGGAAGCGCCGCGCCTCGCGCCGGCTCGCGGAGACGGGCCGGCGCCGCCTGCCGACGCTGACCGCCGTCATGCGATCTTGTTCTCGGCCAGCAGCGGCGTGACCTTGGCGGCGATCTGGTCGAGCGCCTCGTTCAGGCCGATCTTGCCGATCATGGCCTGCTCCCAGATCGGCTTGGCCGTGTCCACGACCTTCTTGTTGGCGGGCAGGTGCATGACGCCGTCGCTGGTGGCGTAGTCCTTCATCGCCTGCTGCGCGACCTCGATGACGTCCTTGGGGATGCCCAGCGCCTCGGCGTTCGGCAGCCAGGCGGACTGGCGGGCCGGGGCGCTGATGCGGCGGAACTGCTGGCCGGTGGAGGACAGGTACTCGTTGAGGTAGATCCAGGCGGCGTCCTTCTGCTGCGAGGTCGCCGTCATGGCCAGCGCGCTGCCCACCGCCGGGGTGAAGCGGCCCGCCGGGCCCTTCGGCACGGCCACGGCCCCCCACGTGAACGACTTCTGCTTGGCCAGCTCGGTGAGGATCCAGGCGCCCTGGATCGACATCGCGGCCTTGCCGGTCTTGAACGGCTCCACCTTCTCCAGCACCTGGTTGAGCTCGGCCAGGCTGGGCACCGCCTTGTCCTTGAGCAGCACGTCCAGCCACATGCCCATGGCCTTCCTGGCCGGCTCCTGCGTGATGGCCACCGACATCTCGTCCTGGCTGAGGAAGCGGCCGCCGTACGGGAGCAGGAAGATCGTGGCCAGGTCGGGCGCCGGGAGCGGCATCGGGGTGAAGCCGAAGATCTTCTGCGCGCCCTCGCCCTTGGTCAGCTTCTTCGCGGTCTCGACCATCTTCTCGACGGTCCAGGACTCGTCGGGGTGGTCGACGCCGGCCGCGTCGAAGATGTCCTTGTTGAAGAAGAGCAGCTTGGGGGCCATGTCCGTGGGCAGGGCGTGGAGCTTGCCGCCGCCGTCCTTGAAGTAGCCGAGCGCGTTCTCCGGCAGGTCGTCCATGCCGAACCCGGGGGTCCTGGCGATGTACGGCTCCAGCGGCTCGAACACGTCGTTGGCGATGAAGTTCTGGGCCCAGCTGTAGTGCGTGTACATGACGTCGGGCAGCTTGCCGCCCGCCGCCTGGGCCATGTACTTCGTGAGGTAGCCGTCGAACGTGGAGGTCTCGCGCTTGATCTCGATGTTCGGGTGGCGCCGTTTGAAGAACAGGTCGAACTGGGCGTTGCGCACCTCGGCGATGACGTCGGCCGTGATGGCCACGGTCAGCACGACCTTGGACGACGGCTCGGGCACCTGCGTCGTGGGCCAGGTCAGCGACTTGTCGAGCGCCTCGGCCTCCGCGTAGGGCCAGGTCTCGTTGCCGGGCCGGTTCGGGTCGAGCTCCGGGACTCCGGACTTGACCGGGCCGGAGGGCTGAGCCTGGGGACGCTGGCGGGTGTCACCGGCGCACGCGGTGAGCGCGGGCAGGGCGACCGCGAGGGCCAGCAGCCTTCGGCGGTTCATCTCCATGGGACAGGGCCTTTCAGAGGAAGTGCTCGATCACCGGTACGGCCGCCGCGAGGGGGGCCGCCGGGTGAGGGTGCCACTCGTCCGGAGCGGACAGGTCGAAGCGCTGCTGGCGGAATCTGGCCGGACGCGCGGCAGAGGTCGGATGAATAGCCGGGCCCGTCTGGGCTTCCTGAGACGGTCCGTGAGGCATGGCCGTACCGTAGACCTGGTAATTAACTTCGTCAAGAATTGAATTGAAAGCGCTTGCAACCTAGGCTCGGGCGCACTGTGAGGAGTCGGGTGGCCGCCCGTTCGCAGCCGCCGCGACCGGCCCCGCAGAGTAGCGGGCCGCGGTCGACTCCTCCTATCTCTTCGTACTGGAGGACTTGTGCCGGAGTGGACGCTCAGCGAGGACGATCTGGAAGCGACGGTCGCGCTCAGCGCGGTCGGCGAGCTGACGCTGGAGGTGCGGCACGAGGGCCGCACCGTGCTCAGGCCGTCCCGGCTCGGGATCCGGGCCGCCCACGAGGACCTGACCACGGGGCTGGCCTTCGCCGGCGCCGCCGAGCGGCGGATCGAGGATGCCTATCGGACCGTGACGGGCAAACGGCGTGAGCACCGGTACGCAGCAGGGGAGTGGACGCTGTCGTTCGCCAAGGGCCGGCACCGGCTCGACCTCGTGGTCCGGATCGGCGGGGGCGGCGTGGCCTACCGGTACGCGGTCCCCTGGACCGGGCCCGTCACCGTGACCGAGGAACTGTCGGAGTACGTCGTGCCGGGCGACGCCCGCGCGGTGCTGCTGCCGTACGAGAACGGGCGGTGCGACTACGAGGAGATCCACCGCCACACCACGGTCACCGCCGCCGAGCCCATCCTGTACGGCTACCCGTCGCTCTTCCACACCGGCGGCACCTGGCTGCTCGTCACCGAGTCGGACCTGGACAGCGGCTACGCCGGCTCCCGCCTGCGCTTCGACGGCCACGCCTTCCGCCTCGACCTGCCCGACCCGTACGTGACCGCGGCCAGCCCCCTCGTCACCCCGTGGCGCACGATGATCGTCGGCGACCTGGCCACGATCGTGGAGAGCGACTTGGTCACCAGCCTCGCGGCCCCTTCCGAGGTCGAGGACACCGGGTGGATCCGCCCGGGGGCCGTCGCCTGGTCCTGGTGGTCGGACGGCCCCTCCACCCGCGACCTGGACGCCCAGAAGCGCTGGGTGGACTTCGCCGCCGCCCACGGCTGGCCGTACGTGCTGGCCGACGCCGGCTGGAACAAGGAGTGGATGCCCGAGCTCATCGCCTACGCCGGCGAGAAGGGCGTCGGCGTCTGGCTGTGGTCCCACTGGCAGCACGTGGACACCGAGCTGGAGCACCGCGAGAAGCTCGCGCTCTGGAAGCAGTGGGGCGCCGTCGGCGTGAAGATCGACTTCACCGAGTCGGACGGCCAGGACCGCATGCGCTGGTTCGACGCCATCCTGGCCGCCACCGCCCGGCTCCGGCTCATGGTCGTCTTCCACGGCGGCACGATCCCGCGCGGCACCGAGCGCACCTGGCCGCACTTCATGACGGCCGAGGCGGTCAAGGGCGCCGAGTGGATCAAGCCCAAGCCCGGCAAACAGCCGCTGTACGCGGCCACCCACTACCTCGCGCTCGCCTTCACCCGCAACGTGCAGGGCCCGATGGACTTCACCCCGTGCACGTTCACCGGCGTCCGCGTGATCTCGGCCGGGTTCGAACTGGCCCTGTCGGTGCTCTTCGAATCCGGCGTCCAGCACTTCGCCGACGGCATCGAGGCCTACGAGGCCAGGCCGGAGGCGCTGCGGCTGCTGTCGTCCGTCCCCACCGCGTGGGACGAGACGCGGCTGCTGTCCGGCGACCCCGCCGACCACCTCCTGCTGGCCAGGAGGAGCGGCGGCGACTGGTACGTCGGCGCCGGCGTCGCGGGCGAGGCCCGCACGCTCACCGTGCCGCTCGGCTTCCTCGACGAGGGGGAGTGGACGGCCGAGATCTACCGGGACGCCCCTGGCGACCGGATCCTCGCCGAGACGGTCACCGTCTCCGCCGGGGGCAAGCTCGACCTCGCCGTACCCCCCAACGGCGGGTTCACGCTTCACCTCAGGAGAGAGATCTCATGATCAAGCGACTCGGCGGCGTCATGGCCGCACTGATGACCCTCACCGCCACAGCCCTCCCCGCCGGCGCGGCCGCCTGGACCCTGCGCTGGAACCCCGACCCGGCCAGCCAGAGCGTGGCCGCCGCGTTCGAGGGCATCGAGGACGACCGCGCCGACTCCCACTCCGGCGCCACGCACATCTACGTCTCCGGCGGCGCCTACCGCTTCGACATGCACACCCAGGACCGCGACGGCTCCGACCGGCAGCGGAACGAGGTCAAGGGCATGCGCACGAGCAGTAGCTCGTACCTCAAGATCCTGGAGAACCAGACCTGGCGGATCAGCTACCAGCTCTACATCCCCACCTCACTCGACGCCACCAGTTCCTTCAGCCACATCGCGCAGATGAAGACGCCCGGCTCCGGCGCGCCCCTCTACACGATGTCGCTGCCGATCTCGGGCGGCACCCCGAAGATCAACGTCAGGTACTGGGACGAGTCCGAGCAGACCCACGAGGTCGGCAGCACGAACCTCAACCCGATCCAGGGCAGGTGGCTGGACACCACCTTCGAGTTCAAGGCCGCCGACAACGGCTACCTGCGCTGGACGCTCAAGGACGGCTCCACCACGCTCGTCGACCGGCGCATGGACGGCACCGACCTGTGGCGGGGCGACGACGAGTACCTGCGCCCGAAGTGGGGCATCTACCGCAGCATCAACAGCTCCGGGCTGCAGAACACCTACCTGCTGATCAGGAACCTGCAGGCCCACCAGCTCACCGGGAGCGCCGAGTGAGCGCCCGCCTGGTGAGCGTGCTCTGCGCCGTGGCGCTGCTCGTCCAGGTCGGCGCCGCCATCCCCGCCGGGGCGGCGCCGCGCTGGGAGCGGCGCTGGGAGCCGAGCCCGTGGCGCGACGGGGTCGGCGCGTTCGAGGCGCTGGAGGACGACCGGCGCGGCTCCCACCCCGAGGGGCAGCCGCACGTCCGGGCCGAGGGCGGTGCCTGGCGCTTCGACGCGCACCTGGAGGACCGCGACGGCTCCGACCGCATGCGCAACGAGGTACGCGGCATGCGCGCCGCCGACGGGCGGCCGCTGGAGATCCGGAAGGACGAGACGTGGCGGCTCACGTACCGGATGTACATTCCGGACACGCTCGACGCGACCACCGGCTTCAGCCACATCTGGCAGCTCAAGACCTCCGACATCGGCACCCCCGTCGCGCAGATCTCGCTGCCGGTCGTCGGCGGCGTGCAGAAGATCGTGGCCCGCTACTGGACGCTGGCGGACAACAGGGCGCACGATTTCGCGACGGCCGACCTGGAGCCGATCCAGAACCGCTGGGTGACCACCGTGATCGAGTTCAGGTCGGGTGACGACGGATACATGCGGTGGGCCCTGCGGGACGGGCGGCGCACGATCGTCGACCAGCGGGTGGACGGGATCGACCTGTGGTGGACCGATGAGCAGTACAACCGGCCGAAGTGGGGCATCTACCGCAGCATCCGCAGTACCGGGTTGCAGGAGACGTACCTGCTGGTCAAGGACCTCACGGCGGAGCAGCTCGGGCCCGCGACGCCGCCCGTCTCGCTGCCGCCGCCGGACCGGAGCCCGGGGACGTACGAGGCCGAGCGGGTCGGGAACGTCTGGGAGGGCGCGGCCGAGCCCGCGTACTGCAAGGTGTGCTCGGGCGGGCGCAAGGTCATCCTCATCGGCGGCAACGTCTACGACTACGCCGTGGTCAAGGGCGTGCTGGCGGAGACCGCCGGGCCGCGGCGGATGACCGTGCACGCGCTGGTGGACGGCGCGCAGTCGTTCTCCGTCAGCGTCAACGGCGGTGACGCGATCCAGGTGCCGATGACCGGGACCAAGGACACGGTCACGACCGCCAGTGTGCCGGTGGACCTGGTGGCCGGGGTCAACACGATCAGGTTCTTCGGGCACACGGCCCGCGGGCCGGAGCTCGACAAGATCGTCATCGGGGAGGCCGTGAATGGGAGCTGACCTCACCAGGCGCGGGCTGCTCGCGGCGGGCGGCGCGCTGGCGTTCACCGCCGCGGCAGGCGGTACGGCCGTCGCGGGCACGCCGGCGGTCTGGCAGTCCCGGCTGGTGCGGTACGACCGGCGGGGACGGCTCGTCTACGAGCAGGACGCCGAGGGCAACCGCGTCCCCGACTTCAGCCACGCCGGCTACCGCAACGGCGAGCGGCCGATCCCGCACGTGCCCGTGGTGAAGGTGATCCGGCCGGTCGAGGGCGACAACACCGCGCACATCCAGGCCGCGCTCGACGCCGTCGGCGCGCTGCCCCGGGCACGGCGCGGCGCCCTGCTCCTGCTGCCCGGCCTCTACCCGGTCGCCGGGACGCTGTACGTGCGGGCGAGCGGCACCGTGCTGCGCGGCGCGGGCGACGGCGAGGACCCGGCGGGCAACACGATCATCAAGGCGACCGGGAACAACCCGAAGGACCGGGACGTGATCGTGGCCGGCGGGGTCGCGGGCGGCGGCTGGGGCGGCGAGGTGCCGGGCACCCGTACCGAGATCACCACCGGGTTCGTGCAGGTGGGCGCGCGCGCGTTCGAGGTGGCGAACCCGGGCGCGCTGCGGCCGGGCGACAACGTCGTGATCCACCATCCCTGCACCGAGGAGTGGCTGAAGGCCATCGACTACGGCGGCCACGACGTGGGACCGGCGTGGAAGGTCGGCGAGCAGCCGATCATCTACAACCGCTACGTACGCGACATCTCAGGAAATGTCGTGACCATCGATGTGCCGGTCTTCAACCACCTCAACCGCTCCCACGCCACCTCCTCCCTCTACAAGTGGGACCGGGCCGGGCTCGTCACCGAGGTCGGGGTGGAGCGGCTGCGCGTGGACATCGAATACCACGGTGACCCCGAGCAGGACGAGGACCACGCCTACAACGCGGTCGTCCTGCTGCGTACCGAGGACTCGTGGGTGCGGGACTGCACGATGCTGCACTTCACCCAGGCCGGGGTGGCCACCCAGGAGACCACCCGCGCCACGGTCGAGAACTGCCGCGCCATCGACCCCGTCAGCGTCGTCACCGGCAGCAGGCGCTACAACTTCAACACCTACGTCTACTCCCAGCAGGTGCTCTTCCGCGACTGCCATGCCTACAAGGCCAGGCACGCGTTCGTCTCCAACGGGCACAGCACGGTCTCGGGCGTCGTCTTCCTGCGCGGCACGGCGGAGTACGCGCTCAACTCCAGCGAGGGCCATCGGCGCTGGTCGCAGGGGCTGCTGTTCGACGGCCACAAGGACGTGGACCCGCACTACGACTACACGCTGGGCCTGTACAACCGGGGCCGCTACGGCACCTCGCACGGCTGGTCGGCGGCCCACTCCGTGGCCTGGAACTGCGACGTGGCGACCAGCCGGCTCATCGTGCAGAAACCGCCGACGGCCCAGAACTACGCGATCGGCTGCCGGGGCACGGTGACGGGCGACGGGCCGTTCCCGCAGCCGGCCGGCCACATCGAGGGCCCGAACGTCCCCGGCCTCCTGCCGCCCTCGCTCTACCAGGCTCAGCTCCTGGACCGCCTGCGGCGATCCTGACCCACGCCCTCAGTCGCCGGGTTCCTCCCGGCGCTCCAGACGCAGCAGACCGCCCTCGGGCACGGTGACCTCCACCAGCCCGGGGGCCAGCGTCACGATCTCGTCGCCCTCGACGCGGCCCCGGCAGTCGCGGACCGTGGCGCGGGCCGTACCGGGGCCGGCGACCCGGAGGAGCACGGCGGCGGAGGCGTCGCCGTTGGCCAGCCACAGCGTGCCGGTGGCGGGCACCTCGACCGGCAGCGGCGCGTAGCGGGCCGTGATCACCGTGCCCTCCGCGCGGGCCGTCACCTGCGGGTAGGCCAGGTCGGGGCGGGCGGGCAGGAAGTCGCCGCGCTGCAGGACGGCGGCGTGCTCGCGGAAGAAGGCCAGCCAGAAGCGCAGGGCCTCCTCCTGCGCCGGGGTCTGCGCGGTCAGGTCGACGGAGATCTGCGGGACCGCGAACAGCACGTTGATGAGCTGGGCCGCGACCCGCTGCGGGCTCTCGCCGGGGTGCCACATCAGCATGTCCGCGTGCACGGCCAGCGGCCCGGCGATCAGCCGCAGGTCCACGGTGCGCTGGCGGTTGTGGGCGGGGCTGAGCGGGCAGTCGGAGGCGCGCACCATCGTGGCGTACGGCCACAGCCCCGGGCTCACGTACGGCTGGCGCAACTCCACCAGGCAGTCCTGGGGCAACTGGGCCAGCAGCCTGCGCACGCCCTCGTTGACCGTGGCGCAGTCGGCCTCGGGGCCCGGCTCGGGCGGGTCCTCCACGGCGAACTGGTCGATGAAGTCGATCTTGAGGCCGTCCATGCCCCACTCGCCGACGGCGCGGGCGAGGCGGGCGGCCAGCAGGTCGCGGACGAAGGGGTAGCGGGGATCGACGACGGCCGCGTTCATGTGGTCCTTGTAGGCCAGGGTGTAGCCCTGTACGCGGTCCCAGAGGGCGGTGTGGCGGCCGGCGAAGGGGAGAGCGTACCAGAGGAGGTAGGCGAGTCCTTCGGCGCGGACCTTGGCGACAT
Organism: Nonomuraea sp. NPDC050643; assembly: GCF_040654715.1. Classification (NCBI taxonomy): domain Bacteria; kingdom Bacillati; phylum Actinomycetota; class Actinomycetes; order Streptosporangiales; family Streptosporangiaceae; genus Nonomuraea; species Nonomuraea sp. NPDC050643. Next base: position 22,070 of record NZ_JBFAIM010000083.1, on the reverse strand, counting down.
GCGCCGAAATATCAGGAAAGGCGGTGGGGGAGGGCTCCCAGTCGCCGACGAACCCGTACCCACGGCCCCGGTCGTCGCTGTGCCAGCCGTCGTCCACGATGATCGCCGCACAGCCCAGCCCGGCCGCCGGGCCCGCCTGCCGTTCCACGCCGCCGGCGTCGACGTGCTGCTGCATGGCGTACCAGGTGGAGTAGGCGGGCATCCGCGCCACCTCGGGCACCTCGCGCACCGGCCCGTGCGACTCGCCCCACCACTCCGCCATCCCGGCCAGCGCCCGCGCGAAGTGCCGCCGCCCGACGTCCAGCCGCAGCACCAGCCCGGTCCCGGGCTCCGCCTCGTGCTCCACCCAGAACCCGAACTCCCCGGTCTCCTCCACCACCCCGGTACGGGTCCGCACGGGCCGCACGACCTCGCCGACCGCGTACGCGCACAAGGCCACGTCACCGGCTCCCACCAGGCAACCGACGGGCGCGTTCCGCTCAAGGGCGGCGGTGCGCGGCCGCCGCCAGAACGGCGGCAACCCCCGATGCTCCCCGCCGTCGGCCGCCCAGAACGCGGTCGCGCCCACACACGGCACCCGCCACGCCACCCGCACGAGCGCGGCCCGATCAGGCACCACCCGCACCTCGACCACACCGTCCCCGACCTCGGCGACAACCCATTCCAACCCCACCCGCCCCCCAGCGTCCACCAGGCCCTGCGCCCCGGCCTCCGCCGGGCCCTTCGAGGGGCCCTGCGCCGCTGTCCCGGCCGCGTCCGCTGTCGCGCCCTTCGAGGGGCCCTCCGCCGCAAGCCAGGCCGCGTCCTCTGTCCCAGGTCCAGCCACTGCCCCTGCCGGTGTGCCGGCCCCACCCTCAGCCTCTGCTCTTGCCTCGGCCGAGCACTCAAGGGTCAGTCCGGCCGCGATGACCTCCACCAGCCGCCGTGACGCCTGGTCGTGAGGTTGCCAAATACCGGCAGGAGAGGCGGTCATGCATGAGCTCCTACACGCTGAAGAGGGTCTGGACGGCCACCGCGGCCGCGCCGCGTGCCCACTGCTCGAACGTCCTCGGGCGCAGCAACACCCGGCAGTCGGCCGCCGCACCGAACGCCTGGGCCGCGAACGACCGCTTGACCTGCTCCTCGAACAGCTCGTAAGACGCCAGCCCCGGCACGTCCCCCGTCACGATGATCCGCTCGGGCCCGATCAGATTGGCCATGGACGCCATGGCCAGCCCGATCGCGTGCCCCGCCCGCGCGAACACCTCCCGCGCCGCCGGGTCCCCCGCGCGCGCGGCCTCGATCGCCGCCTCGACGGTCATCGGTTCCCGGCCGGTCGCCGCGCCGACCGCCGCCACCAGAGGCGCGGTCCCGGCGATCGCCTCGACGCAGCCGCGTCCGCCACAGTGACATTCCGGCTCGTCGCCGCCGACGGGGATATGGCCGATCTCCCCGGCCACCCCGTGCGAGCCGGCCACCACGCGGTCGTTGACCACCAGCCCGCAGCCGATCCCCACCCCCACGGTGACCAGCGCGAACGACGACGCTCCCACGCCGTCGCCGAACCACTGCTCGGCGACGGTGAGCGACTTGACGTCATTCTCGATCGTGACGGTCAGGCCCGTCGCCTCGGCGGCCAGCCGGGCCAGCGGCACCTGCCGCCAGCCCAGGAAGGGCGAGTAGCGCACCAGCCCGCCGGCCTTGTCGACGTCACCCGACACGGCCAGCCCCAGCGCGTGGCAGCGCTCGCGGTAGGCGGGGTCGGCGTCGAGCAGCCCGCTCACCAGGGCGGCCAGCTCCGCGACGACGTTTTCGACCGCCGAGGCGGTCAGCGGGCGGTGGGCGGAGACGAGCGGCTGCGCGCGCAGATCGGTGACCACCCCTATGAGCTCGTCATCGGTGATCTTCACACCGATGAAGAACTCTCGATCCGGTCTGATCACCAGCGGGCTGGCCGGACGTCCGGCGCCCGGCCCCGTGCGCTCGGTCGCCTCCAGCTCCTCCAGATAGCCCGCGTCGATGAACGGGCGAGCGGCCTTGGTGACGGCGGCCGACGACAGGCCGGTCCGCCTGGCGATCTCCACCCGGGAGACCGGACCCTGCGTCAACACCATGGTGAACACCGTGGTCGCCGCAGGGGTGGTGGTGAGCCGAGGGTGCATGGCGGTCATGGTAGCAGTAATTAACTTCGTCAAGAATTGAATTTGAGCGGGCATGTTCTGGATCGATCTACTTACGGGTGGGGGGTATGTTCTCGGCCTCTTCACGGGGTGCGGCGAACTGCGCTGGTGAGGGCCTAGTGCGCGGGTCTGGCCTGCAGCAGGCCGGCCAGGAAGTGCAGCAGGGCCGCCGACGTGGTGGCCGAGGTGATGGCCTGCTCGCCGATCAGCCCCTGGATGCGCAGGGTCGGCAGCCATTCGGCCCGCCCGACCTCCTCGTCCCCGGCCACACCCCGGGCCCGGCCCGCAGCCGGGTCCCCAGCCGGGTTTGCGGTGGGCTCCGTGGCCGCGGGGGAGGCGTGGTGGGCGGCGAAGACGAGGTGTTCGCAGTCGGCCACGTCCTCGGCGGGGCGGATCCGGATCAGGGGCCGCAACGGGCCGGGGAGCCAGCCCGTCTGCGCCTCCACGTGCCGCGCCGCCGCCTCCTCCGGCTCCTCGTCCGGGCCGATCTCGCCGAGCGGGATCTCCCATCCCCAGGTGTCCGTGATGAGGCGGTGCCGCCACAGTAGTAAGACGCGCCCGCCATGGAACACCACCGCTCCGGCGGCTCTGGGCACCCGCACGAACGGCCGCTCCACTCGTTCCCCACCGGTCAGCTCGACGTCCGCCACCCGGAGATCGACCCCGTTGGCCGCGTACAGCAGCCTTTCCGAGCGTCGCATGGAATGCTCCTCACCCGTTAGCCGGGATGTTCTCCGCCGATAACCGCTTGTACCACTTTTTCGAGAATACGCACGAGATGTCGTCTCTTGTCGGGGCAGGAGAACGTCGGTGGGAATGATTAGCCTGGGATGTCCCAGCGTTCGACCGGAGGGGAAGCGATCGTGGGGTCTTTCGCGGGCGGAGCGCTGCCCCCGGATGACGTCGTCGTCACGGCCCTGCGCGCCGGTGATGAGACGATGTTCGCGGGGTTGCTCGACACCTGGTCGCAGGGCATGTTGCGCGTGGCCAGGTCTTATGTGTCCACCGATCACTCCGCCGAGGAGGTCGTCCAGGACACGTGGCTGGCGGTGATCGACGGGATCGGCCGTTTCGAGGGCCGTTCCTCGGTCAAGACGTGGGTCTACCGCATCCTGGTCAACACGGCCAAGAAGCGCGGCGTGCGGGAGAGCCGGACACTTCCGTGGAGCGCCTTCGAGTACGACGGCGCCAAGGTCACGGATCTCGGGCCGCCGCCGGGCGGCTGGCCGGAGCCCACGGCGGCCTGGCCCACGCCGGAGGGTGAGGCGCTGGCCTCGGAGGTGCGCGGGCTGATCGCCGAGGCGCTGGGCCGGTTGCCGCCCCGGCAGCGGATCGTGATCACCTTGAGAGACGTGGAGGGCTGCACCTCCGACGAGGTGTGCGACATCCTGGACATCACCGCGGCCAACCAGCGGGTGCTGCTGCACCGGGCCCGCATGGCCGTGCGCGGCTGGCTCGCCGACTACTACGAGTCCGTGAAACAGCCGGAATAGCGTGTGGGCGCCATCGGGGTTCGTGGCGCGGCACAATAAGTGAAACGGTTCATCTCAGAGACAAGGGCGGTCAACGTCGTGAAGCGGTTCACCTGCGACGAACTGGTGGAACTCCTCACCGCTTACCTGGAAGACGCCCTCGACCAGGCAGAGCGCGACGGCGTACAGGCGCACCTGGCCTCCTGCGAGGGGTGCGGGCGCTACCTCGATCAGTTCCGCGCGACCATCGTCGCCCTCGGCGACCGGCCACAGGAGAAGCTGTCCGCCGACGTCCGCGACCGGCTCATGTCCGCCTTCCGCCAGCGTCAGCGGCACTGAGGTCGTCCACAGCGGCCCCGGACGGCACTGAGGTCGTCCGCGGCGGTCCTCAGGAGGTGGCGAAACTCTCCTGCAGCGCGGCCAGCACCGGTGGGGAGATGGTGCCCTCCCGGAGGCAGCCCAGCGCCGCGACCGTCGCCAGAACCTGTGCCAGCCAGGCCGAACACCCCGTGCACCCGTCCAGGTGCCACGCCACGGCGCGCCGTGGCCCGTCGGGAAGCGCCTGCTCCAGATAGTCCGTGAGCAGTTCGCACACGTCGTCGCACCCGAGCCCGTCCGCTCGTGTGCCCCGCGCCCGATGTCCCCGCGCCCGATCCATGGGATCTAGTCCCCGTTTCGCCCCATCCGTTACGCGGTGTGGCACAAATCTCTCGAATCCCTCTGTAACGATCGCGCGACTCGCGGGTCTGTAGGGGAGGACCGCGCCCCGCAGCGGGGGTGGTCCACCGCGGACCAGTGCGCCACGCGAAGGGGAGACGATGACCGGGCTTACGGTGGAGAGCACGCCGCTTCGGGACGTCTCGGCGGTGGCGGAGTTCGCGCGCCGCTGCTTCGACCCCGCCCCCGGCGACCAGGTGGGCGTCGAGCTGGAATTCCTGGTCTTCGACCGTACGTCGCCGACGGCCCACGTCCCGCTGGCCAGGTTCGAGCGGCTGGTGCCCGGGCTGCCGGGCGGCAGCAAGGTGACGTTCGAGCCCGGCGGGCAACTCGAACTGTCCGGGCCGCCGGCCGCGCTGCCGGAGGCGCTGAACCGGATGGCCGCCGACGTGGCCGCCGTGCGCGACGCCCTGGGCGCCGCGGGCCTCGCGCTGGGCGGGGTCGGCCTCGACCCGGTACGGCCGGCCCGCCGCCAGCTCCGCCTGCCCCGCTACGACGCGATGGCCGAGTTCCTCGGCAGGCCGTACGGGTCGCTGATGATGTGCTCGACCGCCTCCGTCCAGGTCAACCTGGACCTGGGGGAGCGCCCGGCGGTGCGCTGGGAGCGGGCCCACGCGCTCGGCCCGATGCTGATGGCGGCCTTCGCCAACTCGCCGCTGAGCGGGGGCCGGCCGTGCGGCTGGATGTCGGGGCGGCAGGCCGTCTGGAATCGCCTCGACCTCACCAGGACCGCCCCCGTGCCGGTCACCGGCGACCCGGCCGCCGACTGGGCCGAATACCTGCTGGACGCCCGGCTCATGCTGGTGCGGGAGCCCGAGGAGCGCTGCCGCCCGGTACGCGACGGCTCGACGTTCCGCGACTGGCTCGCGGGCGGTGGCGGCGGCGGTCACGGCGGACGCCGTCCCACGGCCGACGACCTGGCCTACCACGCCACGACCCTCTTCCCCCCGGTACGGCCCAGAGGCTGGCTGGAGATCCGCTACCTCGACGCCCAGCACCCGGCGGCCTGGCCCGTGTGCGTGGCCGTGACCCACGCCCTCATCACCGACGACCGCGCCGCCGACGCCGCGATGGCGGCCGTGGCCGCCGCCGAACCGCTCACGGACCCGGACAACGGCCTGTACCGGGAGCCGCCGGGCCCGATGGCGGGTCGTACGACGGACCCGTACCCGGGCGCATGGGAGGTCGCCGCGCGGTGCGGGCTGGCCGATCCGCGCCTGCGCCGGGCCGCCGAGGCGGGCTTCCGGGCGGCGCTGGAGGCGCTGCCCCGGCTCGGCGCGGACGCCGCGCTGGTCGCCGAGGTGGCCGCGTTCGCCGACCGGCACGTGACCACCGGCCGCTCGCCGGCGGCCGACCTGATGGACCCGACGCCGGGGCCGCGCGTCCCGGCCTGGCTCAACGACGAAGGACGGCAATGAACGACATCAAGGAACGCATCGCCGCCGAGCTCATCGCCGTGCGCGACCGGTCGCTGGCCTACACCGACGCGGAGGACGACCTGCTGGTACGCCAGCACTCCCCGCTCATGTCACCCCTGGTCTGGGACCTGGCCCACGTGGGCAACTACGAGGAGCTGTGGGTGCTGCGCGAGGCCGGGGGCATCACCCCGCTCCGCCCCGAGATCGACGACATCTACGACGCGTTCAAGACCCCGCGCAAGGACCGCCCCACCCTGCCCTTCCTGGGCCCGACCGAGGCCCGCCGCTACATCGAGGGCGTACGCGGCCGGGTGCTGGACGTCCTCGACTCGATCGACCTGGAGAGCGCGGCCCCGCTGCACCGCGACGGGTTCGTGTTCGGCCTGGTCATCCAGCACGAGCACCAGCACGACGAGACCATGCTCGCCACCCTGCAACTGTCGGGGCAGCCGGGCCTGGTCCGCGAGGGCGACCTGCCGCCCGGCCGGGACGCGGGCCCCGAGGAGGTGCACGTCCCCGCCGGCCCCTTCTTCATGGGCACCGACACGCTGCCCTGGGCCTACGACAACGAGCGGCCCGCCCACCAGGTGGAGGTGCCCGGCTACTGGATCGACCGGCTGCCCGTCGGCAACCGCGCCTACGCGGCGTTCATCGAGGAGGGCGGCTACGACGACCAGCGCTGGTGGACGCCGGAGGGCTGGCAGTGGCGGCAGCGCAGGAGCATCACCGCCCCGCTGTTCTGGGAAAGGGATGGGGGGTCGTGGTCGCGCAACCGCTTCGGCCGGATCGAGCCGGTCCCGATGGACGAGCCGGTCCAGCACGTGAGCTGGTACGAGGCCGACGCCTACGCCCGCTGGGCCGGCAAGCGGCTGCCCACCGAGGCCGAGTGGGAGAAGGCCTGCGGATGGGACCCGGAGGAGCGGCGGGCGCGCCGGTACCCGTGGGGCGAGGCCGACCCGGGCCCTTCCCTGGCCAACCTCGGCCACCGCGCGGCCCATCCGGCGCCCCTGGGGGCCTACCCGGCGGGGGCGAGCGCGTACGGGGCCGAGCAGATGGTGGGGGACGTGTGGGAGTGGACGTCCTCGTTCTTCCATCCGTACCCGGGGTTCCGGAGTTTTCCGTACAAGGAGTACAGCGAGGTGTTCTTCGGCCAGGAGTACCGGGTGCTGCGCGGCGGCTCGTGGGCGGCGGACCCGGCGGCGGTGCGGACCACGTTCAGGAACTGGGACTACCCGATCCGGCGGCAGATCTTCACCGGGTTCCGCTGCGCCCGCTCGGAGCTGGTCTGAGGTGTGCAGGCACGCCGCCTGGCTGGGGGCCGCCCGCCCGCTCACCTGGCTCATCCACGAGCCGGAGCACGGGCTGCTCGAACAGTCGTACGCGCCCCGCCGCCAGCGGGCCGGCCTCATCAACGCCGACGGGTACGGCATGGGCTGGTACGACGCCGGTCGTCCCGAGCCCGTGCGCTACCGCCGTGCCGTACCGATCTGGACCGACGCCAACCTGCCCGGCCTCGCGCGGGCGGCCCGCTCGACCTGCCTGCTGGCGGCCGTCCGCTCGGCCACCGTGGGCATGCCGATCGAGGAGAGCGCCACCGCGCCGTTCGCCGACGGCACGTGGCTGCTCAGCCACAACGGCCGGGTCGCGCGCGACGCCGTCAGGGATCTCGCCGACGGCGCCGAGAGCACCTGCGACGCCGCCTGGGTGGCCGCGGCCGTCTTCCAGCGCGGGCGCGCCGGGACCGGCCTCGCCGACGCGCTGGCCGACGTCGTCGTACGGGCCGGGGCCAAGGACCCCGTCGCCCGCCTCAACCTGCTCGCCTGCGACGGCGCGTCCATCGCCGCGACCGTCTGGGGCGACACGCTCTTCACCCACCGAATCCACGACGGCGTGCTGGTGGCCAGCGAGCCGCTCGACGACCTGCCCGGGTGGCAGGCCGTTCCCGAGCGGAGCCTGCTGACCGTCGCCGACGGCGACGTACGCGTCCAGCCGCTGTGATCTCTCTTTCAGGAGGCCCCGTGCCTGTCAGCCAGCCGACCGTGCAAGTGATCAACCATCTCGACCACGACTACCTGCGCCAGGCGCTCGAACACGACGTCACGACCGGTCTGACGTCGTCGCCCAAGTGGCTGCCGCCCAAGTGGTTCTACGACGCCACCGGCAGCGAGCTGTTCTCCCGCATCACCCGGCTGCCCGAGTACTACCCGACCCGGCGCGAGCTGGCCATCCTGCGGACGCGGGCGGCGGACCTGGCGGCGGTCTCCGGCGCGGACACGCTGGTCGAGCTCGGGTCGGGCACCAGCGAGAAGACCGAGCTGCTGCTGGCGGCGCTCGCCTCGGCGGGCACGCTGCGCGGCTACACGCCGGTGGACGTGGACGCGGTCACCCTCGAGGCGGCGGCGCGCCGGGTGGCCGGGCGCTTCCCGGGCGTGGACGTACGGGCGGTGTGCGCCGACTTCGAGCGCCATCTGGCCCTGCTGCCGCGCGACGGACGGCGGATGGTCGCCTTCCTCGGCGGCACCATCGGCAACCTCGAACCGGTCGCGCGCGCGGTCTTTTTGAAGGAGCTGCGGGCCACGCTGCGGCCGGGGGACACGTTCCTGCTGGGCGCCGATCTGGTCAAGGACGTCGGGCGGCTGGAGGCGGCCTACGACGACTCGGCCGGGGTGACGGCCGAGTTCAACAGGAACGTGCTGCGGGTGATCAACCGGGAGCTGGAGGCGGACTTCGTACCGGAGGCGTTCGAGCACGTCGCGCTCTACGACGAGCGCCACGACTGGATCGAGATGCGCCTGCGGGCGACCCGGGCCATGCGGGTGTGGCTCGGCGGGCTCGGGCTGGGGGTGAACTTCGCGGAGGGGGAGGAGATGCGGACCGAGATCAGCGCCAAGTTCCGCCCGGAGGGGCTGCGGGAGGAGCTGGCGACGGCGGGCTTCAGGCTGCGCCGCCGCTACACGGACCCCGCGGGCGACTTCACGCTGGTCCTGGCAGAGGCGTGAGCCCGGACGCCGCGATCGGGGGGAGATGGCGGGCCGCGCGCAGCGTGATGCCGCCGGGGCATCTGGACGCGGCCGGTTGCAACGTGCTCAGCGACCGGGCGTTCGACGCGGTCGTGGCGCACCTGGAGCTGGAGCGTCGGCACGGCGGCTACGCGGCCGTCCCGGATCTCACGGTGCCCAGGGCGGCCCTGGCCGCCCTGGCCGGGGCCGGTCCGGCGGACGTGGCCTTCCTGGAGAGCGGGACGGCCGCGATGTCGGCGCTCCTGGGCGGCTGGGACCTCGCGCCGGGCGGCCGCGTCGGCGTGGCCCCCACCGAGTACGGGAGCACCGTGATGCTGCTGCGCCGCCTGGCCGAGCGGCGCGGGTGGCGGCTCGTCGAGCTGCCGGTGGACGGCGACGCCCGCATCGACCCGGACGCGCTGCGGACCCGGCTGGCCGCCGGCCTGGACCTGGTGGTCGTCTCCCACCTCGGCTCCCACCACGGGGTGGTGCAGCCGGCGGAGGAGATCGGGGCGCTGTGCCGGGCGGCCGGGGTCCCGCTGGTGCTGGACGTGTGCCAGTCGCTGGGCCACCTGGAGGTACGCGGTACGGGGGCGAGCGCGTACGTGGGGACGTCCCGCAAGTGGCTCGCGGGCCCGCGCGGCATCGGCTTCCTGATCGTCCCCGGCCTCACCCCCGCCATGGACGCCCCGGCGCCCACCCTCGGCGGCCACCTGTGGTCCGAGGAGAGCGGCCCGGTGCCCGTGGCGGGCGCCCGGCGGTACGAGAGCGCGGAGAACGCCGTCGCCGCCCGGGTCGGCCTGGGCGCGGCCGTCCTCGAACTGCACGCGCTCGGCCTGTCCGCCATGCACGCGCACCTGGCCGCCCTCGGCCCCACGGCCCGCGGCCTGCTCGACGGCGCCGGGGGCTGGCGGGTGGCCGAGCCGCTCGGCGAGCCGTCGGCCATCGTCACGCTCAGACCTCCGCCCGGAGACAGCGCCGAGCACGCCGCCGCGCGGGCGGCCGAGGCGTCCCTGCTGGTCGGCGTCGTCCCGACCGCGCGGGCCCCGCTGCACCTGCGCGAGCCGGTCCTGCGCGTCTCCCCGCCGCCCGGCACGCCCACCGAGACGCTGGAGGCCCTGGCCCGCGTCCTGAAAGTTTCATCGCGCGCCGGCACCAGGTCGGGCGGGGCGGGCGGCGGCGGCGATTGACGGGCGGCGGCCCGCGTTGTACCACTGGGGCACTCGCGACGCGTGTTATCGCTCACAAGGGAGAGCGCGTTGACCTTCGTACGCGTGATCATCGCCACGGTCGCCGCGGCAGCCCTGACCGCACACCCGCAGTCGGCGGCGGCCCCGTCGGTCCAGGTCCTGCGCAACACCCTCGTCGACGCCCAGGCCGTCTACTTCGTCTCCTACGACGGCCTGGTCAACCAGGCGACCTTCCAGCAGGACGGGATCCTCACCCACGGCGCCCACCAGTACGCCGCCTGGTACACCGCCGACCGCAGCGCCATGATCGCCCGCCGCGCGTACGCGGGCGCCGCCCAGCCGGGCCCGTGGCAGACGGTCAAGCTGCCGCACAGGCTGACCGTCAACGACTCCCACAACGTCATCTCCCTGGGCGTCTCCCGCCAGGACGGGCGGCTGCACGTCGCCATGGACACCCACAACAGCGCCGTCCACTACGTCAGGTCGGCGCCCGGCCTCATCGCCGCCCAGAACGCCCCCGCCTGGACGCTGTCGCAGTTCGGCCCCGTGCAGCGCGCCCTCGACGGCGTCGCGCTCGGCGACATCACCTACCCGCAGTTCCTGGCCACCCCGGAGGGCCGCCTGCAGCTCAGCTACCGCACCGGCGGCTCGGGCAACGGCACGAACGAGCTCGCCGAATACCACAACGGCGCCTGGACCAGGCTCGGCCGCTGGCAGTCGGCGAGCGGCACGTACACGACCGCGCACGGCACGAGCACCACCCGCAACATGTACCTGCACGGCCTCGACTACGGCCCCTCCGGCCGGCTGCACGCCGCCTACACCTGGCGGGAGGGCAATTTCGGGGTCGTCTGCAGCGCGGGCGGTATCAGCAACCACGACACCGGCCACGTCCACAGCGACGACCGGGGCCGTACGTGGAAGACCCGCGACGGCGCGACGGCCGCCGTGACCGGCACCGGCACCCAGGTCTCCATCGGCACTCCCAACCAGGTCGTGGACCCCCTGAACCCGGATCACGCGCTGATGAACCAGGAGGCCCAGGCCGTCGACTCGCAGGGGCGCCCGCACGTGCTCATCAGCTACGTGCCCGGCCGCTTCACGCAGTGCGTCACCGACTTCGCCGCCGGCCGCCGCGCCTACGCCCGCAACTTCCACCTCCGGCAGCTCGCCGACGGCACCTGGAGGAAGGTCGAGGTCACGGTGCCCCTGCAGGCGTTCGGCCGCTCCCGCCTGGTGCTGGACGCCCGCGACAACGCGTACGTCATCATGCCCGGCGGGCGCATCGTCGCCGCGAGCGCCGCCAGCGGCTGGACCGACTGGACCCTCCGGTACGACGCCGCCGGCCTCAACGCCTTCGGCGAGATCGACGTGGACGACTCCGCCGCCCGCACCACGGGCGTGATCTCCCTCGCCTACCAGGAGCGCTCCACCGGCACCACCCCGTCACCCCTGCGCGTCCTGGACGTGCGGCTCCTCGGCTGATCCGGCGGCGCGGCGGGTCGCCGGAGCGCGGCGCCGATCACGGGTCGCAGGGCTGGAAGAGCTCGCCGACGGCCGTGGCGACACGCCGGGTGAAGGGGGAGGCACGACCGGGGCCGTGGAAGGGCTCGACGGCGCCCTCCGTGACGCCCTCGATGGTGGCCACGTCGGCGCCCGGGTGGCAGACGATGTCCGGCCCCGGCAGGTCGGCCAGCAGGAACTCGCCCTGGTCGACGTGGGCGTCCGACGGGTGCGCGCCAGGGCGCTTCCAGCGCAGGCGGTCGGCGTGGTCGAGGTGGTAGACGCCCGGCCCCTGACCGGCCACCAGGCGCATCGGCCCCTCGTGGGTCAGCCGGACCCGGACGGAGAAGGGCCCGCCCCGCTGGGTGGCGCGCAGGAGACTGATGTGGTTGAACTCCTGCGGGTCGGCCAGCCAGGTCACCCGCGCGCCCAGCATCACCGCCAGATGACCCAGCACGAACGGCGGGACGCCGATGAGCTGCTGGCTCACGCCCGCCACCTCGGGGCTGTCGTGGTGACGCCACTTGATGCCGGACAGGTAGACGCGCTCGCTCGGGGTGAGCAGGGCGTCCAGGGTGAACAGCCCGGCCACGCCGTACCGGCGCCAGGCCCAGAGCGCGACGCGTTCCGCGCACTCGATGAGCAGCGCGGCGGCGGGCGCGGGCCAGGGGCGCGACCAGTCGTGGCCGTCGCAGGCGGTGTTCGGTTCCGTGACGCGGGTGGTGCCGTGGGAGGGGCGGTCCACGTACACGTCCAGGCCGCCGGCGTCGTTGGGCACGCCGAGCACGGTGACCGCGCACGGCCAGCCCTCCACGAACGCCGCCACCCGGTACGGGCCCAGCAGCCGCACCGCGCGGCCCATGTCCTCGTCGCCCGAGACGATCACCGTGCCGCGCCCGCCCGACGGCCCGCCCGCCTGCACCACGACCCGCTCGGTGCCCACCGAGCGCCGTAACTCGGCCAGGCCGGGCAGCCGGTCGGCGGGCACGCAGCGGATCCGCGCCACGGCGGGCACGCCGGCCGCCCGCAGCAGGTCGTCGAAGAGGTGCCTGGCCTCGATCATGTCGCGCACGCCCGCGTCGATGGCCGCCACCGTGCCGCCGGGCCCGGCCAGCTCCCGGAGCTGCACGCCGGTGCACCAGGTGGCGAGGACGGGCGGGCGGTCCAGCTTGACCAGGTGGCGGGCGGCGTCGTGCCGGACGCGGCGCAGCCAGCCCTGCCGCTCGGCCACCGACCGCACCTGGGTGCGGTCCTCGGCGGCGACGACCATGCCCGGCATGGCCGGCTCCCACGTCGAGTAGCAGCCGATGCTCAGCGCGGGCCGCAGGGCCTCGATGGGGGCCGGGCCCGTGTAGCAGGTGCGCAGGGTCGTGCCGTACCGGTCGACGGTGACCAGGGGCCGGCCCGCGAGGGCGGTCAGGAGCTCGCGGTGCACTGTTTCGGTGCGGGCGTCGTCCATGCTCTCTCCTTCTGCGGTGACGGTCCGCACTATTGACGGTGCGCTGGGTACGGCGCATCGTCGAGGGCACCGCGATGTGAAGCGATGTGAAGCTGCCATGCCGCCACGGCGTACCCGTCCCGTCGTGAACCGGGCCCTCGCCGCGCTGATCGAGCAGGCGGGCTGGACGCACGCCGACACCGCGCGACACGTCAACGCCGTCGCGGCCGAGACCGGGGAACGCATCCACTACGACCGTTCGGCGGTCGGGCACTGGCTGACCGGCACCATCCCCAGGCCCGAGGCCGTGTACGCGGCGGTGGAGGCGTTCCGGCGGCGGCTCAGCCGGCCCGACCTCGGCCCCGCGCAGCTCGGCTGGCCGGACCCCGCCGTCGCGCCGCCCGCCGACGACCCCTGGCGCGGCGACCCGGTCGCCCGGCTGGCCACGCTGGGGAAGGACGACCTGCTCAACCGGCGGACGGTGCTGACCGTGGGCACGTTCACGCTGGCCGCCCTGTCCGCCCGAGGCGGGGGGATCCGGTCCCGGGCCCAGAGCGGCCGCGCGGGGGCCGGGGACGTCGCCCGCGTCCGCGCCGCCACCGCCAGCTTCGCCGACCTGGACGACCAGTACGGCGGCGGCCACGCCCGCGCGGCGGTCGCCGCCTACCTCTCCTGGGAGGTCACGCCCCTGCTGCACGAGGCGAGCGGCCGGACCAGGCCCGATCTGTTCAGCGCGGCGGCCGAGCTGAGCTACCTGGCCGCGTACATGGCCATGGACGCCGGGGCGAACGCGCTGGCCCAGCGCTACTACATCAGCACCGTGCGGCTGGCCGACGAGGCGGGCGACCTGCTCCTGCGCGCGACCGCGTTACGCAGCATGGCCGTCCAGGCGGCCGAGCTCGGCCACGACGGCGAGGCCCTGGCGCTGGCCGACGCCGCCGCCTCCGCCCTCGGCGGCCACGGCCCCGGGCGCACGCTGGCCTGGATCACCGGCATGCGCGCGGAGGCCCACGCGGGGGCCGGCACCCGCTGGGACGCCCTCAACCTGTTACGCCGCACCGAGACCCAGCTCGAACGCGCCGACTCGCCGCCGGAGAGCGAATGGACCGGCAACTACCGGCGCGAATCCCTCGAGCACCAGATCGGCCTGACCCTCACCCGCCTGGGCGACCACGCCACCGCCGCCCGGCACTTCGCCGCCTCGATGAACGGCCGCCGCCCGATCGAGCGGCGCACCAGGACGCTGATCGGGCTGCGGGCGGCGCACGCGTTCCTGCGCGCCGGCGACCTGGAGCGGGCCGCCGGCATGGTGCTCGGCCTGCGCGACGACGTGCGGCTGATCGCCTCGGCCCGGGTGCGCGACGAGCTGAGCCGCCTGCGGGCCGAGTGGCAGCCCTACCGCGCCAGCCCGGTCATCGCCGAGGCGGACCGGGCCGTCGCGGACCGGAGCTGACCCTTCCTACCGGCGCACCACCGTGCGCGCGGCGACGAGCTCACCGGCCTGGAAGCCCTCGACCCGGATGCTGCGGGCGGCTCCGGCGCCGGGCACCGGCACCGCCACCGTCTCCTGCGTCAGGTCCGCCGACGCCCGGGGGCGCCCGTCCAGGTAGATGTCGGCCCGGTCCAGCAGCGCGGTCGTGAGCGTCACCTCGTCGGCGGCCACCCGCACGTCGAGCCGGCGCACCGGGCCGCCGGCGAGCAGCTCTCCCGCGCGGGCCAGCAGGTCGACGTTGCCCTCCAGCACGTCCTTGCGCGTCATGCGGTGGCGGTGCCCCGGCGACACCCCGAGGTCCTCGACGGGGGTGCCGGCCAGCTCGCCCACCCGCAGGGTGCGCCGGATCGACACCCGCATGTTCGCCCCGCCCGGCAACGGCTTGTACGGGCTGTCGGACGCGGGGGAGGGCACCTCGAGAAGCTGCTTGAGCAGCGCGTGCGTCCACACGTTGGCGCCGCCCGCGCCGGTGTTGTCGTCGGTGCCGAGCACCTCGCCGATCTTGTGGTCCTGGAAGCCGGCGGCGAAGATGTCGGTCGCCGAGTAGCAGCGGGCGTCGGTGACCAGCACGACCGGGCCGAAGTACTGCTGGCCGAGGGCGTTGGCCCCGTCGACGGGCGTGATGGAGAAGGCGCCCGAGAAGACCGCGCCCGTCTCCAGCGCCTGGTTCATGGACGGGCACCAGGGGCCGAGGTCGATCTGGCCGGTCGGGTTCTCCTGGTGCTGGTTGCAGATCTTCAGGTTCAGCGCCGTCGCGATGAACTGCGTGGGCTCGGGGACGACAGGGTGCGGGGTGAGCGTCTGCAGCAGGAACTCGCTGGCGAAGATGTGCCCGCCGCCGTTGGCGCGCACGTCGACGACGAGCCCGTTCTGCGGCAGCAGCCCGATGAGCCGGACGAACTCTCGCACGAACCCGTCCGGGTCCATGACGCTGAAGCTGAACACGCGGATGTGGCCGAAGGTGCCCGACGGCGTGACGATGCTCCGGGCCCGGAAGATCGAGGGCATGGAGGTCGGGACCTCCGCCCCTGCCTCGGCCGGCTCCGCCGTCAGCTCGGCGACGTCGATCCGCTCCCGGTGGGTGACGACCTCGGGGACGTACAGGAGCTTGAGCGCGCGGCCGATCTCGTCGGTGCCGAGGTCGAGCCCCTGGGCCACGGCCGCCGTGGTGACCACGTCGGCGTTGACGAAGGGCGGCAGGTTCTCGGTGACGCGCCACTTCTCCCGCAGTTCCCTGACGATCCCGTCGGCGTCCTGGTAGGTGAGCACGACCCAGTCCTCGTCGGGCGGCACGTGGATGCGCAGCGGCCGGATGGTCAGCGACTCCAGCCCCCGCGAGTGCCGGGCGGCCGGGTTGCTGCCGGCGAACCGGTCCGCGTTGATCTCCACCGCCCGGTCGATCGGGATCCCGTTCCAGTGGGTGACCTCCACGCCCGGCCCGAAGCCGGGCACGGAGAAGCCCTCGACGGTCCTGGTGACCACGTAGTGGCGGGCGTCGCCGTCGTAGTACTCCTCGATCAGGAACGGCAGGTAGGCGATCCTCGTGTTGTACGGCTGGGGCAGCAGGTAGTTGGTGTGCAGGTCGCGTACCGAGTGGAAGATCTCCGACAGCTCGGCGTGGAAGTGCCACTCCGGGTCCATGGTCGTCGCGGTCTGCCGGCTCAGCCGCAGGGCCAGCAGCCTCAGCCGCTGCACCGGGTTGACCGCGTGCATGGCGGCCTTGAGCGGCAGGTGCACGTAGTTCTGCTCGATGAGCACCAGCGCCTGCTGGACGAGGGTCCTGCGGTCGGCGAGCGTCAGTGTGCCCGCCGTCGTCATGAAGTCCTGGAGCTCCACCGCTCCGGCGAGTTGCTTGGCCACCCCGCCCGCTGGCTCGGTCATGTCGTCGTCCCCACCCATCCAGGTCGTGTGATCGAATAATCGCACGGTGTCACGGCGTCGAGCGCGTCCGCATCGGGACACGCCCTAGGGCTTTCCCTAGCCTGGGGGAAGAGCCGCGGGCTTCGTCAGAAGGCGTAGTTGCGCAGGACGGCCAGCGCCTGGGCGCCGTACGGGCCCGTCGGCTTGAGCGCCGAGTCGGCCGGGGCCAGGCGGCGGGCGCCGACGCGGCAGAAGTCGGCGGCGGGACCCGTGATGACGGACTCGGCGGCCGGGTCGCCGAACCGCCAGAGGTCGCCGCCGGGCGCGGTGAGCTCGCAGTGGACGGGCCCGCCCTCGACGCCCTCGATCTTGAACGCGTACGGCAGCGTGCGGTGGCCGAGCCAGGCGATGTGGCGCAGGCGGGCGGTGTCGGGGTAGGCGATGCCGAGCGGGGCGGTGACGTCGTAGGCGTGGGCCCAGTGCTCGGCCAGGCGGGTGGTGGCCAGGGTCGCCGGGGAGAGCGAGGTGGCCACCCAGGACAGGCGGGAGCCCTTGGGCCGGGCGCGCAGTGCGCCGGGGGTGGCGAAGGCGGCCGTGCGCCAGCGGGCCAGCAGGGCGGCCGGGGCGATGTCCCGCTGGGCGGTCACGAGGGCGTCGGCCACGGCGTCCACGTCGCCCGGCGGCCGGGCCAGCTCGTCGCCCGCGATCGCGGCGGCGACCAGCTCCTCGCTCTGGGCCAGGTGCAGGACGACGTCCAGGACGGTCCAGCCCGCGGCGGCGGAGGGGTGTGCCCACTGGGTGGCGGTGAGCGCGGTGAGGACGGCGTCGAGTTGCTCGTACTCGGCTTGGAGATCGTCGAAGATGTCCGTCATGAGGCAACCTTACAGAACAATGTTCGGCATGCCGTTGATCGACGGGATTTGACCGCTCACCGTAAAGATGCAACGCGTCCTAAATACTGCATACGGTATGTGATAGCCGTATTGGCGTGGCAGAAAGGACGAGGTTCCTCAGTCGTTCCCGTACCGTCGCGGCCCCCACCTGGAGCCGATGGCTCATACCCCCCGCCGCGCTCTCCGTGCACCTGGCGATCGGGCAGGCGTACGCGTGGAGCGTGTTCAAACCCCCACTCGAGTCCGCGCTGGGCCTGTCAGGCACCCAGAGCGCGCTGCCGTTCCAGCTCGGCATCGTCATGCTCGGCCTGTCGGCGGCCTTCGGCGGCACGCTGGTCGAACGCAACGGGCCCCGCTGGGCCATGTTCGTCTCGATGACCTGCTTCTCCTCCGGCTTCCTGCTGTCCGCGCTGGGTGTGGCCACGCGGCAGTACTGGCTGGTCGTCCTCGGCTACGGGGGCGTCGGCGGGATCGGGCTCGGCATCGGCTACATCTCGCCGGTGTCCACGCTGATCAAATGGTTCCCCGACCGGCCGGGCATGGCGACCGGCATCGCGATCATGGGGTTCGGCGGCGGAGCGCTGATCGCCTCGCCGTGGTCGGCGCAGATGCTCGACTCCTTCGGCGCGACCACGAACGGCATCGCCACCACGTTCCTCGTGCACGGCCTGGTCTACGCCGCCTTCATGTCGATGGGCGTGCTCCTCGTCCGGGTGCCGCCCGACGGCTGGAGCCCCAAGGGCTGGCGGCCGCCCGAGAACCGGGTGCGGGCGCTGATCACCACGGCCGACGTCTCGGCCCGCAACGCCATCCGCACGCCGCAGTTCTACTGCCTCTGGGTCGTGCTGTGCTGCAACGTCACCGCCGGCATCGGCATCCTGGAGAAGGCCGCCCCGATGATCAGGGACTTCTTCTCCGGCACGCCGGTCGCCGTCGCGGCCGGGGCGGCGGCCGGGTTCGTGGCGCTGCTGTCGCTGGCCAACATGGCCGGGCGCTTCGTCTGGTCCTCGACGTCCGACGTGATCGGGCGCAAGAACATGTACCGCGTCTACCTGGGCGTCGGCGCGCTGCTCTACCTGGCCATCGCGCTCATGGGCGACAACTCCAAGCCGCTGTTCATCGTGTGCGCGCTCGGCATCCTGTCCTTCTACGGCGGCGGCTTCGCGACGGTCCCGGCGTACCTGAAGGACCTGTTCGGCACCTACCAGGTGGGCGCCATCCACGGGCGGCTGCTCACGGCCTGGTCCACCGCGGGCGTGCTCGGCCCGCTGATCGTCAACGCCATCGCCGACGCGCAGAAGGCCGCCGGACGATCCGGGCCCGACCTCTACACCGCGTCGCTCTTCATCATGATCGGGCTGCTCGCGGTGGGCTTCCTCGCCAACGAGCTGATCCGGCCGGTACACGAGAGATTCCACGAGCGGCCCGTGACGGAGCACGGGACGCCGGTGGCGGAGAAGGGGCAGGCGGTATGAGCGACAGGCGGACCGGGCTGATGGTGCTGGCGTGGGGCTGGGTGGGGGTGCCGTTCGCGTACGGGGTGTACGAGCTGTTCCTCAAACTCACCCAGCTCTTCAGCGGCTGAGCGCACGGCCGTGCCGTCAGGCGCCCGCTTTCCGCAGCCGGCGCAGGGCGAGCAGCCCGCCGACGACCGGCACGGCCGAACGCCAGCGGGCGCCGGTCGCCGCGGCGGACGGCAGTGCCAGGGTGGCCGCCACGACGGTGAGGTAGGCCGCGCCGTGCAGCGGGCCCACCAGCGACGAGATCGCCTTGATGTGCGCGGTGGCCAGGTTGAGCAGCAGCACGGTCAGCGAGATCGTCTCGACGGCGGTGGCGACACGCAGCGTACGCACCGCCGTCACGCCCCCTCGGCCGAGCCGGGACGCACGATCATCAGCACGACCACGATCGCCCACAGCAGGTTGTAGAAACCGGCGAACATCGACAGCGTCCGCAGCCGCGCGGGCTCGCCGGGGGTGGCGAGCGCCTCCCGCTGGCGCGGGTAGATCGCCAGCGCCAGCAGCAGGCCCGCGGCCGCCGTGAGGATCATGGACACGGTGATCCAGATCTCCCCGGTACGGCCCTGCACGAAGGCCAGCACGATCCCGGCGGCGGGCACGACGACACCGAAGATGCTGTAACCACGGGTGATCCGGTGCAGCGCGACGGCCACGGAACGGCTGCGGTCCGCCATCACCTCCGCGGGCCCCACTGCGGGCCCTTCTGCGGGCCCTTCCGCGGGCGCCGCGACGGGTGCGTAGCGGGGGAACAGGCTCGTCGCGACGGCCGACCCTCCGACGAACACGATGGCGGCCAGTACGTGCACCGACAGCAAGAGACCTTCCATGAACCCTTCCTCATCGACCCGACCTTCAGGAGAGCTGAAGCCTAACACGTGACCTTCAGGGTCCCTGAAGGAGGGTGAAGGGATGGCGCGATCTGTGGGGTGGCGGTCGTTGACGCCACCACCGGGTGCGCCACAGGCTGAAGGGGTGAACCAGCGCCGCGTCGTCTTCGTCGTCTTCGACGGCTTCCAGTCGCTCGACCTGGCCGGGCCGTACGAGGTGTTCCAGCAGGCCGGCGGCTACACGTGCGAGATCGTGGCGCCGCGGCCCGGCCTCGTACGGTCGGGCAGCGGCCTGCCCGTGCACGCCGGGCACGGCATGGACACCCTGGACCCGCGCGGCGTCGACACGCTGGTGGTCGCCGGCGGCGCCGGCGTCTACGAGGCCAGGAACGACCCGGAGCTGACCGGCTGGGTCGCCGCCGCCCGGGGCCGGCGCCCGCCGGGTGACCTCGGTCTGCAGCGGGGCGTTCCTGCTGGCCGCCGCCGGGCTCCTGGACGGCCGCCGGGTCACCACGCACTGGGCCCGTACGAGACGGCTGGCCAGGGAGTACCCCGCCGTCACGGTCGACGGCGACCCGATCTTCGTCAGGGACGGGCACGTCTGGTCGTCGGCCGGGGTGACCGCCGGCATGGACCTCGCCCTCGCCCTGGTCGAGGACGACCTCGGCCGCGAGGTCGCGCTGACCGTCGCCCGCCACCTGGTCATGTTCCTGCGCAGGCCCGGCGGCCAGTCCCAGTTCAGCGTGGCCCTGTGGTCGGCGCAGCCGGCCACCGACCCCGTCCGCGCCGCGGTCGCGGCCATCCACGCCGACCCCGGCGCCAGGCACGGCATCGGCGACCTCGCCGCGCACGCCGGGCTCAGCCCCCGCCACCTGCAACGCCGGTTCACCGCCGAACTCGGCGTGCCGCCCGGCTCGTACGTCGAGCGCGTACGCGTCGAGGCCGCCCGGTGCGCGCTGGCGGAGAGCGACGACCCCGTGGAGGTCATCGCGCGCCGCTGCGGATTCGGCACCGCCGAGACCCTGCGCCGCACGTTCCACCGCCGCGTCGGCGTCGCGCCGTCCGACTACCGCGACCGCTTCCACTCCACGGCGAGCCCTGCCACGACCTCCATCGGAAAGTGAGAAGAGCCTTGACCACCTACGGACTGCTGATCTTCGAAGAGGCCGAGGAGCTGGACTTCGTCGGGCCCTGGGAGGTGTTCACCGTGTCGTCGATGCTGCGCGGCGGCGTCGACACCGCCGTGCTCATCGCCGAACGCCCCGGCCCCGTACGCTGCGCCAAGGGCATGCGGGTGCTGCCCGACCACGGCCTCGACGACCACCCGCCGCTGGACGTGCTGCTGGTTCCCGGCGGCAAGGGCGCCAGGGCGATCGAGCCGGGCAACCCCGTCGTGACCGGCTGGATCACCAGGACGGCCGCCCAGGCCGAGTGGACGGTCAGCGTCTGCACGGGCGCGCTCCTGCTGCACGCCGCCGGCCCGGCGCGGGGCCGCCGCGTGGCCACGCACTGGAGCTTCGAGGAGGAGCTCGAGGAACGCGGTGACGTCACCGTCGTCCGCGACGTCCGCTACGTCGTGGACGGCAACCTGCTGACCAGCCAGGGGGTGTCCGCCGGGATCGACAGCGCGCTGTGGCTCGTCGGCCGGCTGCACGGCCCCGACCACTCCCGCCAGGTGCGCCGCTACCTCCAGTACGACCCCGCGCCGCCGTATCTCGCGGACGCCGGCTGAGTCAGAACCCCGAGAAGGCGGCACGGACGGCGTCGCCCACCTGCCGCTGGATCGGATCGGCCGCCGCCCCGAACATGCGCTCGTCCACCTCGGCCACCGCCTCCTGGGCCGCGCGCAGCAGCCGCGCCCCCTCGGGGGTGACCTCGATCGCGGAGGCGGACCCGGCCCGGGCGGTGTTGTCGCGCACCAGCCCCGCGCCGGCCAGCGCCTTCACCGCCGTGTGCACGCTCTGCACGGTGATGCCGGACATCCGCGCCAGGTCGCTGAACGACACGCCCGGCACGGCGGAGATGTGGCCGAGCAGCCCGAGCCGGCTCACCGTGAGGTCGAGCGGCGCGAGCGCGGCGGTCAGCTCGGTCTCGACGCGCCGCGCCAGCGTGAGCACGATGATGGAGGTGCTGGTCGCCGGGGGAGTGGGGCGGTCGTTCTCGAGGCTCACCGTCCTAGTCTCCCGCACCGCGCCCGAAGCCCGCCGCCGCCGCCCCTCCGGGTCGCCCGCGGCGCGGCAGCGCGTGCGGAAGAGGTGCCTCGGAAGACGTGGCTCGGAAGACGTGGCTCGGAGACGTGGCTAGGCCCGTTTTCCGCAGGTGCGTGATCGTCAACGGAGATCGCGAGGGTCGACCCCGAGCAGATTGAGCAGGTTGATCTGTGCCGGGGTCGGCTGGAGGATGATGGGTGGCGCGGTCCCGCTGCCAGGGATGATGCGCATGGTAGCGAGTGCACGGAAGATCAGGTTTCCGGTGGGGATGGCAGGCCGACCGGCGTACAGACCGTTGACCTTGCTCTGCCCGTGCGTGGCCAATGCCTGTCTGACCTGGCGTTCTACCAGGCAGAAGATGAGCAGAGCCAG
>NZ_JBFAIM010000082.1:0-60624 GCF_040654715.1 Nonomuraea sp. NPDC050643 | reverse complement strand
AGTGGTCGAGCGAGCAGGGCGGTGACCCGGCGGCACCTCGGGTGCATCAGCAGTCTCTCGACTACCGACACAAGGATGGTGCACCAGTGAGCGACCCGCCGGACGTCGAGCGAGCGGTCGTGGACGCGCACCGCCGCGGCTGGGCCCTGGTCCTGGCCGCGACGGCGCGCGTCGCCGGTGACCTGGACCTGGCCGAGGAGTGCGTGCAGGAGGCGTACGCCGCGGCGCTGGTGAGCTGGGCCCGCGACGGGATCCCGGACAACCCGGCGGCCTGGCTCACGACCGCGGCCAAGCGCCGCGCGATGGACGCGGTACGCCGCGAGCGGGTGTTCCGCTCGAAGCTGCCGTTGCTGGTGGAGCCCGAGGGGACGGCGGACGAGATCGCCATGGACGAACCGGTCGAACCGATCCAGGAGGAGGCCGTACCGGACGAGCGGCTGCGGCTCATCTTCATGTGCTGCCATCCGGCGCTGGCGCGGGAGGCGCAACTCGCCCTCACGCTGCGGCTGGTGTGCGGGGTGCCCACCGGGGACATCGCCCGGGCGTTCCTGGTGCCGGAGACGACGATGGGCGCCCGGCTGACCCGGGCCAAGAAGAAGATCTCGGCCGCCCGCATCCCCTACCGGGTGCCCGGGGCGGCCGCGCTGCCCGACCGGCTCGGCGCGGTCCTCGGGGTGATCCACCTGCTCTTCACGACCGGGTACACCGCGCCGTCGGGCGCCTCGCTCATGCGTACGGACCTGATGGACCAGGCGCTGCGCCTGGCCCGCATGCTGCGCGAGCTGATGCCCGACGAGCGCGAGGTCTGGGGCCTGCTCGCGCTGCTGCTGGTCACCGACGCCCGCCGCGCCACCAGGACCGACGCCGGTGGCCGTCTGCTGCGCCTGGAGGAGCAGGACCGCTCCCGCTGGGACCGGGCGGCGATCGCCGAGGCGCACGACCTGATCGTGGACGGCCTGCGCGGCGGCCGGCCGGGCCGGTACGTGCTCCAGGCGGCCATCGCGTCGGTGTACGCCGAGGCGCCGGACTTCGAGCGTACGGACTGGCCGCAGATCGTGACCCTGTACGACGAGCTGCTGCGCGTGTGGCCGTCACCGGTGGTGGCGCTGAACCGCACCGTGGCGCTCGCGCGGACTCAGGGCCCCGCACGGGCCCTGGCCGAGGTCGAGGAGCTGGAACGAGACGGCCGCCTGGCCGGATACCAGTACCTCCCGGCCATCAAGGCGGACCTGCTGCGCCGCCTGGGCCGCACCACCGAGGCCGCCACCGCCTACCACGAGGCCATGACCCTCACCGCGAACGAGGCCGAACGCGACTTCCTGTCCGGCCGCCTCAAAACCCTGGACCCACCACGGAACGACCCCGCCTGACGGCACCCTCCGGCAAGGCCGACCCATCCACGCGAACCACCCGCACGCCGTCACGAGCCCGCACGCCGTCCGGCATACCTCCCGAAAAACGTACGGCCCGCACCCCCCGGAGAGGGTGCGGGCCGTGACGATGGAGACGGGTCAGTGGCCGTGGCCGTGACCGTGGCCGCCGCCGCCGGCGGGGGCCTCCTCCTCAGGCTTCTCCACCACGAGCGCCTCGGTGGTGAGCAGCATGCCCGCGATCGACGCCGCGTTCTGCACGGCCGAGCGCGTGACCTTCACCGGGTCGATGACACCCTGGTCGATGAGGTTGCCGTATTCGCCGGTGGCGGCGTTGAAGCCCTCACCGGCCTTCAGCTCGGCGACCTTGTGGGTGACCACGTAGCCCTCGAGACCGGCGTTCTCGGCGATCCAGCGGGCCGGCTCCACCAGGGCGCGGCGCACGACGCCGACACCGGTGGCCTCGTCGCCCGTCAGGCCGAGGTCGTCGAGCTCCTTGCCGACGTGGATGAGCGCGGAGCCACCGCCGGAGACGATGCCCTCCTCGATCGCGGCGCGCGTCGCGGAGATCGCGTCCTCGAGGCGGTGCTTCTTCTCCTTCAGCTCCACCTCGGTGGCGGCGCCGACACGCAGCACGCACACACCGCCGGCGAGCTTGGCCAGACGCTCCTGGAGCTTCTCGCGGTCCCAGTCGGAGTCGGACTGCTCGACGGCGAGCTTGATCTCCTTGACGCGGTCGGCGATGGCCTGCTGGTCGCCGGCGCCGTCCACGATGGTGGTCGTGTCCTTGGTCACCACGACGCGGCGGGCCGTGCCGAGCACCTCGGTGCCGACGTGCTCGAGCTTGAGGCCGACCTCCTCGCTGACGACCTGGCCACCGGTGAGGATGGCGATGTCCTGCAGCATGGCCTTACGGCGGTCGCCGAAGCCCGGGGCCTTGACGGCCACGGAGGTGAAGGTGCCACGGATCTTGTTGGTCACCAGGACGGCCAGGGCCTCGCCCTCGACGTCCTCGGCGATCACGAGGAGCGGCTTCTTCGTCTGGGCGATCTTCTCCAGCAGCGGCAGGAAGTCCGCGATGGAGGAGATCTTGCCCGAGGTGATCAGGATGTAGGCGTCCTCGAGGACGGACTCCATCCGCTCGGGGTCGGTCACCATGTAGGCCGACAGGTAGCCCTTGTCGAACTGCATGCCCTCGGTGAACTCGAGCTCCATGCCCATGGCGTTGGACTCTTCGACGGTGAGGACACCGTCCTTGCCCACCTTGTCGAACGCCTCGGCGATCAGCTCGCCGATCTGCGCGTCCTGAGCGGAGATCGTCGCGACGTTCGCGATCTCCTTCTTGTCGCCGACCTCACGGGCGCTGTCGAGCAGCTTGTCGCTGATCGCCTTGGCGGCCTTGTCGATGCCGCGCTTCAGCGACAGCGGCGAGGCGCCGGCGGCCACGTTGCGCAGGCCCTCGCGGACCATGGCCTGGGCCAGGACGGTCGCGGTGGTGGTGCCGTCGCCCGCGATGTCGTTGGTCTTGGTGGCAACTTCCTTGGCGAGCTGGGCGCCGAGGTTCTCGTAGCGCTCCTCCAGCTCGATCTCACGAGCGATGGTGACACCGTCGTTCGTGATCGTCGGCGCACCGAACTTCTTGTCGATGACGACGTTGCGGCCACGGGGGCCGAGGGTTACCTTCACGGCGTCCGCGAGGGCGTTCACACCGCGCTCAAGCGCGCGGCGGGCGTCCTCGTCGAACTGCAGGATCTTCGCCATTTGCTGAATGTCCTCTCCTAGCGTCGAAAGCCCCGGCCGCCCTCAAGAGCGCCCGGGGCTCGACACATCCGGCTTACTTCTCGATGATCGCGAGAACATCGCGGGCGGAGAGCACGAGGTACTCCTCGCCGCCGTACTTGACCTCGGTGCCGCCGTACTTGCTGTAGAGGACGATGTCGCCCTCAGAGACGTCGAGCGGAATCCGCTTGTCGCCGTCCTCATCCCAGTTGCCGGGGCCCACCGCGAGGACCTTGCCCTCTTGCGGCTTCTCCTTGGCGGTGTCTGGGATGACCAGGCCGGAAGCGGTGGTCTGCTCTGCCTCAAGCGGCTGAACCACAATGCGGTCGCCGAGCGGCTTAACGGGAACCTTGGTGGCGGTCGTCACGATCGGACCTCCCCTTCAGATTGAAAGATCTAGAAGAGGCGACCAGCTGGGCCTGCCGTCGCGGGTGTCAGACCTGCCTCGTCGCACGTTGGCACTCTCAAGGGGAGAGTGCCAACAGGAAACATATGCAAGCGGGGCTTGACAGTCAACACGAACGCGTCCGCCGAGAGCGATCAGGCGTAAGACCCCTCCGTCAGGTCGGCCAGGATGCCGGCCCTGGAAGGCCGCCAGCCAAGGGCCTCCCGGGTGCGCGCCGCGCTGACGCGCTGGCTGAGCGCCAGTGCCTGCGCGAATCCCGCGCCGAGCTGTCCCGCGGCCTCCTCGACCGGCCAGGGCTCGGCCGCCACGCGTACGCCCGCGGAGCGCGCCGCGGCCTCGGCCACCGCCGTGACGGGCACGGCCTCCTCGGAAACGCCGTGGTAGACGCCCGCACCACCCTTCTCCACGACGGTCACGATCAGCTCCGCCAAGTCTTCCACGTGCACGAACGTCCACGTGGGCACCACGCCGCCGGCGGTGACGTACACGCCGGTCCCGCGCTGTGCGGCCTGGCCGCGCAGCATCGCCGGAATGCCGGCGCCGCCCCCGTGCACGACGCCGGGCCTGACGACGGAGCCGCCGCCGTCGAGCACCAGCCGCTCCACCTTGTCCCGATACGCCACAAGCGAAATCGGCCGCGCCGGGCTGTCCTCATGCCCGTCGTCCGTCTCCCCGAGCACCCAGACGCCGCTGACGTAGACGACCTTCTTCCCCGAACCGGCCAGCGCGGAGATCGTCGCCAGGTCCGTCCCCTGCTCACCGGTCAACTGCGCGGCGTGTACGACCGCGTCGACGTCGGGCGTGATCGCGGCCTGCAGGGTCGAGGCGTCCGCGAGGTCGCCGTACCGCTCGTCGACCGCCTTCGGCACCCGTTTCGCGCCGTCGGCGGACCTGCGTACCAGTGCCGCGATCTCATGCCCCTGCGACGCGAGCCGCTCCACGAGGGCGCCACCGACGTATCCCGTCGCCCCCAGCACCAAGACCTTCATCGTCCCACCTCGAAAATTTCGACATTGAACATTTCTACCCAGAAACGTAACCTAACGACATCGAACATTTCAACATCGAAATATGGGTAGGATGCGGACATGGAGGACGCGGTCGACCAGATACTCGGGCAGTGGGCCTGCACCCGGCCCGACGTGGACGTCTCGCCCACGGGCGTGATCGGCCGGGTGTCACGGGCCTCGCGGCTGCTGGAGCGCGGGGTCAGGGAGTTCCTGGGCGAGCACGGGCTGGAGGCGTGGGAGTTCGACATGCTGGCCACGCTGCTGCGGAGCGGCGGCGACGCGACCATGTGCATGAAGGACATGTCCTCGGCCGCGATGGTCAGCCCCGGCGCCCTCACCAACCGCATGGACCAACTCGTCAAACGGGGGCTGGTCGACCGCCGGCTCGCGCCGGGCAACCGCCGCATGACGCTGGTCTCCCTGACCGACGAGGGGCGCGCGCTGGTCGACGAGGTGCTCGAGCGGCACGCGGCCAACGAGGACCGCCTGCTGTCCGGCCTGTCGGCCACCGAGCGCGACTCCCTGGCGGCCCTGCTGCGCAAACTCCTCGTCTCCCTCGACGACACCACCCTCTGAAAATCCGGCCAGGCCCTCTGGACGGCACACGTCCTTCGTGGCGCTAACGTGAGACGACGTGGACCTCGACGCCTTCACCGAGTTGCTGACCCCGCGCGGCCGGCGGGCGCTCGCGGAGGCCGGGGAGCTCACGGGCGCCGATCCGGTCGCCGCCGCCACCACCCTGCGCAGGACCTACGACGCCACCCTCACCTCCGCCGCGCTCACCCAGGCCGCGCTCAGGGAGCGGGCCAGGGCCAAGTTCGGCGCGGACGCCGGGGTGATGTACTTCACGCCGCACGGCCTGGAGCAGTCGACGCGGGCGGAGGTCGCCGAGCACCGCGCCCGCCGCGTCCTGACCGCCGCCCAGGGGCAGGGCGCCCCCACCGTGATCGACGCCTGTTGCGGGATCGGCGGCGACCTCCTCGCCCTGGCCCGCGCCGGCTGCGCCGTCACGGCCGTCGACACCGACCCGCTGACCGTCGCCGTGGCCAGGGCCAACGCCGAGGCGCTCGGCCTGGCCGACAGGGTGACGGTGACCGTCGCCGACGCGGCCGACGTCCGCCCGGAGGACTACGACGTCCTCTTCGCCGACCCGGCCCGGCGCACGAGCAGGGGCCGGACGTTCGACCCCATGGCCTACTCGCCGCCGTGGCCCGTGGTGCTCGGCCTGCTGGCGCGGGCCGGCCTGGCGTGCCTCAAGGTCGCCCCGGGCATCCCGTACGAGTTCATCCCCGAGGGCGCCGAGGCCGAGTGGGTCTCGTACAAGGGCGAGGTCAAGGAGGCCACGCTCTGGACCGGCGGGCGGGCCGTCCGGCGCGCGACCCTGCTGCCCGGCGGCCACACCATGACCGCCACCGGGGTCCAGGCCCCGACCGGCCCCGTCGGCCGCCACCTCTACGAGCCCGACGGGGCCGCCATCCGCGCCCACCTCGTCGGCGAGGTCGCCGAGATCGTCGGCGGCCGTCTGCCCGACCCGATGATCGCCTACATCACGGGCGACGACCCGGTGGACACCCCATGGGCCGCCAGATACGACGTAGAAGACGTTCTCCCCTTTTCCCTGAAAAAACTTCGCGCCGCCCTCCGCGAGCGACAAATCGGTAATGTCACCATCAAAAAGCGCGGCTCCGCCCTCGACATCGAACGCCTGCGCTCCGATTTGCGACTCAACGGCGCGAATTCTGCGGTAATCATCCTTACCAGGATCGCCGACCGTCCTTCTGTCCTCATCTGCCGGACACCCCCACCTGCACGAACCACCGAAACCGGTCATTCGCCCGTTAACCGCGATCTTTCAATTCAGCCCTGACGGACCTTGATCGAAAGGCTAAGGTGGGCGGGCGGGAGTTCTCCCCCCTAATGCGGTTAACCGCGTTCTCTCTCTTTCATCTGCAGACCGGACCTACCCCACCGCTGCGCGGCAGACCGTCGGCGAGCGAAGGAGCTTTCGGTGGACCATTCCAACCACACCACTCTTCTTCAGGCGGGCGCCCACGCCGCCGTCTCCGAGAGGATGCGAGACCTTCTCGCGCGCGCCGCCCAGGACCATGTGTACGAGCAGCGCACCCAAGGAGCGGTGCTCGACGAGATCCGCCAGCGGCTCGAAGGCATGGAGTGGCTGCTGCGCGAGGTCCGTGAGCGCGAGCTCGGCGGCCTCAGCGGCACACTGGAGTCGGTCAGCGGGCGGCTCGACGAGATCACCGCCAAGCCGCCGATGTGGGCGGAGGGCCTGGCCCAGCACGTTGAGGCCGTACGCGACCACGTGGACGCCGTGGGCGAGCGGGTGGGCCACGTGGACGCCCGGGTGACCCCTGTCGCCGAGTTGCCGAGCCTGTGGGCCGACCTGGGCACCGTGGGCGAGGGCGTGGACGAGGCGCTCAACCGCCTGCAGATTGTGCTCGACAGCACCGACGGCCTGACCAGGGGCATGTCCGATTTCGCCACCACGCTGGCCGGGCTCAACTCCAGCATGGAGGCCGCCGCCAGCCGTTTCAGCAGGCTCGACAAGTCGATGGCGGAGCTGGCCACCCGCACCGACCGGGTCGAGAGCGTCGTCAGCGACCTGTCGGAGGGCCTCACCGAGCGGCTGGCGGGCACGGCCGAGCAGGTGAGCGGCCTGGTCGAGGCCGCCGAGCAGCGCTTCACCGTCCGGCTCGGCGAGACCGACCAGCGCCTGAGCGCCAAGCTCGACGAGACCGACCAGCGCCTCAGCAGCCGGCTGGACGAGACCGACCAGCGGGTCGCCAACCGCCTCGACGAGACCGACCAGCGCCTGGCCAGGGCCCTGCTCGAGTCGGACGAGCGCCTGGCCATCCGGCTCAGGGAGGCCGACGAGCAGCTCACCGAGCGCCTGTCCAGCGTCGAGCAGCGCCTGACCACCCGCCTCGACGAGGCCGACCAGCACCTGGCCGTCCAGCTCGGCGAGAGCGAGCAGCGGCTGACGGCCCGGCTCAGCGGCGTGGACTCCCGGCTCGAACGCGCCGAGGGCCGGCTCATGGGCCTCGACTCCCGGCTCACCGGCTTCGACAGCCGCCTGGAGTCCGCCGACGAGTGCCTGGCCGACATCGACACCAGGCTCGACGGCCTCGACGGCCGCATGAGCGGCGTGGACAAGCGGCTCACCTCCGTCGACACCCACCTCGGCGGGGTCGACAAGCGGCTGGGCACCCTTGACGGCCACCTGGGCCGCCACGACGACAGGTTCGACGCGCTCGACGTACGCATCGACGCCCGTTTCGCCTCGCTCGACGAGCACCTGGCCACCACCGACCAGCACCTCAGCGACAGCGCCACCCGCAACGAGGGCCGCTTCAACAAGCTCGACAACCAGATCGACGCCATCGACGAGCGGCTGGTCGAGGCCGAAGAGCACATGAGCACCCGCTTCGACACCATCGACGGCCAGTTCGGCGGAATCGACACCCGCTTCAACGGCCTCGACACCCACCTCAACGGCCTGGCCACCCGCGCCGAGCAGGCCGGCGCGCACCTGGAGGCGGTCGACGACCGCATCGAGACCGTCAACCAGCGCGTGGGCCAGCTCCCCACCACCCTGGCCATCCCCGAGCTCATCCGGTCGCACTCGGGCGAGCAGGCCGAGCGCCTGGTGGCCGCCGCCGACGCGCTCACCGAGCTGGTCAGCTCCCGTCCCGACCGCGACGAGCTGGCCGACACGGTGGCGGGCATCGTCCAGCCCGCCAGCAACGACCTCAACAAGCGCCTCGGCGCGCTGGAGGAGACCATGCTGGCCCTCGCCGAGGCCCTCCTGCGCCCGACCAGGGTCAAGGACTGAAGGCCGGCCAGGGACACCTCACAGCCGCCGGCGTGCTCGCGGGCGCGGCGCCTGCGAGCACTGCGGTGCGACCGCCGTGCGACCGGCGGGCTGGGCGCTCAGACGTGGATCGTGGTGATCGGCATCGAGGAGTCGGCCGGGATCTCCAGCGTCGAAGGAGTGACGCCGGCCGCGACCAGGTCTGAGCCCAGCGCGGCCACCATGGCGCCGTTGTCGGTGCACAGGCCGGGGCGGGGCACGCGCAACCGTACGCCGGCCGCGTCGCACCGCTCCTGGGCCAGCGCCCGCAGCCGCGAGTTGGCCGCCACGCCACCGCCGATCAGCAGGTCGTGCACGTCGTATTTCCGGCACGCCTGCAGCGCCTTGCGGGTCAGCACGTCGACCACGGCCTCCTGGAAGGAGGCGGCCACGTCGGGCACGTGGATGGACTGCCCGGACGCCTCGCGGGCCTCCACCCAGCGCGCGACGGCCGTCTTGAGCCCCGAGAAGGAGAAGTCGAGCGTGCCGTCGTCGATCTTCCCGCGCGGGAACGCGATCGCCGAGCCCGAGCCCTCACGGGCGGCCCTGTCGATGTACGGTCCGCCGGGGAACGGCAGCCCCAGCACCCGCGCCACCTTGTCGAACGCCTCCCCGGCCGCGTCGTCCACGGTCGAGCCGAGCGAGATGACGTCCTGCGCCACGTCGGGCACCAGCAGCAGCGACGAGTGCCCGCCCGAGACCAGCATGGCGATGCACGGCTTGGGCAGCGGCCCGTGTTCGAGCTGGTCGACGGCGACGTGGGCGGCCAGGTGGTTGACGCCGTAGAGGGGGACGCCGAGGCCGAGCGCGTAGGACTTGGCCGCGGCCACGCCGACCAGCAGCGCGCCCGCCAGCCCCGGGCCGGCCGTCACGGCGATGGCGTCGATGTCGGAGAACTTCAGCCCGGCCTCGGACAGCGCCGCCTCCACGGTCGGCGTCATGGCCTCCAGGTGGGCGCGCGAGGCGACCTCGGGCACGACGCCGCCGAATCTGGCGTGCTCTTCCATGCTGGAGGCGATCGTGTTGGCCAGCAGCGTGTGACCCCTGACGATGCCGATGCCGGTCTCGTCGCAGGACGTCTCGATGCCCAGGACCAGGGGTGCGTCAGCCATCCAGCTTCCTTCTCATCATGATCGCGTCGGTGCCGTCGTCGTAGTAGCGGCGGCGGGTGCCGATCTCCTCGAACTCGAAATGCCGGTAGACGGCCTGGGCGCGGGGGTTGTCGGCGCGTACTTCCAGGAACATCTCCCGCACCCCCCTGCGGCGGGCCTCGGCCAGCAGTTCGGTCAACATCGCGCCGCCGATGCCCGTGCCCTGGTGCCGCTCCAGCACCGCGATGGTCTGCACGTCGGCCTGGTCGGCCGCGGCGGCGAGCCCGGCGTAGGCCACGATCTCGTCGTCGATCAGGACCACCACGTAGTGGCGCGAGCGCGGCATGTCGGCCAGCTCGCCGCGCATCATGCCCTCGCTCCACGCGTCGAGTGGGAACATGGCGCGCTCGATCGCCATGACCGCCGGCAGGTCGGCCAGGGTCATGGGCCTGAGTTTCACGCCGTCACCCTCTTGGGCGCTCCCGGCACCACGGCGTCGGGCCTGCGCAGGTAGATGGGGCGGGGCGGGTCGAGCGGGGTGCCCTCGGCCAGCCGCTCGGCCGCCAGCGCGGCCAGCGCGCCCGCGTAGGGGTAGGGCGGCGCGTCGCCGCCGTCGCCCAGGACGTCGGCGTAGAGCCGGGCGCCCGCGCCGACGACGGGCAGCCCCTCGACGGGCACGTCGGCGGGCCGGTCGACGGACGGACCGGCGAGCCGGGTGCGCAGATCGGAGTAGCGCCCCCAGAACACCTCTTTGCGGCGCGCGTCGGTGGCCACCAGGAACGGCTCGGCGAGCCCACTGCCGTAGGCGACCGCGTCGAGCGTGCAGATGCCGTACGCGGGGACGCCGAGCGTGGTGGCGAGCCCCTGGGCGGTCATCAGCCCGACGCGCAACCCCGTGTAGGGGCCGGGGCCGCTGCCCGCCACGATGGCGGTGACGTCGCGCAGCGACGCGCCCGCCTCGCCCAGCACGGTTTCGATGGTGGGGACGAGCAGCTCACCGTGTCGCCGGGCGTCGATCGTCGTGGACTCGGCGAGCACGCGCTCCCCGTCGTGGAGCGCGGCGGTGACGGCGGGCGTCGCGGTATCAAAGGCCAGGACCAGCACGACTGTTTAGCCTACCCGCCGAAGGGGTCACGCCCAGCCCGTACGCCGCTTCAGCCAGTCGAGCGCCACCACGCCCTGCGCCCGCTGGAACGCCCTGACCGTGGGCAGCCCGGGCGGGTCGGGCAGGCGGCCGTGCCGGACGAAGTAGCCGGTGACCGCGGCGACGACCGAGGTCACCTCGGCGCCGGGGTCGGTGCACAGCTCGTGCGGCGGCGGCCCGCCCTGCATGCCGATCGAGGGCAGCATCATCACCTGGTCGACCCAGGGCGCCCCGAGGCAGGCCCACGGCCAGTCCACCACGTAGACGCGCTCGCCGTTGAGCAGGATGTTGTCGGCCCGCAGGTCGGCGTGGACCAGCGTGTCGCCCGCCGCGGCCTCGGCCCAGCCGGACTCCAGCTCGGCCAGCTCGCCGAGGTGCCGCAGCGCCCACGGGTCGAGCCCGTCGGTCTCCTCGTCGAGGAGCATGCGCCAGCCGTTGAACGAAGAGCCGAACACCTTCCCGATGGGCGACGCGTCGATGGGAGCGGGCGTGAGCGCGGCCGACATCCCCTTCACGGCCGTCAGCACCCGGTCGAGCTGGTCGCGCCGCCACGGCAGCTCCGGGTGCTCACCCTCGACGTCCTCGAAGACCAGCGTCACCCAGCCCTCCAGCTCGAAGCCGGTCAGCAGTCTGGGTGCGGGCACCGACTCGGGCAGCGCCGCGGCGATCTTCAGCTCGGCCTGATAGAGGCGGACGGCGTCGGCGTTGGGCTCGGGGCCGACGGCCTTGACGAAGGCACGCCCGCCGTTGTCGGTACGCAGCCGGACCGCGGCCGCCGGGGAGAACCCGCCCGGCTGGGTCTCCGCCTCGACCACGCGCCCGCCGAGGAACTCCTCCACCGCCGCGCGGACCGGCGGGTGCACCCGCTGCCAGGGCACGCGCGCGCCGGACGCGGGAGGGTTGGTCTCTTGACTCATTCCTCCATGGTCCCGGCGGGCGCAAGCCTTTTTCAGACCTTGGAGGCGTACACGATGATGTTGTCGAGGTATTCGCCCTTGGCGTAGTCGAACTTGCCGCCGCACGTCACCAGCTTGAGGCCGTCCTCGACGTAGACGCGCTTGGTGGGGAAGCTGTCCTTGTGGACCTGCTCGATCGCGTCCACCTTGAACTCGACGACCTTGCCGTCGCTGCGCTCGACCTTGACGGTCTGGCCCTTGCGTAAGTGCCTGAGCTTGTAGAACACGGCGGGCGCGGTCTTGGTGTCGACGTGGCCGATGATCACCGAGGCGCCCTTCTCGCCGGGCACCGCGCTGCCGGTGTACCAGCCGGCCACCTTCGGCTTCTCGTAGGGCGGGAGCTGGACCTCGCCGTTCTTCTCCAGGCCGAGCTTCATCAGGTCGGCCTCGACGTCGATCGAGGGGATGTCGATGCTCTCGGGCACGACGGCCGCGGCAGGGGTGGTGCCGGTCTGCAT
This sequence comes from Nonomuraea sp. NPDC050643, assembly GCF_040654715.1. Classification (NCBI taxonomy): domain Bacteria; kingdom Bacillati; phylum Actinomycetota; class Actinomycetes; order Streptosporangiales; family Streptosporangiaceae; genus Nonomuraea; species Nonomuraea sp. NPDC050643. The sequence goes on along the minus strand of NZ_JBFAIM010000082.1, from coordinate 48,542 downwards.
GCCCTTGCCGAACGCGACCAGCACCAGACCCGTGATGGCGCCCGCGAGCACCACCCGTCCTGGTCGGGCCACGGCCTACGCCCGGTTGCGGCGCTTGACCGCGAAACCAACGCCCGCGGCCAGGGCCAGGGCGATCAGCGCGCCGGCCGGACCGAGCGGGATCGAGGACTCGTCGCCGGCCTCCTGCGCGAAGGTGCCGCCGCCGCCCGCCCGCGGTGCCTTGGTGGGCACACCGGTCGGCACGTCCTCGGCCGGGACGACCCTGAGCGTGGCGCGGCCGGTGTGGTTGGTGCCGTCGCACTTGACGTCGACGCGGTAGGTGCCGCGCCGGATCGCTCCAGAGACGCGCGCCTCGCCCCGCACCCAGGGCGAGCCGGAGCCGTTGGTGGGCCTGGGGGTGACCGACGCCTCGGGGACCGGGTTGAGCGGCACGCCGTTGACGAAGGCCCTGGACGTCGCCGTGCCGGTGTGCGCGGGGCCGCCGGTCGGTTCGGGGCAGTTGGCCATGACCCACACGGTGGACGTCTCGCCGGCGGTGACGCGGTCGGGATTGACCTCGACCAGGATGGTCTGCCGGGTGGCCGTGGGCCTTGGGCTGGCGGTCGTGGTGGTCGTGTTGGTGGCGGTGACCGTTGGACTGCCCGAGCCGGAGACGGGTGGGCTGGGTGAGCCGCTCGGACCGCTCTCGGCCGAGGCCGTGCAACCGGTCAGACCGACCATGACGATGGCTCCCGCGTAAGCGACACGCCTGACCCTGAGCACCGGCCGCACCCCACTTTGCCGTCTTGCAACCCAGCATCCACCAAAAATGTGGACGTCGCCCCTCCTGATACCCAGAAAATCTGGGCGAATCCCTGACCAACGATCATGATTTAAATCGCCGGCCCGGTATGTCAAGGGTGCCAGCAATACCGGGATTTGATCGAGGTTTTAACCTTCTACCGGATCAGACGGCGTGTCGGCCCATCTGGTTCCCACGCCGCGCAGCGTCACGAGGCGGGCCTCGTCGCCGGTCTCGCGGTCGATGTGGATCTCCAGGCGGTCGTCGGCCAGCCCTTCGACCAGCCCCTCGCCCCACTCGACGACGGTGACCGACTCCTCCAGCGAGGCGTCGAGGTCGAGGTCGTCGACCTCCAGGTCGCCGCCCAGCCGGTAGGCGTCCACGTGCACGAGCGGCGGGCCCTGGCGCAGTGACGGGTGCACCCTGGCGATCACGAACGTGGGCGAGGTGATCGGGCCGCGTACTTTGAGCCCCTCCGCGATGCCCTGCACGAGCGTGGTCTTGCCCGCGCCGAGCGGGCCGGACAGGACCAGCAGGTCTCCTGGGCGCAGCACGGCGGCCAGGCGGGCGCCGTATGAGCGCATGTCCTCGGCGGTGGCCAGCCTCACTTACAGCTCCACCCTCTTGACCAGGTCGCGCAGCGCGTCGTTGACGATGCCGGGCCGCTCGAGCTGGATCAGGTGGGAGGTGTCGGGCACCTCCGTGAGCTGGGCCTTGGGCAGGGCGGCGGAGATGGCCTTGCTGTGGTCGGGCGGGGTCAGCCAGTCGCTGTCGCCCACCAGGATCGCGGTGGGCACCTCGGCGAGCACGTGGAGCGCCGAGAGCTTGTCGTGGTTCATCAGCGCCGGGTAGAAGTCGGCGAACACCTCGGTCGGCGTCGCCCTGATCATCGACTCGGCGAAGTCGACCAGGGTCGGGCTGACGTTCTTGGAGTCGCCGAAGCCCATGTGGCGGGTGATCAGGAAGGCGATGTCGCTGCCGACGTGGCGGGTCCTGTCGACCAGCGCGCCCCGCTTGCCCAGCATCGAGATCGTGGAGGGGGCCACCTTGTGCACGACCTTGGAGAGCATCGCGGGCAGGCCCAGCGTGAGCTCGGCCAGCTTGCCCGCCGAGGTCGCGATGAGCGCCACCGCGCGGATCTTGTCGCCGAACAGCTCGGGGTAGCGGTCGGCCAGCGCCATGATCGTCATGCCGCCCATGGAGTGGCCGACGAGCACGCACGGCCCGGGCACGAACTTCTCGATCACCTCGGCGAGGTCCTCGCCCAGCCGGTCGATCGTGCTGTCCTCGGGGCGGCAGCGCTGGGAGCGGCCGTGCGCGCGCTGGTCCCACAGCACGATCCGGTAGTTCTCGCGCAGGTCCTTGCGCTGGTAGTGCCAGGACTCCAGGTTGAGGCAGTAGCCGTGACAGAACACGATCGTCAGCGCCGCGTCGTTCTTGTGGTCGCGACCGCTTCGGGGCTCGTTGGCATCGTTGCTCTCGCTCTCTCCCTCCGGGCTCCTTCGCTCCTCGGGACCATCGATCTCGACGTGCAACGCCATCCCGTCGGAGGTGATGAGCGTGCGCTCCCTGCCCCGCAGCTCGCCGAAGGGCTCGCTCGCCTCGGCGTCGGGGCGCAGCCTGATGCGGCCGACCGCGTAACGCTTGGCCAGCGCCGCCGCCGCGACACCGGCGGAAGCCGCACCGACGAGCGCGCCGGCGATCCCTACCCTGCGCCGTGTTGTCGTCGTCATCTCCCCGATCCTTCTCCGCTCATGGCCGCCGCGAAGTGCCGTACGTCACTCCGAGCTCTTCTGCTCGTAAACCCGCGGCACGCGCGAGCCGATCCTGGTCACGATCTCATGCGTGATCGTGCCGAGAGTATCCGCCCACTCCTGAGCGGTCGGCTCGCCCCTGTCACCCGGCCCGAACAGCACCACCTCGTCGCCCGCCGCCAGGGCGTCGTCGCCCATGTCGACCATGAACTGGTCCATGCACACCCGACCGGCGATCTTCCGCCTGCGTCCGCCCGCCAGAACCTCGGCCCGCCCTGTCGCGTGCCGGAGTATCCCGTCCGCGTACCCGAGCGGAACGAGGCCAAGCGTGGTCTCGCGCTCGGTGGTGTAGAGGTGCCCGTAGGACACTCCCGACCCCTCGGCGACGCGTTTGACCAGGCCGGCCCGGGCCACGAGCGTCATCGCCGGCCGGAGGCCGAAGTCGCCCAGCTCGGGGACGGGGCTCAGGCCGTATATCGCGATGCCGGGCCTGACCAGGTCGTAGCGGGCCCCGGGCAGCGTCACGATGGCGGCCGAGTTGGCGATGTGCCTGATCACGTGGGAGCCGGCCGCGCCGGCCTGCTCGGCCAGCTTCAGCGCGGCCTCGAACGCCTCGAGCTGCCGCTCGATCGAGGGATGGCCGGGAATGTCGGCGCAGGCGAAGTGGGACCAGAGCCCGACGATCTCGATGACGCCCTCGGCGCGCAGCTCCAGCGCCCTGGCCAGCAGCTCCGGCCAGGCCGCGAGCGGCGAGCCGCCCCTGCTCATGCCGGTGTCGGCTTCGAGGTGCGTCTTCGCGGCGCGCCCGGTGCGGCGGGCGGCGGCGGCGATCTCGTCGAGCAGCCGCACGTCGGACGCCGACAGCTCGATGTCCTGGACGAGCGCCTCGTCGAGCGGCTCGCCCGGGGTGATCAGCCAGGACAGGATCGGCGCGGTCACGCCGCCCTCGCGCAGGGCGAGCGCCTCCCTGATGAACGCGGTCCCCAGCCGGCCGGCCCCTGCCCGCAGCACCGCCTCGGAGGTGCGCACGAGGCCGTGGCCGTAGGCGTCGGCCTTCACAGCGCCCATGAGCTCCGCGCCGCCGGCCAGCTCTTTCAGCAGGGCCACATTGTGCCTGATGGCGGCCAGATCCACCCGCGCCTCCGCGGGCGTGGCCATCGGGGAGTACATCCTTCTAGTGTGGCAGCTCATGCCCGTGGTCGAGCGTGATTTTCACCGCAGGCGGCCTCGGTGACGAATGATTTCGCCGATCAGCCATCGACCCTGGTCACGGCCCGAATGGCCGCCGGAACGGCCGTGGCCACCTCCGCCGCCGTCAGCGGTGCCCCGTCGGCGGCCAGCCGGCCGGCCAGGCCGTGCACGTAGGCGCCGCACGAGGCCGCGTCGTAGCAGCTCAGGCCCTGGGCCAGCAGCGCGCCCGCCACGCCGGACAGCACGTCGCCCGTGCCGCCGGTGGCCAGGTAGGGGGTGCCGGTGCGGTTCACGCGTACGGGCCTGGAGTCTTCGGCCACCACCGTGGTCGAGCCCTTGAGCAGCACGGTCACGCCCAGTTCGGCCGCCGCCCGGCGGACGTGCTCCAGCCTGGCGGCCTCGATGTCGTCGCGGTCGGCGCGGAGGAGGCGCGCCAGCTCCCCGGCGTGCGGCGTGATCAGGACCGGCGCGGCACGCCGCAGCAGGCCCCGGTCGTTGGCCACCAGGGTCAGCGCGTCGGCGTCGATCAGCACGGGAACGTTGGAGCCGAGCACCTTGGCCGCCAGCTCGTGGGCCCAGTCGCCGGTGCCGAGCCCGGGCCCGAGCACCCAGGCCTGCACCCGCCCCACGTCGTCGATGGAGGGCCGCTCCAGCGTCGTGACCACGGCCTCCGGCCAGTGCGCCCGCACCTGCGCGATGGGCTCGTGCGGCCCCGCGTAGCGCACCATGCCGGCCCCGGCCCGCAGCGCGCCGCCCACGGCCAGCACGGCGGCCCCGGTGAAGCGGTCGCTGCCGGCCGCGACGCCCAGCACGCCCCTGCGGTATTTGTCGGACTCCTTGCCCGGCCGGGGCAGCAGGTCCTCGACGTCGCCGCGGGTGAGCGCCGCCACGTCGGGATCGGGCAGGTAGGCCCCCAGCCCGATGTCGACCAGCTCGACGACCCCGGTGTGCGAGGCCCCCGGATCGACCAGCAGCCCCGTCTTGTACGCCCCCATCGTCACGGTCACCTTGGCCCGCACCGCCGCCCCGTGCACCTGCCCCGTGCTCGCGTCGACCCCGCTGGGCACGTCGACGGCCACGATCGCGCCCCTGGCGGCGTTCGCCCGCTCGGCCAGCTCCGCGTAGGGCTCCCGCAGCGCCCCGGAGGCCCCGATCCCCACGAGCCCGTCCATGATCAGGTCGGCCCCGTCGATCGCCGGCCGGTCGACCACCCGCCCACCGGCGTCCCGCAGCGCCCTCAACCCCGCCTCGTGCGTCTTGGACCCGGCCAGGACCGCGCCCACCCACGCCCCGCGCCTGGCCAGCCGCTCACCGGCGTAGAGCGCGTCACCGCCGTTGTCGCCGCTGCCGACGAGCAGGACGACGCGTTTGCCGTAGACGCGGCCCAGCAGGCCGGCGCAGTGGGCGGCGAGCCCGGCGGCGGCCCGCTGCATGAGGGTCCCCTCGGGGAGCCGCGCCATCAGCGCGTGCTCGGCGCCCCGGATCTGGTCGGCGGTGTAGGCAGTGCGCATGATCCGAAGCTATCCCTCCGCGATCACATAGGCCACGGCCACGCCCGCGTCGTGGCTGAGTGACAGGTGCCAGCGCTTGACCCCCAGCGCGTACGCGGCCTCGGCGACGTTGCCGTAGAGGTGCAACTCGGGCTTGCCCAGCTCGTCGCAGCGGACCTCGGCCTCCAGGTGCCCCAGCCCCTTGGGCCCGCCGAGCGCCTTGGCCACGGCCTCCTTGGCGGCGAACCTGGCGGCCAGCGAGTGCACCGGCAGCGGCCGCTCGACCTCGGTGAACAACCGCTCCCTGAGCCGCGGCGTGCGCTCCAGCGACGCCTCGAAGCGGGCGATGTCCACGACGTCCACGCCGATACCCAGGATCATCAGTGCAGCCTACTCATCGCGGGCTCAGAAGGGCCCGCGCTCCCACGGCCCCCAGATGGCGATGGACATGCCCTGCTTGGCCTGGACGTTGACGTAGAGGGTGTGGCCGCCCGGTCCGAACGTCGAGCCCGCGAACTCGGCCCCCGTGTCACCCGGGATGGCCTCCAGGCGGCTGAAGTCGAAGATCTCGCCCGCCTTGGTGACGCCGCGCAGGTAGTTGTCGCCCTCGCCGTCCTCGCACAGCACGAGGGTGCCGCGCCTGCTGGCCGTCACGTTGTCGGGCAGGTCGAGCACGGCCGCTCGGGGCGACTCGTAGACGAGCTTGAGCCGCCCGCTCCACGTCTCGTACGCCCACACCTGCCCCCGCCCCTTGCCGAACCCGTCCGGCGCCGTGTCGCCCGGCGCGGTGGCCCCGCCCTGGGTGGAGACGAAGTAGATCGTGCCCTGGTGGTGCACGGCCCCTTCAAGGCGGGAGAACAGGGCCGCGCCCGCCTCCCTGCCCTGCCGGCCCACCATCTGGACGGCCTCGTCGTTGGACGGCCGGCCCTTGAGGTCGGGGTCGGGGTCGTCGATGTCGACCCATGTGGTCGCGTACGCGGCGCCGCGCGCCTGCCCGACGGAGAGGTCCTTGCGCTTGGCCCCCTTGACGGCGAGCATCTGCAGCCGGCCGCCGTCGAGCAGCCGCCCGGCCAGCACCGGGTGCTTCGGCGGCAGGTAGCGGTAGAAGCCGGACGGGAAGGCGAAGTTGTCCTCGGTCAGGTAGATCGCGCCCGACGAGGGGTCGAAGGCCGCCGACTCGTGCGGGAAGCGGCCGGCCGACCTGATCGGCCTGGCGGTGGCGGCGCGGCCGACCGGCACCTCGAAGATGTAGCCGTGCTTCTCGGTGAGCTTGGCGTTGTCGCCGCCGGAGAAGTCGTCGGCCACGTCGGGGCCGTTGACCGTCTCCTCGCAGCTCAGCCAGGCCCGCCAGACCATGGGGCCGCCGGAGCAGTTCATCATTGTGCCGTTGAGGGAGGGCGCGCTCTTGATCACCTCTCCGTAGCGGGTGACCTGCAGCGTCGAGGTGCCGCCTCCGGCCATCGGGTCGTAGGCCCGGCTCTTGTCGCCGAACGCGCCCACGGGTCCGTTGACCTCGTGGTTGCGGATCAGTACGGCGCTGCCCTTGGGGCCGGAGAAGGCGGCCATGCCGTCGTGCCGGCCGGGCACGGTGGACCCGTCGCTGAACTTGTCGCCGGCCACGCTGAACGAGCGATATTTGAACCCCTCGGGCAGGTGCAGCCGCACCTTCCCGTCACGCAGATCGCGTACGGGCCGCAGCGGCCCGTAGCCCCGCACGGGCTTGACGCCGCCCTGCGCTCCCGCGCACGCGACCCCCGCGAAGGGGCCCGCGATGCCCGCGGCGGCGACCACGTTGGAGATGAAGCGACGACGGTCCACGGAACCTCCCGGTCCGAAACAGTAGCCGCCGGAAAACGCCCACATGCTTGATTCGCCAAGACCCATCTCCCTTCCCCGAACTGAGTCTCGGTAATCCCACGTCTTTATCCACAGGCTGTGGATCCACAGGACGCGCCCCGGCCATGATCCGGTTTGTCGCACATCGCTACGCTGCCTAGGTGAATAACGGCTACGTGGAACTGAGCAGGGAGCAGTGGAGCGAGCTCCGCAAGAACACGCCCTTGACTCTCACCGCAGACGAGCTGGAAGAGCTGCGCGGCGTCGACGACCCCATCGACCTGACCGAAGTCACCGACATCTACCTCCCTCTGACCCGGCTGCTCAACCTGCACTTCACCGGATCCAAGCAGCGCAGCAGCGTGCTCAGCGCGTTCCTCGGCCACGCCGAGCGGCGCGTCCCCTACATCCTGGGCATCGCGGGCAGCGTCGCCGTCGGCAAGTCGACGACGGCGCGGCTCCTGCACACCCTCCTCGCCCGCTGGCCCGAGCATCCCCACGTGGAGCTGATCACCACCGACAGCTTCCTCTACCCCAACGCGGTGCTCGAGGCCAAGAAGATCATGCATCGCAAGGGCTTCCCGGAGAGCTATGACCGGCGCGGGCTGGTCAGGTTCGTGGCGGAGGTGAAGGCGGGCGCGGCGGAGGCACGCGCGCCGATCTACAGCCACCTCGAGTACGACATCGTCCCCGGCGCCCACCAGATCGTCAAAAATCCAGATATCTTGATCATCGAGGGCCTCAACGTCCTCCAGCCTGCCCCGCCCACGTCCCTCGCGGTCAACGACTACTTCGACTTCTCCATCTACGTGGACGCCAAGGTCGAGGACATCCGCTCCTGGTACGTCGACCGCTTCCACAAGCTCCGCCGCACCGCCTTCGAAGACCCGAAGTCGTATTTCCGGCACATCGCGGCGATGTCCTACGACGAGGCCACAGACTTCGCCGTCAACGTCTGGCGCGACATCAACGAGCGCAACCTGGTCGAGAACATCGCCCCCACCAGGGGCCGGGCCGACCTCGTCCTCAAGAAGGGCGTCGACCACTCGGTACGAAAGGTACGGCTCCGCCAGACCTGAACGCCTCCTCGAACAGATAGAGCGCGAACCTGCCCCCGCACTCCTGGTCGTCGATCCCGGCGAACCAGCACTCCTCACCATCCTCATGACACCTGAACCGGATCATGCGAGGAAGCTTCGCGTATCGGGGTCAATACCTCGTCAACGTCCGATCGACAACAATGGCAGCGTGCTACATCTGCGACTGATCTGCCCGGCCGCGCGCACCGCCGAGGCGCTGACGGTGTTGGAAGACTGTCCCGGCGTCACCAACATCGTCGTCCTGCCCGGCGCCGCGCGCGTGCCCGAAGGCGACCTGATCTTCTGCGATGCGGCGCGCGAGTCGGCCAACGAGGTGCTCGGCAAGCTCAAGTGGCTGGAGGAGACGGGCTCCATCGCCGTCGAGCACGTCGACCTCTCGCTGTCCAGGGTCGCGGACGACGCCGTGGAGGAGGCGCCGGGCGACCCCGACGACGCGGTGGTGTGGGAGGCGCTGGAGCAGCGGGTCGAGGCCGACACCCGCCTGACGTGGGCCTACCTGTCGTTCCTGGCCGTCGCCACCCAGCTCTCGGGCATCGCCGTGGTGCAGAACTCCCCGCTCCTGATGATCGGCGCGATGGTGCTCGGCCCCGAGTTCGGGCCGGTGGCGGCCATCTGCTTCGGCCTGCTGCGCCGCCGCTGGCACCTGATCACCACGGCACTCAAGACGCTGGTCAGCGGGTTCACGGTGGCGATCGCGGTCACGTTCGCCTGCGCGCTGGTCTCGTACTGGATGGGCTGGTTCGACGCGAGCAACCTCGGCCGGCACGACGATCTGCAGTTCATCGTCAAGCCCGACCGCTGGTCGTTCATCGTGGCGCTGCTGGCGGGCGCGGCCGGAGTGCTGTCGATCACGGCGGGCAAGTCCTCGGCCCTGATCGGCGTCTTCATCTCGGTCACCACCGTGCCCGCCGCCGGCTACGCGGCCGTCGCGCTCGCGCTCGGCGCCTGGGACGAGGTCGCGGCGTCGGTCTCCCAGCTCGGGCTCAACATCGCGGGGATGGTCATCGCGGGCACGCTCACCCTTCTGGTCCAGCGGAAATTCTGGCCTCAAGTAGGACGCCGCTCATCCGTTTGACCGAGGCCATGGCCCCGGTGCGACAGGTAGGGTCCGGCACATGCACATCCTCGCCACCGAGGGCCTGACCAAACGCTTCCCCACCGTCACCGCGATCGACGCGCTCACGGTCACCGTGGGGCCGGGCGTCACCGGTCTGGTCGGCGCGAACGGCGCGGGAAAGTCGACGCTGATCAAGATCCTGCTCGGCCTGCTGCCACCCAGCGGCGGCGCCGCCCAGGTGCTCGGCCTGGACATCGCGGCGCAGGGCGCCGAGATCCGCAGGCTCGTCGGCTACATGCCCGAGCACGAATGCCTTCCACCCGACGTCTCCGCCACCGAGTTAGTCGTCCACTTCGCGCGCATGTCCGGCCTGCCGCGTGTCGCCGCCCGCGAGCGCGCCGCCGACGTGCTGCGCCACGTGGGGCTGGCGGAAGAGCGCTACCGCGCGATCGGCGGCTACTCCACCGGCATGAAGCAACGCGTCAAGCTGGCCCAGGCCCTGGTCCACGACCCCAAGCTGATCTTCCTCGACGAGCCGACCAACGGCCTCGACCCGCGCGGCCGCGACGAGATGCTGACGCTGATCAAGCGCATCGGCGCCGAGTTCGGCATCAGCGTGCTCGTCACCTCCCACCTGCTGGGCGAGCTGGAACGCGTCTGCGACCACGTGATCGTCATCGACGCCGGCCGGCTGCTGCGCTCGTCCGCGATCGGCGAGTACACGCAGGGCACGCAGAGCGTGACGGTCGAGGTCGACGAGGGCCTCGACGACCTGGCCGCCCGGCTCGCCGCCGCCGGCCAGACCGCCTCGCGGCAGGGCCGCATGCTGGTGGTCAAGGTGGCGGGCCCCGAGACGTACGACCTGATCCGCGACACCGCCGTCGACCTCGACCTCTGCCTGATCCGCCTCGAAGAGGGACGTCACCGCATCGAGGACGTCTTCAGGGAGGAGATCACCCATGTCTGAGATCTACGACATCGGCTACCGCCACTACGACGGCCCCCGGCTCGGCCGCGGCTACTCCACCAGGGCGCTGGCCGTCCACACGCTGCGCGGCGTCTTCGGCCTCGGCCGCCCCGCCCGCGGCAAGATCGTGCCGTTCTCCCTGGCCGCCATCATGCTCGTGCCCGCGGTCGTGAACATCGCGGCCCTGGTCGCCATCCAGCGGCAGGGCATCCCCTACAGCGGCCTGGCCGTGGTCATGCAGGCCGTGGTGGCGATCTTCCTGGCCGCGCAGGCGCCCACGGTGGTCGCTCCCGACCTGCGCCACCGCACGCTGTCCCTCTACCTGTCACGGCCGGTCTCGGTCGCCGAGTACGTCGCCGCCAAGGTCGCGGCGATGACCGTCGCCCTCTACGCGCTGATCGCGGTGCCGCTCACCGTCTCCTACGTGGGCGAGCTGATCATCGACCTGCCCGGCCCTCCGGCGACCGGCGACTACGTGGCCGCCATGGTCACGACCCTGATGCTGGCGCTGCTGCTGTCGTCCTTCGGGCTGGCGCTGGCCTCGCTCACGCCGCGGCGCGGGCTCGGCGTGGCCTCGGTGATCACCGTCTACCTGCTGTCGTCCGCCTCGGTGCCGCTGATCTACGCCACGCTGTCCATGTCGGGCAACGAGGCCGCCGCCGCGTGGGCGTGGCTGGCGAACCCGTTCTGGCTGACGGACTCCGTACAGTCCTGGTTGTTCGGCACCCCGCCGCACTCCATCGAGAGCAGCGCCTACCCCAGCGGGCCGGCCTCCGCGCTGCTCCTGGTGCTGCTGATCGCCGCCGGCCTGGCCGCCCTCGCGCTGCGATACAGGAAGGCGGCCTCCCAGTGAAGATCGAGCTCTCACAGGTGTCGCGCTGGTACGGCAACGTGGTCGCCGTCAACGACGTGACGATGACGATCGGCCCCGGCGTCACCGGCCTGCTCGGCCCCAACGGTGCGGGCAAGTCGACGCTCCTGCACATGATGGCCGGCTTCCTGGCCCCGTCGGGCGGCACGGTCGACCTGGACGGCACCAAGGTGTGGAAAAACCACCACATCTACCGAAATATTGGCTTGGTTCCGGAGCGGGAGGGCGTCTACGGCTTCCTGACCGGCTGGCAGTTCGTCCTGTCGGCCGCCCGCCTGCACGGCCTGCCCGACCCGGTGCAGGCCGCCCGCAAGGCCCTGGCCACGGTGGAGATGGAGGAGCCGAAGGACCGCCGGGTCGAGACCTACTCCAAGGGCATGCGCCAGCGCGTCAAGGTGGCCGCGGCCCTGGTGCACGACCCGCCCGTGCTGCTGCTCGACGAGCCGTTCAACGGCATGGATCCGCGCCAGCGCCTGCACCTCATGGACCTCATCCAGGAAATGGGCACGGCGGGCAAGACGATCCTGTTCAGCTCCCACATCCTGGAGGAGGTCGAGCGGGTCGCCCAGCACATCGAGGTCCTCGTGGCGGGGCGGCACGCGGCCTCCGGCAACTTCCGCGAGATCCGGCGGCTGATGACCGACCGGCCGCACCTGTTCATGATCCGCTCCAGCGACGACAGGAGACTGGCCGCCGCCCTCGTCCGCGACGCCTCGACCGGCGGCCTCACGTTGCGCCCCGACGGGCTGGAGGTCCAGGCCACGGAGTTCAGCCGCTTCGCCCGGCTGCTCCCCCGGGTCGCCCAGGCCGAGGGCGTACGCCTGCTCCAGGTCTCCCCCGCGGACGAGGACCTGGAGAGCGTCTTCTCCTACCTGATCAACAGGAGCAGCTGATGAACCCCGTCGTCGCCGGCATCACCTACCGCGCCCTGCTGGGCCGCCGCCGCATCGCCCTGCTCCTGCTGCTTCCACTCGCGCTGATCGGCCTGGCCGTGCTGCTGCGCGTCTTCGGCGCCGCCGACCAGGCCACGACCGTCGAACTGATGAAGACCTTCGCGATCGGCACCATGCTCCCGCTGCTGGGCGTGATCGCGGGCACGGGCGTCATCGCCCCGGAGATCGACGACGGCACGATCATCCACCTGATGTCCAAGCCGATCTCCCGCCCGGTCATCGCCCAGACGAAGTTCCTGGTGGCGGCCTCGCTGCTGGCCGTGTTCGCGGCCGTACCGACCTACGCGGCGGCCTGGCTGCTGGTCGGCAACGAGGACGGCATCGCCGCCGGCTTCGCCGTGGGCGCCCTGGTGGCCGGCATCGCCTACGCCGCCGTCTTCCTGCTGCTCGGCGTCGTCACCCGCCACGCGGTCACGATCGGCGTCATCTACGCGCTGGTGTGGGAGAGCCTCGTGGGCAACGTCATCGTGGGGGCCCGCAAATACTCGATCCAGCAGTGGGGCCAGTCGATCGCCGACCAGATCTCCGGCTCGGCGTTCTTCCAGGCGGACGTGGGGCTCGGCTTCGCCGTACCGGCCCTGATCGTCGTCGCGGTGGGCGCGGTCCTGTGGGCCGGCCAGCGGCTGCGCTCGTTCTCCCTGACCGGCGACGAGTAGACCCCGGCTCTCCGGCGGAGGGCGAACACGAAACGCGGCCCGCAGGATCCATCCCGCGGGCCGCGTTCGCGATATTCGGACGCGAGGCCCTGCGCGCCGCTCAGCCGTTGGCGCCGTTCAGGCGCGAGGCCATGCGCGCCGTGGTAGCAACCGTGCGGCCGTTAGCGCCGTTCAGATGCAGGCCGTGCGCACCACGTCGGCCAGTCGCCCCGCCACCTGCGTGGCGTGCTCCTCCGACGCGGCCTCGACCATGACCCGGATCATGGGCTCCGTGCCGCTCGGCCTGATCAGGACCCGGCCCGTCTCCCCCAGCTCCGCCTCCGCCGCCGCGACCGCGGCGACGAGTTCGGGCACCGAGGCCTTGCCCTTGTCCACGTCCTTGACGTTGATCAGGATCTGCGGCAGCGGCGTCATCACCGAGGCCAGCTCCTTCAGTGTCACGCCGGACTTGGCCACCACACCCAGCAGGTGCAGCGAGGTGAGCAGGCCGTCGCCCGTGGTGGCGTGGTCGAGCATGATGACATGCCCCGACTGCTCGCCGCCCAGGTTGAAGCCCTCGGACTTCATCCGCTCCAGCACGTAGCGGTCGCCCACCGCGGTCTCCACCACGGTGATGCCCGCGTCGCGCATGGCCAGCTTGAAGCCCAGGTTGGACATCACGGTCGCGACCACGGTGTCCTTGGACAGCAGCCCCTCGCCGTGCATGGCGGCGGCCAGGATGGCCATGATGTGGTCACCGTCGATGATCGCGCCCGTGTGGTCGACGGCCAGGCAGCGGTCGGCGTCGCCGTCGTAGGCCACGCCCAGGTCCGCCCCGCGCGAGATGACCACCTGCTGGAGCTTGTCCAGGTGGGTCGAGCCGTGGCCGGCGTTGATGTTCAGGCCGTCGGGCCTGGCGCCGATGGACTCGACCCTGGCCCCCGCACGCACCAGCGCCTCGGGCGCCACCATGTGGGCGGCCCCGTGGGCGCAGTCGACCACGATGCTGAGGCCGTCGAGGGCCCCGTTCAGCGAGGTCAGCACGTGTGAGATGTAACGGTCGGCCTCCCCGTACGCGTCGCGCACGCGGCCCACGCCCGAGCCGACGGGAAAGCTCCACTCCTCGCCCAGCCGCCGCTCGATCTCGTCCTCGACCACGTCGGACAGCTTGAAGCCGCCGCGGGCCAGGAACTTGATGCCGTTGTCCGGGGCCGGGTTGTGCGAGGCCGACAGCATGACGCCGAGGTCGGCGCCGAGCGCGGCCGTGAGGTGGGCGACGGCCGGGGTGGGCAGCACGCCGAGGCGCAGCACATCCACTCCAGACGCCGCGAGGCCGGCGACCACAGCGGCCTCGAGAAATTCTCCCGAGGCACGCGGGTCCCGGCCTACGACCGCTACCGGACGGCGTCCGGTAGCGGCGAACGCGCCTGCATCGCCGAGGACATGCGCGGCCGCCACGGACAGATCCATGGCGAGCTCCGCCGTGAGGTCGCGACCCGCGACCCCACGCACCCCGTCGGTGCCGAAAAGGCGCGCCAATTTAGCGCTTGCTGTACTGCGGAGCCTTGCGGGCCTTCTTGAGGCCGTACTTCTTCCGCTCCGTGGCGCGGGCGTCACGGGTCAGGAAGCCGGCCTTCTTCAGCGGCGGCCGGTTGACCTCGACGTCCAGGACCGCCAGGGCGCGGGACAGACCCATGCGCAGCGCGCCGGCCTGGCCGGTCACGCCGCCACCGTCGATGCGCGCGATGACGTCGAACGCCTCTTCGGCGCCGAGCACCACGAAGGGCTCGTTGACGATCTGCTGGTGGACCTTGTTCGGGAAATAGGTGTCCAGCGAACGACCGTTGATCGTCCACTTGCCAGTGCCGGGGACGATGCGCACGCGGGCGATCGCCTCCTTACGGCGGCCGGTGCCGTACGAGTTGCCCGTCGTAACGGGCTTGCGCACGGGAGCGTCAGCGCTGGCGGCGGACTCGGTGGTGTACTCGGACGGGAAGTCCTCGCTGGGGAATTCCTCCAGCTCGGCCGTCTCTACGACCGTCTCGACACCGGTGGGCTCAGCCACGGTTCTCCTCTAACTCTTTCGAACTACTACTGGGCGATCTGGGTGATCTGGAACGGCACCGGCTGCTGGGCCTGGTGCGGGTGCTCAGAACCCGCGTAGACCTTCAGCTTCTTGGCCATCTTCCGGCCGAGGGAGTTCTTCGGCAGCATGCCCTTGACGGCCTTCTCGACAGCCTTGTCCGGGCGCTTCTCCATGAGCTCGCCGTACGTGACGGAACGCAGACCACCCGGGTAGCCCGAGTGGCGGTACGCCTTCTTCTGCTCACGCTTGTTGCCGCTCAGCGCGATCTTGTCCGCGTTGATGACGATGACGAAGTCACCGGTGTCGACGTGGTTGGCGAAGATCGGCTTGTGCTTGCCGCGGAGCAGGGTCGCGACGTGGCTGGCCAGCCGGCCCAGCACGACATCGGTCGCGTCGATGACGTACCACTGACGCTGGACGTCGGCGGGCTTCGGTGAGTACGTGCGCACGGTCGTAGCCTTCTTTATGCTCGCGTCTTCGGCGCTGTCGGATGCGACAGCTACATTGGTCGGTCGGTGCGGGCACACGACGGCCCGGACCTTCCGTCTCCGCAAAAATGGGAGATGACGCCGGACGCGCCGCGCATTGGTCTCGCTGGACCTATGCACACAACGAACCTAAGCTACCCGCCCTGAGGCGCGCAGGTCAAAAGACCGGTAACCCTGCAGGAGTCTACCCGACCGCAGAACGGTTCGATTTCGTTTCCCTGGGACCTCTTCTTTCTCAGGACCAGACATCCCTATCGTTGGTGGCGGTATGTGGCAGAACTCTCACACCCGGCAAACCCAGCGCGGCCTTCGGCGCCGGAGTCACCTGGGCGTGCTGACCTGCCTCATGGCGGCCGTGCTCTTCGCCGGCGTGCTGATCGGCCGGATGACCGACGACGTCGAGCCCTCCCGCCACGTTTACCTGAACGAGACCGCCCCGCCCGCGGCCGCCACCGCCGCCCCCGCGCCGACCACGGCGAAGAAGGCGCAGCCCCAGGCCGAGCGGATCCCCAGGGAGATCACGACCAGGCGGCTACCGAGCGGCGCGGCCACCCCCAGGCCGTCCAAGACGCCCGAGGGCCAGATCCCCGGCTTCAACACCCAGGACGGCCGCAAGGTGGTGCTCGGCGACGAGAGCGCCGACGACGGGGAGCAGGTGCTGGCCGGCCTGGCGAGCAGGGTCGTCTCGCTGACGAACTCGGCCAGGTCGAGGAACGGGTGCGGGCCGCTCAGGGTGGACGGCGGTCTCACGCGCTCGGCTCGTACGCACTCGCTGGAGATGGCCCGTACGGGACAACTCGGGCATGTCTCGCCCGACGGCTCGTCCCCGTGGGAGCGCATGGAGCGGGCCGGATACCGCTTCGGCGCCGCCGAGAACATCGGGGCCGGTTACAGCACCGCCGACGAGGCCGTACGCGGCTGGATGGACAGCCGTGACCACCGCAGGAACATCCTGAACTGCCGGCTGAAGGCCATCGGCGTCGGCGTCGCCTCCGGCCCCGGCGGTCCATGGTGGACCCAGGACTTCGGAACTCAATGACGAACATCACGGTAATGTCGCCGCATGGTTTCCAACGGCCATGACGAACGTGAAAACGACAAGGGCGGCTCCTCCTTCGGTACGGGAGGCGCTCCCTACGGCATGGGAGGCGGCGGCTCGAGGGAGCCTGGCAGCGCTTTCCGCCCCGCGGGGCCCCCACCTGCGGGCGGCGCACCGACCAGCGGCTCACTCTTCGGCGGCGGCCCGGCCGGCGGTCAAGGCGGCCCCGGCGGTCCCGGAGGCGGCTTCGGCGGCGGTCCCGGCGGAGGCCAAGGGGGCCCTGGCGGCCCTGGCGTCCCTGGCGGCGGCTTCGGTGGCCCAGGCGGTTCCGGAGGCCCTGGAGGGCCCGGTGGTCCTGGTGGTCCCGGTGGCGGCTTCGGCGGGCCTGGCGGCAACTTCGGCCCCGAGAAGGGAAAGGGATCCGGCGGGAGACGCGGCCGCCCACCCGTAGGCGGACCTGACGGCCCCGGCGGACCAGCCGGCGGGCCCGCTGGAGGCCCTCCCGAGGACGAGCCCCCCGCAGGCCGCAAGTCCCGCCGCGGACGCAAGAACCGCGGCGCCGACGACGACACCGAGCAGACGGCGGCCCAGAAGGCGGAGCCCCAGAAGACCGCGCCCCAGAGCAAGGTCGGCTGGAGCCCCTACGACGAGGGTCCCCGCTCGCGCGCCCCGCTGTGGGCCGGCCTCAGCGGCATCCTGGTGCTGGGTCTGCTCGGCGGCGGCCTCGCGGTGATGTTCAACGCCGACCCGCCCTCCTCCGCCGAGACCACCACCCAGCGCCAGACCTCGGCCCCGACTCCGGTGATCCCGCCCGGCAAGTTCGGCTTCGCCACCAACCGCAGCACGGACCCCGACCCGATCACGGTCAAGGAGCTCTTCGGCTCGAAGAAGAAGTTCACGATCTCGGGCCGCTCGTACGAGATGACGGTCACCAGCAAGGACAAGAAGTGCGACGACGGCGCACTCGGCGACAGCCTGAAGAAGGCGCTCAAGTCCGCCAAGTGCACCCAGTTCGTCCGCGCCAGCTTCCGCGACAAGGCCGGCAAGGTCATCGGCACGGTCGGCGTGGCCAACCTCAGCACCGGCAAGAACGCGAGCAAGGTCGCCAAGTCCGGCGACACCAAGAACTACGTCAAGCCGCTGGCCGGCAAGGACACCGTCACCAAGCTCCTCGGCTCGGGCAGCGGGGGCGCGAAGATCTCCACGTACGGCCACTTCGCGATCCTGATCTGGTTCCAGAACAAGGACGGCACGAAGCCCGACTCGAAGGGCTCGAAGCGGATCAGCGAGGCCATCAACGACATCACCAAGGCCACGGTGTTCAAGGCCCTGGACAACCGGTCGGTCACGGGCAGCCCCCTGAGCTAAAACCGCTTTGAGTGGCGTATGGGGTCAAAGGGACCGCCTGTTGCCTCTGGGAACGCCCATACCGACATAACGATCTCGCTACTCTCGCTAGGCTCCAGCTATGCGTGGCCAGGAACCCGGGTCTGAGCACGATCGCAGGGAAGCCGACCGCTCGGCCGCACCCGCGACGCCACCGCCGAGCTTCGGCCAGACCAACGGGCGAAGCGTCCCACCGGCGTCCACCCCATCCGACGAGGCGGCGGACGCCGAGTCGCTCCCCGTCATTCCCGTCTTCGAGGGATCACCGCCGAACCCGCCCGACTCCGACGAGCCACCCGGCGCCCAGCCGTGGGAGGTCCCGGCCGACGACGCCACCCCCTACGACTGGTTCGACGACCACGCCCACACCGATCCCGGCGGCCCCGGGCAGGTGGGCGGGCACGAGCCTGAGCCCACCCACCCCGGCGCCGACCCGAACCGGATCAGCCGCCTCCTGAACACCGGCCCCACCTCCGTCGCCCATCTCCGCGACCAGGGCCTGAGCCGCCCCCACGACACCGGCCCGCCCCAGCCCGGCCAGACCTGGCCCGGTGGTCTCCACGACACCGGCCCGTCCGAGCCCGACCACACCCGGCCGGGGCGGCTCCACGACACCGGCCCACAGGACCGCGTCCGCGACGCGGCGGCTCACGACACCCACCCCGACCACTTCCGCGGCACCGGCCCGGCGCAGGCCGACCTCACGCGCCCCGGCCACCTCCCGGCCCGCGGCCCCTCGGCCTTCGACCTGCCCCACCCCGGCCGTCCGCATGACGTGGACCCCGACCACACCCTCCCGGGCGGCCTCCACGACACGGGCCCCTCCCAGCCGGGCCCTTTCCACGGCTCCGACCACACCCGCCCAGCCGGCCTCCACGAGACCGGTCCGTCCCGGTCCGACCCTTTCCACGGCTCCGACCAGACCCGTCCGGGCCACCTCTACGGTTCCTGGCCACCGCGGCCGGCAGCGGCCCAGGACGGGCGGCAGACAGGGCCGATACCCGGCGGGCAGGGCGAACAGCCGCCCAGCCGTGACATGCGCCCCTGGGACGCGCCGGAGGACCCCGGCCCCTGGCCGGCCGACCCCGTGGTGCCCGGCGCGCCACCGTGGGAACCGCCACCGGCGTTCACGGCGGCCGCCGCGGGCATGCCCGTATGGCCGGCCCCCATCACCGACCCCCATGCCATGCCCCCCTGGCCGGCCGCCACGGGCGAGCTGGAGGCCGAGCCGGACGCCGACGAGCCGGCCCTCCCTCCGCCGTTCGACCCCAACGCCACCAACCCGGAGGGCTTCACCCGGCCGGTGATCTCCTTCGACCCGGAGACCACACCACCCGAACCGGTCGCCCTCCAAGACCGGACCCCACCGGACGGCACCCCTCTTGCCCTGCCGCCCGACACGAGCCCGACCCGGCCCGGCCTCACACCACCGGCCTCGCCTCTGCCACACTCCCCGGCGAGCGCCACCCCGCCGGCACCCGGCACGCGGTCCGACCAGGCCGCCGCCGACCGGCGCACCACCACCGCCCAGGAGCCCTCGGACCAGCACCCCAAGGGCCCCCTGGCCGCCCCCGTGGCCGCCGAGCACACGGAGACCCAGCCCTTCTCCCACGACGACATCGCCCGCCCGGCCACGGACGACACCCAGACCCCCACCAACCCCGCCCACTACTTCGACCCGAAGGCCGCCAAGCGCGACGCCGCCCACCCGGCCCATGTCTTCGACTCGCACGGCAATCCATCCACCCGCCCCCCGGAGCCAGGCGACGTACCCGTCTGGCCCCCTATCCCCCCGACCGGTGACAAACTGCCTGAGCTGCCGTTCCCCAGGGAGACCTGGGGCCAGAAGCCCACGACCTCACTCGACCTGCCCACTCCCCCCGGCGGGAGCCCGGCATTCCCCCCTGGAGCGTTCAAACAACCTCCGTTCCAAACCCCACCCCCACCTCCGGCCCCCCAGGGCAAGAGCAAGCGGGCGCTGTTCGTCACGCTGGGCGCGCTGGCCCTGGCCGGCGTGGCCACCGGCGGCTTCTTCGCCTTCCAGGCCGTGAGCAAGCCCAAGCCCACCACGGCCGCCGCCCGCCCCTCGGAGCCGGCCCAGGTGCCCACCGTCGAATCCACCGCACTGCCTCCAGAAGCGGCCGGCACGTCGATGCTCAACTCCGAGCAGACCGACCCGCAGAAGCTGTCGCTGTCGGAGGCGTTCCCGAAGAAGAAGGTGAGCGCGGCGGGCACGACGTTCATCAGGGTCAAGGCCGGCATGGAGACGAGCTGCGACAAGGCCGCCACGGGCGCTTTCGCCGAGGCGCTGAAAGAGCAGAAGTGCACTCGCGTCCTGCGGGCCACGTACGTGGACGGCAAGCGCCGTTACGCCGTCACCACGGGCATAGCCGTCCTCCCCGACAAGACCGCGGCCACCACCGCGGACCAGGCCAAGGACCTGGCCCGCAACATCTGGTTCCGCCCGCTCCCCGGCGCCGCCGGCTCGGGTGGCGAGCGGGTGCACATCGCGGGCGGGTACGCCGCCGGCATGGTCTGGGGCCGTTACATCGTCTTCAGCTACGCCACCCACACCGACGGCCACACGCCGGAGGCCAAGGAGAAGACACTACCCAAGGTCAGCGGCGCGTTCAGGGACCAGACGTCACTCGTCCTCGAGCGCCGCGTCACCAAGGGCTGACGCGCCGGAAGCCGTACGCACTCGCCGCGTGGCCGTGGCCCGCGCGGCGAGTTCCGCCTCCGGCGGGTAGCCGACCTCCTCCAGGCACAGCCCGTGCGCGGGCGCCACGTGCACCCCGGAGTCGCGTACGCCCCTGGTCAACACCTGGCCCGGCCACTCCACCGGCCGCCGCCCGTCGCCCGCGGCCAGCAGCGAGCCCACCAGCGCCCGCACCATCGAGTGGCAGAACGCGTCCGCCACGACGGTGGCCACGAGGACGCCGTCGGGCTCGCGTACCCACTCCAGCCGCTGCAGCTCCCTGATCGTCGTGGCCCCTTCGCGCTTCTTGCAGAAGGCGGCGAAGTCGTGCTCGCCGAGCAGCCGCGCCGCGGCCGCGTTGAGCGCGCCGAGGTCGAGCGGCCGGTTGTGCCAGACCACCGCACGACGCCGCAGCGGATCGACGCCACCCGCCGCGTCCCCCACCCGGTACGCGTACCGCCGGAACATCGCCGAGAACCGTGCGTCAAAGCCCTCAGAGGCCACTGAGACCCGATATACCCGTACGTCTAGGGGCAAGACCCCACCGAGCCGTCTCACGAGCGCAGCGAGCCGCTCATCGACGCCCAGGGGCCCCCGGTTCCCGTCGAGCTCGGCCATCGAGCCCTCCGGCACGTCCACGTGGGCCACCTGCCCGCGCGCGTGCACCCCCGCGTCGGTACGCCCGGCCACGGTCAGCATGGCCGGGGCGCCGAGGCGCAGGATCCGGCCGAGCGCCTGCTCGATCTCGCCCTGGACGGTACGCAGGCCGGGCTGCCTGGCCCATCCCGAGAAGTCGGTGCCGTCGTACCCGAGGTCGAGGCGGAGCCGTACCACGATGGTCCTCCCTGAAGATGGCAACGGGCCCGGACCCCCGTCAGGGGGATCCGGGCCCGTTGCGGCAAACCTGAAAGACCTGAAAGATCAGGCCTCGTCCTTCTTCGCCTCGGCCTCGGCGGCCGGAGCCTCCTCGGCGGCGGCCTCAGGAGCCTCGGCCTTGGTGTCCGCAGCCTTGGTGTCCTCGGCCTTGGTGTCCGCAGCCGTCTCCTCGGCCTTCGCCTCCTCGGCCTCGGGGGCCTCGGTCTTCTCGGCGGCCGGCGCCGCGGCGGCGGGAGCCTCGGTGCGGCGGGTGGTGACGCCGTTCAGCGGCTCGGTCACCAGCTCGATGACCGCCATCGGGGCGTTGTCGCCCTTACGCGCACCGATCTTGGTGATGCGGGTGTAGCCACCGGGACGCTCGGCGAAGGTCACCGCGATCTCGGTGAACAGGTGGTGCACCACGCCCTTGTCCCGGACGACGGTCAGGACCTGGCGACGGTTGTGGATGTCGCCCTTCTTCGCCTTGGTGATCAGGCGCTCCGCCAGGGGGCGCAGACGCTTCGCCTTGGTGACGGTCGTACGGATCTTGCCGTGGCGGAACAGATCGGTGGCGAGGTTCGCCAGGATCAGCCGCTCGTGCGCCGCGCTGCCGCCGAGGCGTGCACCCTTGGTGGGCTTGGGCATGTCATCTCTCCTTGGGAGTTCACCCGCCCCGGCCGTACCAGGTACCGGGGTCGGGCCGCCAGGCCCCCGTGACGGGGGCCCGCGCTATCTGGATTAGTACTGCTCGGTCTCGACGTACGCGCTGTCGTCGTCGTCGTAGCCGCCGCCGGCCACCGCGCTCGGGTCGAACCCGGGCGGGGAGTCCTTGAGCGCCAGCGACATCTCGTGCAGCTTCTGCTTGACCTCTTCGATTGACTTGGCGCCGAAATTCCTTATGTCGAGAAGGTCCTGCTCGCTGCGGGCGACGAGCTCACCCACGGTGTGGATGCCCTCGCGCTTGAGGCAGTTGTAGGAGCGAACGGTCAGGTTCAGCTCCTCGATCGGCAGCGCCAGATCGGCGGCCAGGGCCGCGTCGGTCGGCGACGGGCCGATGTCGATGCCCTCGGCCTCGACGTTGAGCTCGCGGGCCAGGCCGAAGAGCTCGACGAGGGTCTTACCGGCGGAGGCCACCGCGTCGCGGGGCTTCATCGCCGGCTTGGTCTCGACGTCGAGGATGAGACGGTCGAAGTCGGTACGCTGCTCGACTCGGGTCGCCTCGACCTTGTAGGTGACCTTGAGGACCGGGGAGTAGATCGAGTCGATCGGAATGCGGCCGATCTCCTGGCCCGGCTGCTTGTTCTGCGCGGCGGAGACGTAGCCGCGACCGCGCTCGACGGTCAGCTCCATCTCCAGCTTCGCCTTGCCGTTGAGCGTGGCGATGCGCAGCTCGGGGTTGTGCACCTCGACACCGGCCGGAGGCGCGATGTCGGCGGCGGTGACCTCACCCGGGCCCTGCTTGCGCAGGTACATCACGACCGGCTCGTCGTGCTCGGAGGAGACGACCAGTTCCTTGAGGTTGAGGATGATGTCGGTGACGTCTTCCTTGACCCCGGGGACGGTCGAGAACTCGTGCAGCACGCCCTCGATGCGAATGCTCGTCACGGCCGCGCCCGGGATGGACGACAGCAGCGTGCGGCGCAGAGAGTTGCCGATGGTGTAGCCGAAACCCGGCTCCAGCGGCTCGATGACGAATCGGGACCGGGTGTCGTCGATCGACTCTTCGAGAAGAGTCGGGCGCTGAGCGATCAGCATGAGTGGGTTCTCCCCTTTTTCGTGTGGCGACCGCTATATGACGCCACTCCGATAAACAGCCTAGTCCGGGCACGGCACGCCGCACCCGGACCGGACGAGTTACTACTTACTTCGAGTAGTACTCGACGATGAGCTGCTCCTGGACCTGGGTGTCGATCTGCTGGCGAACCGGCAGCTGGTGAACCAGGACGCGGAGCTTCTCGGGCACGACGCCGAGCCACGCGGGAACCGTGCGCTCGCCGGCGGTGGCGCGAGCCACCTCGTAGGGCAGCAGGTTGCGCTTGGTCTCGCGGACCTCGATGATGTCGTGCTCGCGAACGCGGTAGGACGGGATGTCGACCTTGTGGCCGTTCACCAGGATGTGGCCGTGGCGCACCTGCTGGCGAGCGGCGTCACGCGACTGGGCGAAGCCGGCGCGGTAGACGACGTTGTCGAGACGGGTCTCCAGGATCTGGAGCAGCACCTCACCCGACTTGCCGCTCTTGCCCGCGGCCTCCTCGTAGTAGTTGCGGAACTGCTTCTCGAGGACGCCGTAGATGCGGCGGGTCTTCTGCTTCTCACGAAGCTGAAGCTGGTACTCGGACTCCTTGGGGCGTCCGCGGCCGTGCTCACCCGGCGGGTAAGGACGGATCTCGATGGGGCACTTGGCGGACTCACACTTGCTGCCCTTGAGGAAGAGCTTGGTCTTCTCGCGACGGCAGAGCTTGCAGTCCGCGCCCGTGTAACGAGCCATTTCTCTCTATCTCCTGGGCTAATTCAGACGCGGCGGCGCTTGGGCGGACGGCAGCCGTTGTGCGGAACCGGGGTGACGTCCTGGATCGAACCCACTTCGAGGCCGGTGGCCTGCAGCGAGCGGATCGCGGTCTCACGGCCGGAGCCGGGGCCCTTGACGAAGACGTCGACCTTACGCATGCCGTGCTCCATGGCGCGGCGGGCGGCGTTCTCGGCGGCCATCTGAGCGGCGAACGGGGTGGACTTACGGGAGCCCTTGAAACCCACGTGGCCGGCGCTGGCCCAGGAGATCACGTTCCCGTTGGGGTCGGTGATCGAGACGATCGTGTTGTTGAACGTGCTCTTGATGTGGGCGTGCCCGTGAGCGACGTTCTTCTTTTCCTTGCGGCGCACCTTCTTGGGCGCACCCTGACGGCTCTTAGGAGGCATCCTTTGCCTTCACTCCTGAGGTCTTCGGTCCCGCGGCTGCGTGGACTACTTCTTACCGGGCTTCTTCTTGCCGGCGACGGTCTTCTTCTTGCCCTTACGGGTGCGCGCGTTGGTCTGCGTGCGCTGACCGTGGACCGGCAGGCCCTTACGGTGCCGGATGCCCTGGTAGCAACCGATTTCGATCTTGCGGCGGATGTCGGCCTGGACCTCGCGGCGCAGGTCACCCTCGATCTTGTAGTTCGCCTCGATGTAGTCACGCATCGGGACGAGCTCGGTGTCGGAGAGCTGGTGCACGCGGAGGTCGCCGCTCACGCCGGTGGCCTGGAGGATCTCCTGGGCGCGGGTGCGGCCGATTCCGTAGATGTAGGTGAGAGCGATCTCCAGCCGCTTGTCGCGGGGGAGGTCGACGCCAACCAGGCGAGCCATGGTCGGGCATTCTCCTTCGTTGTGGCGGAGGTCTTGCGCCCCACTACCCCTCCCCATGCCCGGGGTGAGGGCCCCGGCCTCCGACCGGGGGTCTTCCAAGTGGTTCGAGCCCTGTGAGACAAGGCCCGCCTGCTCGAGTGTGAGACGCGACTACTGATTGCAGGCTCCTCATACGTCGAGCCCGCTCCCTGATGGGGCGGACTCGGAGAAGCCTTGCGGCGACTAACCCTGACGCTGCTTGTGGCGCAGGTTGTCGCAGATCACCATGACGCGACCGTGCCGGCGAATCACCTTGCACTTGTCGCAGATCTTCTTGACGCTCGGCTTTACCTTCATTGTCCTTCGTGTTCCTCAGACGTCTTACTTGTATCGGTAGACGATCCGCCCACGACTCAAGTCGTAGGGGCTCAGTTCAACGACTACCCGGTCGTCGGGGAGGATTCGGATGTAGTGCATCCGCATCCGCCCGCTGATGTGGGCCAGGACTTTGTGGCCGTTGTCGAGCTGCACCCGGAACATGGCGTTCGGGAGCGATTCGACCACAGTGCCCTCGATCTCGATGGCGCCGTCTTTCTTGGCCAAAATTCCTCGCGTTTCACTGATCGGTCGTCTGAGGCTCCGGTTCACTACGCAGCCGCGACCTTCACGCTTCGAAGAGAGCGACGATCGACAACGATCGTCGACGCGTGACAAGTCATAGTGAGCCGACTAAGGAGTGTACGACACCTGAGCCTAAAACGCGAAACGCGTGCCAGGTGTCCTGACACAACCATCGGATAGTCTACCCCACCCGCCAACCGCCGAACACACAGCGGAAGACCCGCCGAGGGAGAGACTCGGCGGGCCTTCCAGGGAATGGGGCTCCTAGTAGATGCGGTGCACCGAACCGCAGTACTTGAACTTGCCGCCCCAGCAGGTGTAGGTGTACAGCCGCTTGATGCCCTTGACGCTCCACTGGTGGTGGTAGGAGCCGTTCCACGCGTAGTAGCGCTTGCCGGAGCCGCCGTTCTTGAAGTCGTAGCGGAACCAGACGTAGCCCTTCTTCGGCGTGAACTCCTTGCCGTACCAGTGGGTGTAGACCCGGCCGCCCTTGCTCCAGGTCTTCCCGTAGGTGTACGCCTTCTTGTTGCTCGAGTAGTACTTGCCCCAGTTCCCCATGGAGCTCGTCGCCTGGCCGGCGGTGGCGGTGGCGGTGGCGCCGGTGGCGGACGCCTGCGCGGCGGGGGCCACGGCGAGTCCGGCGAGGGAGATCGAGCCGGCGAGGGCGGCGGCTGCAAGGATCTTGCGCATGTGGTTTCCTCCGTGAGTCGTGTTCCAGACACAGCTCACGTTAGGAAGCCGGACATATCCGCACTGCGCACGAATGCACACAGTGCACTACTGCACAGAGTCCTATGATCGCTTATTGTGATCGTTGCCGAAGATGGTGCTGGCCAGCAGGATCACACCCCAGGGGCCCATCACCCACAGCGGCCAGGGATAGATCAGGTCGCCCGAGGTGAGGCTCACGATCAGCCAGATCACCCAGTTGATGCCGCTGGCCACGGCCCAGGCGCTCCAGGCCGCCCGCATGCCGGTGTGCATGCCACGCTGGGCGGGGGCCGCGCTGCTCGCCTTGACGGGCAGGTGGCGCAGGTCCACGTCCGGCAGGTCCACCGTTAACTTGGCCAGCTCACCATAGGTCTTGCTCTTGTAGAGCTCTTCGAGTCGCTCGTTGAACTCGTCCATCGTGATGCGACCCTGCGCGGTGTGCTCGCGGAGGATGGCGGCGACACGATCGCGGTCGACGTCGGAGGCACGCATCTCGGGGCTGTTCGCCATCCCCACCCACTCCCGGCTAGTTCTGCAGTTGTGCCAGGCGCTCTTTGCCCCCGTCTAGGGCGGTCAGCACCCAAGGACCATTATGTGTCACGGCGACGCTGTGCTCGAAGTGTGCGGACGCCTTGCCGTCGATCGTGACCACGGTCCACTCGTCGGGCAGCACGCGCGTGCGCTCGGTGCCCAGGTTCACCATGGGCTCGATGGCCAGGCACATGCCCTCTTCGAGAGCCGGGCCCCTGCCGGGTTTGCCGTGGTTGGCGATCCACGGGTCCATGTGCATCTCGGTGCCGATGCCGTGGCCGCCGTACTCGGGCGGGATGCCGAAGCGGCCCTGCGACTTGACGTAGCGTTCGACCTCGTAGCCGATGTCGGACAGGTGGCGGCCGGGCGTCAGCGCGGCGATGCCGCGCCACATGGCCTCCTCGGTGATCCGCATCAGCTCGGTCAGCTTGGGGCCGACCTCGCCGACCGGGACCGTGACGGCGGAGTCACCGTGCCAGCCTTCCAGGATGGCGCCGCAGTCGATCGAGATGATGTCGCCCTCGCGCAGCTCGCGGGCGTTGGTCGGGATGCCGTGCACCACCTCGTCGTTCACCGACGCGCAGATGGTCGCGGGAAAGCCCTGATAGCCCTTGAAGGACGGGATCGCGCCCTCGTCCCTGATCGCCTTCTCGGCGATGACGTCGAGGTCGAGCGGCGTCATTCCGGGCCGCACAGAACGCCTCAGCAGATCGAGCGTGCGCCCGACCACGAGGCCCGCCGCGCGCATCTTCTCGAGTTGCTCCGGCGACTTGATCTGGATCCCGTGCTTGTTGCGTTTGAACATCGTCTGCCCCCCTGGGTCTCAACGGGCCACTGCGGGGGCCCAATTCCCCCCACAATAACCGCGAGGTGGCACGGAACACCGTGCCACCTCCGCAATCGGTCGTGCTGGAGAGCTAGCCCATGAACGGCCGGATCGCGTCCATGGCCCGCTGAGTGACCTCTTCGACCGGGCCGGTCGCGTCGACGCCCACCAGGATGCCCTCGTCGGCGTAGTAGGAGACCAGCGGTGCAGTCTGCTCCTGGTAGACCTCCAGGCGGTGCCTGACGGTCTCCTCCTTGTCGTCGTCACGCTGGAAGAGCGCGCCCCCGCACGCGTCGCACTTGTCGTCCTTCTTGTCATCGAACTCGACGTGCCAGATGCGGCCGCACTGGCTGCAGGTGCGCCGGCCGGCCAGCCGCCTGACCACCTCGTCGTCGTCGACGACGAGTTCGAGAACGAGGTCGAGCGCCTGGCCCCAGTCCTTGAGCATGTCGCGCAGGATCTCCGCCTGCGCGACGTTCCTCGGGAAGCCGTCGAGCAGGAACCCGTCCTGCGCGTCGTCTTCGGACAGACGGTCACGGACCATGGCGATGGTGACCTCGTCGGGCACCAGGTCACCACGGTCCATGAACGTCTTGGCCAGCTTGCCAAGGTCCGTGCCGCCGGAAACGTTGGCACGGAAGATGTCACCTGTCGAGATTTTCGGGATGGACAGGTTCGATGCGATGTACTGGGCCTGTGTCCCCTTACCCGCTCCGGGGGGCCCGACCAGAACGAGACGCACTACCGCAGGAAACCTTCGTAGTTACGCTGCTGAAGCTGGCTCTCGATCTGCTTCACCGTGTCCAGGCCGACGCCTACCATGATCAGAATGCTCGTCCCTCCGAACGGGAAGTTCTGGCTCGCACCGGCCACCGCCAGCGCGACGATCGGGACCATGGAGATCAGACCCAGATAGAGCGCGCCGGGCGCGGTCAGACGGGTGAGCACGAAGTTCAGGTATTCAGCCGTCGGCCGGCCGGGGCGGATGCCCGGAATGAAACCACCGTACTTCTTCATGTTGTCGGCGACTTCAGTGGGGTTGAACGTGATCGACACGTAGAAGTACGTGAAGAAGATGATCAACAGGAAGAACGTGGTCATGTAGATGGGCGTGTCGCCCGTGGCCAGGTTCTGCGAGATCCACTGGATCACCATGTTGTCGCTCGTCTGGAACAGCGAGGTGATGAGCTGTGGCAGGTAGAGCAGCGAGGACGCGAAGATGACCGGGATGATGCCGGCCTGGTTGACCTTCAGCGGGATGTACGTCGACGTGCCGCCGTACATCCTGCGGCCCACCATGCGCTTGGCGTACTGGACCGGGATGCGGCGCTGCGCCTGCTCGACGAAGACCACCGCGGCGATCATGAAGATGCCGACCACCATGACGACCGCGAAGGTGAACTTGTTGGCCTGGAAGATGTTGCTCAGCTCGGAGGGGAAGACCGCGACGACCTGAGTGAAGATCAGGATCGACATTCCGTTGCCGACGCCACGGTCGGTGATGAGCTCACCGAGCCACATGATGACCGACGTGCCGGCCGTCATGATGACGACCATCGTGACGATGCTGAAGATGTCTTCAGGGTCCAGCAGGACGTCCTGCTGGCAGTTCGGGAAAAGCTGGCCGGTACGGGCCAGGGCGATGAAGGCGGTCGACTGGAGAACGGCGAGCCCGATCGTCAGATAACGCGTATACTGCGTGATCTTCGTCTGTCCGGACTGGCCTTCCTTCTTGAGCGCCTCAAGACGTGGAATGACCACGACGAGCAATTGCAGAATGATGCTCGCGGTGATGTACGGCATGATGCCCAGCGCGAACACAGACAGCTTCAGCAGCGCGCCGCCGCTGAACAGCTGAACCATCCCGTAGATGTTGCCGGTTTCGCCACTACGGGCCTGGTCGAAACAGGCGGCGAGGTTCTGGACGTGGACTCCCGGGGTCGGCAGAACCGAGCCGAGACGGAAAAGCGCGATGATGCCCAGGGTGAAGAGCAACTTCTTGCGCAGGTCCGGTGTCCGGAACGCCCGGGTAAACGCGGTCAGCACGGTCCCTCCTGCGCGCCTTTACGGCGTTGTGAGTAAGCGATGGTGCGGGGATCTGCCATCTGAAGTCTCATTGTCAAACGAGCCGGACAGAAGCCTGCCGTCTCGCGAACTCTAACGCACTACGGGCGTGGGGGCCCATTGTCAGGGCCCCCACGCCTCGTCATAGCGTTACTACAGCTCGGTAACGGAACCACCGGCAGCGGCGATCTTCTCCTTCGCGGCGGACGAGAAGGCGTGAGCCTGCACGTTCACCGCGACCGAGATCTCACCGGTGCCGAGGACCTTCACGAGCTGGTTCTTGCGAACAGCACCCTTGGCGACCAGCGACTCGACGGTGACCTCGCCACCGTCGGGGAACAGCTCGCCCAGCCTGTCAAGGTTGACGACCTGGTAGGTCGTCTTGAACAGGGCGTTGGAGAAGCCCTTGAGCTTCGGCAGACGCCTCTGCAGCGGCACCTGGCCACCCTCGAAGCCGAGGGGGACCGTGGTACGGGCGCGGCTGCCCTTGGTACCGCGACCGGCCGTCTTACCCTTGGACGCCTCGCCACGACCCTTACGGATCTTGGACTTGTTGGCGCCAGGGGCGGGACGCAGGTCGTGAATCTTCAGCGGAGCCTTGTCAGTCATGACTAGTCGACCTCTTCCACCTCGACGAGGTGCGTCACCACGGAGACCATCCCGCGAATCTCGGGCCGGTCCTCCTTGACGACGACGTCGCCGATTCGCTTCAGGCCAAGCGAACGCAGCGAGTCACGCTGGTTCTGCTTGCCACCGATCTTCGAGCGAACCTGAGTGATCTTCAGGCGTGCCATGACTAGCTCACCGCCTTGGCGGCCGCAGCCTCGGCCAGACCCTCGCGCTGAGCCTTCAGCATGGCGGCCGGAGCCACGTCCTCGATCGGCAGGCCACGGCGGGCGGCGATCTCCTCGGGCCGGGAAAGGCCCTTCAGAGCCGCCACGGTGGCGTGCACGATGTTGATCGGGTTGTCCGAGCCGAGCGACTTGGACAGCACGTCGTGGATGCCGGCGCACTCGAGCACCGCACGCACCGGGCCACCGGCGATGACGCCGGTACCGGCCGAGGCCGGACGCAGGAAGACGACACCGGCCGCCTCTTCGCCCTGCACCGTGTGCGGGATCGTGCCCTGGATCCGAGGCACCTTGAAGAAGTGCTTCTTCGCCTCTTCGACACCCTTGGCGATCGCCGCGGGGACTTCCTTGGCCTTGCCGTATCCGACGCCGACCAGGCCGTTGCCGTCACCGACGACGACGAGGGCGGTGAAGCTGAAGCGACGACCACCCTTCACGACCTTGGCCACTCGGTTGATCTTCACTACGCGCTCGATGTACGAGACGCCCTTGTCGGCGGCGCCACCGCGGCGATCGTCACGACGGTCCCGCCGCTCGCCACCGGTGCCGCCACCGCGACGCGGAGCTGCAGCCATCAGTGGTTCCTCATCTCAGTTGCCATGTCAGAATTCCAGCCCGCCTTCGCGGGCGCTGTCCGCCAGCGCGGCGATGCGACCGGCGTAGCGGTTGCCACCACGGTCGAAGACGACCGCCGTGATCCCGGCTTCCTTGGCCCGCTGAGCGAGGAGCTCGCCGACCTTCTTGGCCTTCTCCGTCTTGTCCGCCTCCAGCGTGCGCAGCGACGGGTCCATGGTGGACGCGCTCACCAGCGTGTGGCCGACGGTGTCGTCCACGATCTGGACGAACATGTGACGGGTGGAACGGTTGACGACCAGGCGCGGACGCGCGGTCGTGCCTACGACGTTCTTGCGGACGCGGCGGTGCCGGCGGGCCCGCGAGACGGTGCGGGCAGCCGTGTGCTTGCTGAACGCAGTCTTCGGAGCCATGCCTACTTACCAGCCTTTCCGACCTTGCGGCGGATCTGTTCGCCCTGGTAACGCACGCCCTTGCCCTTGTACGGGTCAGGCTTGCGCAACTTGCGGATGTTGGCCGCGACCTCGCCGACCTTCTGCTTGTCGATGCCGTCCACGTGGAACAGGGTCGGCTTCTCGACGCGGAAGACGACGCCCTCGGGGGCGTCGACGATGACCGGGTGACTGAAGCCCAGAGAGAACTCCAGCTGCGTCGGGCCCTTGGCCTGAACGCGGTAACCCACGCCGACGATCTCAAGGCTCTTGGAGTAGCCCTGAGTGACGCCCTGCACCATGTTGGCGATCAGCGTCCTCGACAGGCCGTGCAGCGCACGGACCTTGTTCTCGTCGTTCGGCCTGGAGACGGCGATGGCGCCGTCGTCGTCGCGCCCGACCGTAATAGGGTCGGCGACCTTGTGAGTGAGCGTGCCCTTCGGGCCCTTGACCTGGACATCCTGGCCGTCGATCGTGATGTCAACGCCATTCGGCACAGGGATGGGCAGCCGTCCGATTCGCGACATGCTGTGTTCCTCCCCTCTACCAGACGTAGGCGAGGACTTCCCCGCCCACACCACGCTTGCCGGCCTGCTTGTCGGTCATGAGGCCGTGGGACGTCGAGATGATCGCGACGCCCAGTCCGCCCAGGACTCGAGGCAGGTTGTCCTTCTTCGCATAAACCCGCAGACCGGGCTTGGAAACCCGGCGCAGGCCCGCGAGCGAACGCTCACGGGTAGGCCCGAACTTGAGCTCCACCACGAGGTTCTTTCCAACCTTGGCGTCCTCGACGGTCCAAGCCTGGATGTAACCCTCCTGCTGGAGGATCTCGGCGATGTGCGCCTTGATCTTCGAGTACGGCATCGACACACTTTCGTGGTACGCCGAATTCGCATTACGCAGACGCGTGAGCATGTCTGCGATCGGGTCGGTCATCGTCATGGCCAGTGGCCTTCCTCGCCGCGGTTTCCAGTCGGCCAAGCAGCGCTCTGCCGGTGGACCTTCGGCGCGGTCACGGACGCCCGTGAAGGGCGCCCTGTTTCTTCTGTGAAATATGAATGCCTGGCGGGACGGCACGAGGCCGCCCCTCAGGGTAACCGGCAAATAACCTGCTCATCGCCGTGCCGCCCCCGATGAAGCCTCTTTGAGGCCGTGAGGACGGCGCCGGCCGCAGATCTGTTGCCGGACCTACCAGCTCGACTTGGTGATGCCGGGCAGCTCGCCCCGGTGCGCCATCTCGCGGAAGCACACGCGGCAGAGCCCGAACTTGCGGTAGACGGCGCGCGGCCGGCCACAACGCGTGCAACGGGTGTACGCCCGGACCTCGAACTTCTGCTTGCGCCCCGCCTTGGCGATCAGCGACTTCTTCGCCATTGGATCAGGCCTCCTTGAACGGGAAGCCGAGGAGCTTCAGCAGCGCCCGGCCCTGGTCGTCGTTCTTCGCCGTGGTCACGATCGTGATGTCCATGCCCCGCGGCCGGTCGACCTTGTCCTGGTCGACCTCGTGGAACATGACCTGCTCGGTCAGACCGAAGGTGTAGTTGCCGTTGCCGTCGAACTGCTTGGGCGACAGGCCGCGGAAGTCCCGGATACGGGGCAGGGCCAGCGCGAGCAGGCGGTCGAGGAACTCCCACATGCGGTCGCCGCGCAGCGTGACGTGCGCGCCGATCGGCATGCCCTCACGCAGCTTGAACTGCGCGATGGACTTGCGGGCCCGGACGACGGCCGGCTTCTGACCGGTGATCACGGTGAGGTCGCGAACGGCGCCCTCGATCAGCTTCGAGTCACGAGCCGCCTCGCCGACGCCCATGTTGACCTTGACCTTGGTCAGGGCGGGGATCTGCATGACGTTCTCGATGCCGAACTGCTCGCGAAGCTGGGCCGCGATCTCCTCGCGGTACTTCGTCTTGAGTCGCGGCGTCGGACGCTCGGTCTCAGTGGTGGTGGCGGTCATCAGCTGTCCTCACCCGTCGTCTCGTCGGCCTTCTTCTCGTCGGCCTTCTTCTCGGCGGGCTTGTCGTCCTTGAGCTTCTTCACGTTCGAGACGTGGATGGGGGCCTCCATGGTCTGCACGCCGCCGGTCTTGGCGCCGCGCGGACCCTGGTGGGTCTCCTTGGCGTGCTTCTTGATCATG
This sequence comes from Nonomuraea sp. NPDC050643, assembly GCF_040654715.1. Classification (NCBI taxonomy): domain Bacteria; kingdom Bacillati; phylum Actinomycetota; class Actinomycetes; order Streptosporangiales; family Streptosporangiaceae; genus Nonomuraea; species Nonomuraea sp. NPDC050643. The sequence goes on along the minus strand of NZ_JBFAIM010000082.1, from coordinate 15,292 downwards.
TTGACGCCCTCGATCACCACGCGGTCCTCGCGCGGGTACGTGGCGATGACGTGACCCTTGGCACCCTTGTCCTTGCCGGCGATGACCTGGACCAGGTCACCCTTCTTCACATGCAACGACTTCGGCATTACAGCACCTCCGGGGCGAGCGAGATGATGCGCATGAACTTCTTGTCGCGCAGCTCGCGGCCGACCGGGCCGAAGATACGAGTGCCACGAGGGTCACCGCTGTCCTTGATGATGACGGCGGCGTTCTCGTCGAAGCGGATGTAGGAGCCGTCGGGCCGGCGCCGCTCCTTGACCGTGCGGACGATGACGGCCTTGACCACATCGCCCTTCTTGACGCCCGTGCTGCCCGGCAGCGCGTCCTTGACAGTGGCGACGATGATGTCGCCGATACCGGCGTAGCGTCGGCCCGAGCCACCGAGAACACGGATGCAAAGGATTTCCTTCGCCCCCGTGTTGTCGGCGACCTTGAGCCGCGACTCCTGCTGGATCACGTTGAACTCCTGTTAGTCGCGCCGGTTCTCATTACTGAGCCTGGCGGAACCTGTCATTGTCTTGTTCCTCCGGCCACAGCGCCCCTGAGAGCGCCGCACCGCAGGCGACGCGAGGCCGAGGGCCTCGCGTCCTTGGACGCCGTCATGGGGGCTCTCAGAGCCCCCACGAGGCGCGGTATATCCGAGAAGACGGTGTTACTTGGCCTTCTCGAGGATCTCCACGACCCTCCACCGCTTGGTGGCGGAGAGGGGGCGGGTCTCCATCAGCAGCACGCGGTCGCCGACGCCACAGGCGTTGGCCTCGTCGTGCGCCTTGTACTTGGTCGTACGGCGGATGACCTTGCCGTACAGACGGTGCTTCACGCGGTCCTCGACGGCGACGACGACGGTCTTGTCCATCTTGTCGCTGACGACGAGGCCCTCGCGAACCTTGCGGAAGTGCCGGGACTCAGTGGTCTCGGCGGTCTCGGTGGTCTCGGTCTCAGCCATCGCTCGTCTCCTTCTCGACCGTGACGATGCCCAGCTCGCGCTCGCGCATCACGGTGTAGATACGGGCGATCTCGCGGCGGACGGCACGCAGCCGCCCGTGGCTCTCCAACTGACCGGTCGCCGCCTGGAAGCGGAGGTTGAACAGCTCCTCCTTGGCTTCCTTGAGCTTCTGGACCAGGGTGTCCTGGTCTTCCACTCGCAGCTCGCCGGCGGTCAGGCCCTTAGCCATCACGCCTCACCCACTTCACGCTTAACGATCTTGCACTTCATCGGCAGCTTGTGGATCGCCCTGGTGAGCGCCTCACGCGCGACCGACTCCGCCACGCCGGACAGCTCGAACATCACGCGTCCGGGCTTGACGTTGGCGATCCACCACTCCGGCGAACCCTTACCGGAACCCATGCGGGTCTCGGCCGGCTTCTTGGTGAGCGGACGGTCGGGGTAGATGTTGATCCACACCTTGCCGCCACGGCGGATGTGACGGGTCATGGCGATACGAGCCGACTCGATCTGGCGGTTGGTCACATAGGAGTGCTCCATCGCCTGAATGCCGAACTCGCCGAACACGACCCTGGTGCCGCCCTTGGCGGCTCCGCTGCGGTCAGGCCGGTGCTGCTTGCGGTGCTTGACCCTGCGCGGGATCAGCATGGTCAGCTCCCTTCAGCACCCGGCTGCGCAGCCGGGCCGGTCTCGGGGGCGGCCTGCGAGGCCGCCTCAGTGCGGGGGGCGCGGTCGCCACGGCCGCCACCACGACGGGGACGGTCGCCACCACCACGACGGGGACGGTCGCCACCGCCGCCGCCACCGCGACGGTCGTCGCGGTCACGACGCTGGCCGGCGCGAGCACCGGCGGCAGCCGCCTCGCGCTCGGCGCGGCTGGTGGGGGCCTCACCCTTGTAGATCCAGACCTTCACGCCGATGCGGCCGAAGGTGGTGCGGGCCTCGTAGAAGCCGTAGTCGATGTCCGCGCGGAGGGTGTGCAGCGGCACGCGGCCCTCGCGGTAGAACTCCGACCGGGACATCTCAGCGCCGCCGAGACGACCGGAGCACTGGACACGGATGCCCTTGGCGCCGGACTTCATGGCGGACTGCATCGCCTTGCGCATGGCACGGCGGAACGAGACACGGCTGGACAGCTGCTCGGCGACACCCTGAGCGACGAGCTGAGCGTCGATCTCCGGGTTCTTGACCTCGAGGATGTTGAGCTGGACCTGCTTCTTGGTCAGCTTCTCGAGGTCGCCACGGATGCGGTCCGCCTCGGCGCCGCGACGGCCGATCACGATGCCGGGACGCGCGGTGTGGATGTCCACCTGCACGCGGTCCGTCGTGCGCTCGATCTCGACCTTGGAGATGCCGGCCCGCTCCATGCCCTTCTGCAGCATGCGGCGGATCGCCACGTCCTCGGCGACGTAGGACTTGTACAGCTTGTCGGCGTACCACCGGCTCTTGAAGTCGGTCGTGATGCCGAGGCGGAACCCGTGCGGGTTAACCTTCTGGCCCACTATCGGGTCCTTCCCTTCGGCTCGCGGGACTCCACGATCACGGTGATGTGGCTCGTCCGCTTGTTGATCCGATAGGCGCGACCCTGTGCACGCGGACGGAACCGCTTCAGCGTCGGGCCCTCGTCGACCCACGCGCGGCTCACGACGAGCGTGCTGGGGTCGAGATCGAAGTTGTGCTCGGCATTCGCCATGGCGCTGCTGAGCACCTTGTAGATCGGCTCGCTCGCCGACTGGGGAGCGAACTGCAGCACGGCCTGCGCCTCCGAAGCGGGCAGCCCGCGAATAAGGTCCACCACGCGGCGGGCCTTGAGGGGCGTGACGCGGACGAACCGCGCCTGAGCCCTGGCTTCCATCGCTTACTCCTCTAAATGCTTCTGAAGGCGTCTATCGCCGGCTGCGCCGGTCGTCCTTGACGTGACTGCGGAACGTCCGCGTGGGGGCGAACTCTCCGAGCTTGTGGCCGATCATCGACTCGGTGACGAACACCGGGACGTGCTTGCGGCCGTCGTGCACGGCGATCGTGTGCCCGAGCATGTCGGGAACGATCATGGAGCGCCGCGACCACGTCTTGATGACGGTTTTGGTGCCCTTCTCGTTCTGGACGTCGACCTTCTTCTGAAGGTGCTCGTCCACGAAGGGACCCTTCTTAAGGCTACGTGGCATTTCGGCTGCTCCTACCGCTTCTTCCTCTTGGACCGACGGCGGATGATCAGCCTGTCGCTGGCCTTGTTCGCCTGACGGGTACGGCCCTCGGGCTTGCCCTTGGGGTTCACCGGGTGACGACCGCCGGAGGTCTTACCCTCACCACCACCGTGCGGGTGGTCGACGGGGTTCATCGCGACACCGCGGACGGTCGGGCGCTTGCCCTTCCACCGCATACGGCCGGCCTTGCCCCAGTTGATGTTGGCCTGCTCGGCATTGCCGACCTGGCCCACCGAGGCGCGGCAGCGAACGTCCACCATGCGCATCTCGCCGGACGGCATACGCAGCGTGGCGTAGGTGCCCTCCTTGGCGAGGAGCTGGATCTGGGCGCCCGCCGAGCGGCCGAGCTTGGCGCCGCCGCCCGGACGGAGCTCCACCGCGTGGATGAAGGTACCCGTCGGGATGTTGCGCAGCGGCAGGCAGTTGCCCGGCTTGATGTCGGCCGCGGGGCCGTTCTCGATGCGGTCGCCCTGCTTGAGGCCCGTCGGCGCGATGATGTAGCGCTTCTCGCCGTCGGCGTAGTGGAGCAGAGCGATGTTGGCGGTGCGGTTGGGGTCGTACTCGATGTGAGCGACCTTGGCCGGAATGCCGTCCTTGTCATGCCTCCGGAAGTCAATGATCCGGTAGGCGCGCTTGTGACCGCCGCCTTGGTGGCGCGCGGTGACCCGGCCGTGTACGTTGCGGCCGCCCTTGCTGTGAAGGGGCGCAAGCAACGACTTCTCAGGGGTGCTGCGGGTGATCTCGGAGAAGTCCGAGACACTCGATCCGCGGCGACCTGGAGTCGTCGGCTTGTACTTACGGATGCCCATCTTTTTCGTTCATCCTTCGTCGGTTACATGGGTGAGCCCGCCGCGCGTAAGCGCGACGGTCTCAGCCCCGCGAGCCTCGCGGCCCGCTACCTTCTATGGCTGTCAGCCGATCTGACCGAAGATGTCGATCCGATCGCCCTCCACCAGGCTCACAATCGCGCGCTTGGTGTCGGGACGCTTGCCGAAACCGGTGCGGGTGCGCTTGCGCTTGCCCTGCCGGTTGATGGTGTTCACGCTGGTGACCTTGACCCCGAAGATCTGCTCAACGGCGATCTTGACCTGGGTCTTGTTCGCGGTCTTGCGCACCAGGAACGTGTACTTGTTGTTCTCATCGATCAGGCCGTAGCTCTTCTCAGAGACGACCGGCTTGATGATGATGTCGCGCGGGTCGGCGATCTTCTCCATCAGGCCTCTTCCTTCCCGCTGTTGCTCAGGCGAGCGATGACCTGGTCGTACGCCTCCTGCGTGAAGACCACGTCGTCGTGCACGAGCACGTCGTAGGTGTTGAGCTGCCCGGCGTCCAGCAGGTGGACCTCGGGGGCGTTGCGCAGGCTCATCCAGGTCAGCTCGTCGTTCTCGTCGACGACGACGAGAACGCGCGGAGCCTGGGTGATCTTACGGAGCGCCTCCAGGGCGGCCTTCGTCTTGGGGGTCTCGCCCGCAAGCAGCGAGCTGACCACGTGGACGCGACCGCCGCCGGCCCTGTCGGAGAGGGCCCCACGCAGCGCGGCGGCCTTCATCTTCTTGGGCGTCCGCTGCGAGTAGTCGCGCGGCACGGGGCCGTGCACGACGCCGCCGCCGGCGAACTGCGGAGCGCGGGTCGAGCCCTGACGGGCGCGGCCGGTGCCCTTCTGGCGGTACGGCTTCTTGCCGCCGCCGGAGACCTCACCACGGGTCTTGGCCTTGTGGGTGCCCTGCCGGCGAGCGGCGAGCTGGGCCACGACCACCTGGTGGATCAGTGGGACGTTGACCTTCGCGCCGAAGATGTCCTCGGGCAGGTCGACGGTGCCGGTCTTCGCGCCGCTGGCGTCGAGGACGTCAATAGTGGTGCTCACTTGGCAGCCCCCTTCTTGGCAGCGGTACGGACGAGGACCAGGCTGCCGTTGGCGCCGGGGATCGCACCCTTGATCAGGATGAGACCGTTCTCGATGTCAACGGAGTGAACCTTCAGGCTCTGCACGGTGGTGCGGACGTTACCCATCCGGCCAGCCATGCGCAGACCCTTGAATACGCGGCCCGGAGTGGCGCAGCCACCGATGGAACCCGGCGAGCGGTGCTTGCGCTGCGTACCGTGCGAGGCGCTCAGACCCTTGAAGCCGTGACGCTTCATGACACCGGCGAAGCCCTTGCCCTTGCTCTTGCCCGTCACATCGACGAACTGGCCGGTCTCGAAGGTGTCGGCCAGCAGTTCCTGGCCCAGGGTGTAGTCGCCCGCGTCATCGGTGCGGATCTCCGCGAAGTAACGTCGCGGGGTGATGTCGTGCTTACGCAGGTAGTCGCCGAGCGGCTTGTTGACCTTCCGGGGGTCGACCTGCCCGAAGCCGAGCTGGATGGCGGAGTAGCCGTCCTTCTCTGCGGTGCGGACCCGGGTCACCACGCACGGACCGGCCTCCACCACGGTGACCGGAACCATCCGGTTGTCCGCGTCGAAGACCTGGGTCATGCCGAGCTTCTTGCCCAGGACGCCCTTGATCGTCTTAGCCATGTCAGTGCGTTCCCTCAGAGCTTGATCGAAATGTCGACACCCGCGGGGAGGTCGAGCCGCATGAGCGAGTCAACCGTCTTGGGGGTCGGGTCGATGATGTCAATCAGCCGCTTGTGCGTGCGCATCTCGAAGTGCTCGCGGCTGTCCTTGTACTTGTGCGGCGAGCGGATGACGCAGTACACGTTCTTCTCGGTCGGCAGCGGCACCGGGCCCGCGACCTTCGCGCCAGTCCGCGTCACCGTCTCGACGATCTTCTTGGCCGAGCTATCGATGACCTCGTGGTCATAGGCCTTAAGCCGGATGCGGATCTTCTGTCCCGCCATAATGGCCTCGGTGTCCTTCGCTGTCGTCTGAAAAAGTATCGTGCGGCCTGTTGCCGCTGTACGTGCAGGTCGAAGCCTGCGTGACCCCACGAGGCAGACGCATGTGATCTGCCTTTTCTTCCGTGATCCGGCAGTGACTTCGGTCACTTCCGGGCCGAAGCGACTGCTGGATCACGGCGCTAGGCGCGGGGCCTGTCAATCAGTGCGGCGGTCGGTCCCTGGTCCGGGGCCGACCGCCGCCCCGACGGTCTAGCTACTTGATGATCTTCACGACCCGGCCGGCGCCGACGGTGCGGCCACCCTCACGGATCGCGAACTTGAGGCCTTCCTCCATGGCGATGGGCTGGATCAGCTCAACGCGCATTTCGGTGTTGTCGCCCGGCATGACCATCTCGGTGCCCTCGGGGAGGTTCACCACACCGGTCACGTCCGTCGTACGGAAGTAGAACTGCGGGCGGTAGTTGTTGAAGAACGGCGTGTGGCGACCGCCCTCGTCCTTGGACAGGATGTAGACCTGGCCGGTGAACTCGGTGTGCGGGGTCGTCGTGCCCGGCTTGATGATGCACTGGCCGCGCTCGACGTCGTCACGCTTGATACCACGCAGCAGCAGGGCGGCGTTGTCGCCGGCCTGGCCCTCGTCGAGCATCTTGTTGAACATCTCGATGCTGGTGACGGTGGTGGTCGTCTTCGATTCCTTGATACCGATGATGTCAACCTGCTCGTTGACCTTCACGATACCGCGCTCGATACGGCCGGTGACGACCGTGCCGCGACCGGTGATCGAGAAGACGTCCTCGACCGGCATGAGGAACGGCTTCTCCGTCTCACGCGGGGGCTCGGGGACGTTCTCGTCGACGGCGTCCATCAGCTCGATGATGCTGTCGGCCCACTTCTCGTCGCCCTCAAGAGCCTTGAGCGCGGAGACGCGGATGACGGGCAGGTCGTCGCCGGGGAACTCCTGAGCCGACAGGAGCTCACGGACCTCGAGCTCGACGAGCTCCAGGATCTCCTCGTCGTCCACCATGTCGGACTTGTTGAGGGCCACGACGATGTAGGGGACGCCGACCTGGCGGGCCAGGAGGACGTGCTCCTTGGTCTGCGGCATCGGGCCGTCGGTGGCGGCGACCACCAGGATGGCGCCGTCCATCTGAGCGGCACCGGTGATCATGTTCTTCACGTAGTCGGCGTGACCAGGGCAGTCAACGTGAGCGTAGTGACGCTTCTCCGTCTGGTACTCGACGTGCGCGATGGAGATCGTGATGCCGCGAGCCTTCTCCTCGGGCGCCTTGTCGATCTTGTCGAACGGAGTCGCCTTGTTGAGCTCGGGGAAACGGTCGTGAAGCACCTTGGTGATCGCCGCGGTCAGCGTGGTCTTGCCGTGGTCGATGTGTCCAATGGTGCCGATGTTCATGTGCGGCTTAGTCCGCTCGAACTTGGCCTTGCCCACTGGTTCTCTCCTTGAGAATCTGACTGACTTTCGTCTACACACTCGGGCCCGGGAACTCCCGAACCCCTTGGCGGTGGGGCGGCTTCGCACCACCCCACCAGGGACCAGGACTGAAGTCCTGAACCGGTCTCGGCGACCGGACCAGGACTATTCGCCCCGGGCCTTCGCGACGATCTCCTTGGCGATGCCCGGAGGCACCTCCGAGTAGGAGTCGAACTGCATGCTGTAGCTCGCGCGCCCCTGCGTCTTGCTACGAAGGTCGCCCACGTAGCCGAACATCTCATTCAGCGGCACGAGCGCCGTGATGACGCGGGCGCCTGCGCGCTCGTCCATCGACTGGATCTGCCCGCGGCGGCCGTTGAGGTCGCCGATGACATCACCCATGTAGTCCTCGGGCGTGGTGACCTCGACCGACATCGTCGGCTCGAGAAGCACCGCGTCTGCCTTGCGAGCGGCCTCCTTGAAGGCCATCGACCCGGCGATCTTGAACGCCATCTCCGAGGAGTCCACGTCGTGGGCGGCACCGTCGGTCAGCGTAACCTTCACGCCCACCATCGGGTAACCGGCCAGCACACCGAACTCGGCGGCCTCCTGGGCGCCGGCGTCGACCGAGGGGATGTACTCCCTCGGGACGCGGCCACCCGTGACCTTGTTCTCGAACTCGTAGCCGTCGTTGCCTTCGCCCAGCGGTTCGAGGTTGATGATCACCCGCGCGAACTGACCGGAACCACCGGTCTGCTTCTTGTGGGTGTAGTCGACCTTCTCCACCTTGCGGCGGATGGTCTCGCGGTAGGCGACCTGAGGCCGGCCGACGTTCGCCTCGACCTTGAACTCGCGACGCATACGGTCGACGAGGATCTCGAGGTGAAGCTCGCCCATGCCCCAGATGACCGTCTGACCGGTCTCCTCGTCACGGCGGACCTGGAAGGACGGGTCCTCCTCGGCCAGTCGCTGGATCGCGATCGACAGCTTCTCCTGGTCGCCCTTGGTCTTGGGCTCGATCGCGACGTTGATGACCGGAGCCGGGAACGTCATCGACTCGAGCACGACCTGGTTCGACGGGTCCGAGAGGGTGTCACCGGTGGTGGTGTCCTTCAGGCCCATGACCGCCACGATCTGACCAGCGATCGCCGTGGGGCGCTCTTCGCGCTTGTTGGCGTGCATCTGGTAGATCTTGCCGATCCGCTCCTTCTTCCCCTTCACCGAGTTCACGACCTGGGATCCGGTCTCGAGCGTGCCCGAGTAGATGCGGATGTAGGTCAGCTTGCCCAGGTGCGGGTCGCTGGCGATCTTGAATGCCAGCGCGGAGAACGGCTCGGTCGGGTCCGCGTGACGCTCGATCACCTTCTCCTCGTTGCCGACCGCGTGGCCCTTGAAGGCCGGGATGTCGGTCGGGGCGGGGAGGTAGGCGACGATCGCGTCGAGCAGGGGCTGCACACCCTTGTTCTTGAACGCGGTGCCGCAGAGCACCGGGTTGATGGCGCTGGCCAGCGTGGCGCGGCGAATGGCCGCGACCAGCTGCTCCTCGCTGGGCTCCTGGCCCTCGAGGAAGAGCTCCATCAGCTCGTCGTCGTTCTCGGCGACCGTCTCGATGAGGCGGTCACGCCACTCGCGAGCGACCTCGGCGTGGTCGGACGGGATGTCGACGACGTCGTACATCTCGCCCTTGGCCGCCTCGGCGCTCCAAATGAGACCCTTCATCTTGATGAGGTCGATGACGCCCTTGAAGTCGGCCTCAACGCCCCACGGAAGCTGGATGACAGCCGGGGTGGCGCCCAGGCGGCTGATCATCATGTCGACGCAGCGGTGGAACTCCGCGCCGACCCGGTCCATCTTGTTGACGAAGCAGATCCGGGGAACCTCGTACCGGTCAGCCTGCCGCCACACCGTCTCCGACTGCGGCTCGACACCGGCGACGCCGTCGAACACGGCGACGGCACCGTCGAGGACGCGGAGCGAACGCTCCACCTCGATGGTGAAGTCGACGTGGCCCGGAGTGTCGATGATGTTGATCGTGTGACCGGTCCACTCACAGGTGGTCGCGGCCGACGTGATCGTGATGCCGCGCTCCTGCTCCTGCTCCATCCAGTCCATCGTGGCAGCGCCCTCGTGGACTTCACCGATCTTGTAGTTGATACCGGTGTAGAACAGGATGCGTTCGGTCGTGGTGGTCTTGCCCGCGTCGATATGGGCCATGATCCCGATGTTTCGGACCTTGGCCAGGTCAAGAGCGGTCGTGGTGGCCACTTCTCTCGCGTCCTCGTCGTCTCGTCGAACCCGCTGTTACCAGCGGTAGTGGGCGAAGGCCTTGTTGGACTCGGCCATCTTGTGGGTGTCCTCGCGCTTCTTGACACTCGCCCCGAGGCCGTTGCTGGCGTCGAGGAGCTCGTTCATGAGGCGCTCGGTCATGGTCTTCTCGCGGCGGGCGCGGGAGTACTGCACCAGCCAGCGCAGGGCCAGGGTGGTGCTGCGCGCGGCGCGCACCTCGACCGGCACCTGGTAGGTCGCGCCACCGACGCGGCGGCTGCGGACCTCGAGGGTGGGCTTGACGTTGTCAAGCGCGCGCTTCAGGGTGACGACCGGGTCGTTGCCCGTCTTGTCCCTGCAGCCCTCGAGGGCGCCGTAGACGATCGACTGCGCGATGGAGCGCTTGCCGTCCAGGAGCACCTTGTTGATAAGGGCGGTCACCAGCGGCGAGCTGTAAACCGGGTCAGACATGAGCTGACGACGGCCAGGAGAACCCTTACGAGGCATTGTTAGCTCTTCTCCTTCTTCGCGCCGTAGCGGCTACGGGCCTGCTTGCGGTTGCGGACACCCTGGGTGTCGAGCGAACCACGGATGATCTTGTAGCGAACACCAGGCAGGTCCTTCACACGACCGCCACGCACGAGCACGATGGAGTGCTCCTGCAGGTTGTGACCCACACCGGGGATGTAGGCCGTGACCTCGATGCCGTTCGTGAGCCGAACGCGGGCCACCTTGCGCAGTGCCGAGTTGGGCTTCTTCGGAGTCGTGGTGTAAACGCGCTGGCACACACCGCGCCGCTGCGGACTCCCCTTGAGGGCAGGAGTCTTGGTCTTGGAGACCTTGTCCTGCCGGCCCTTGCGGACCAACTGCTGAATAGTGGGCACTGCCACTCCGTTCGTGCTTGGCCGGTTTACGAAATGAGATCTTGCTTTTCGCAGGTTCTGCCGGTGTCATGACCTGCTGGTTTATCTTGTCTCGGCGCCCCCGCGCTCGGGCGTGTCGCGCTATTCGCACAGACACATCCGCGAGGACCACGAGCCAGGAGGCCGTCCTGCGCCCGCAATAGGCGCACGGCCGAGAGCCCGCAAGAAGACGGGCACGATGCTCAAGACTACCCAGGCCCATGCGACACGTCAAAACGGCGCGGCAATGCGGACAAGCCTTGCCACTCCGGATCGCCGGGGCCTATTTCATCCAGCCCATCTACAGCTCCGGCCCAATGATATAGGCCCCTGGGGTGTTCCGTCCCCAAGTCTGGTAACACCACGGAGACGGCCCACAGAGCGCCGTAGCGGCGGCCAGCCGCTGACGGGCTCAGATCCGTCTCCCTGGAAGGCCCCCGGCATGTACGGCGTCTGGGGCGGCCACGGCGCCGCGTAACGGACAAAAGCAGCGCGCCCGGGCCCCTCGTACGAGAGACCCGGGCGCGTCACCTGACGGCAACTAAGAAATCACCGGTTGTACTGGCCGAAGTCGTACTCCTCCAGCGGGACGGCCTCGCCGCTGCCCGTGCCGAAGGTGTAGTCGGCAGCCGAGCCGTCGTAACCACCGACGGTGTACATGGCCGCCTTGGCCTCCTCGGTGGGCTCCACCCGGATGTTGCGGTATTGGGGCATGCCCGTACCGGCCGGGATGAGCTTACCGATGATGACGTTCTCCTTCAGGCCCAGGAGCGAGTCGGACTTGGCGTGGATCGCCGCGTCCGTCAGGACCCTGGTCGTCTCCTGGAAGGAGGCCGCCGACAGCCACGACTCGGTGGCCAGCGACGCCTTCGTGATGCCCATGAGGACCGGACGACCGGCGGCGGGCGAACCGCCCTCGGCCACCGTCTCGCGGTTCATCAGCTCGAAGCGCGGACGCTCCACGAGCTCGCCGGGCAGCAGGTCGGTGTCGCCGGACTCGAGCACGTTCACGCGCTTGAGCATCTGGCGGACGATGATCTCGATGTGCTTGTCGTGGATCGACACACCCTGCGAGCGGTAGACCTGCTGGACCTCCGCCACCAGGTGCAGCTGCACGGCCCGCGGGCCGAGGATGCGCAGCACCTCGTTGGGGTTGACCGCACCGGCCACGAGCTGCTGGCCGACCGTGACGCGCTGGCCCTCCTGCACGAGCAGGCGGGAGCGCATCGAGACCGGGTAGGCGATCTCCTCCGACCCGTCGTCGGGGGTGATCACGATCTTCCTGGTCTTGTCGGTCTCGTCGATCCGGACCCGGCCCTCGGCCTCGGAGATCGGGGCGACACCCTTGGGGATGCGCGCCTCGAACAGCTCCGTGACACGGGGCAGACCGTGGGTGATGTCGGCGCCGGCCACACCACCGGTGTGGAACGTCCGCATCGTCAGCTGCGTGCCGGGCTCACCGATCGACTGGGCGGCGATGATGCCGACCGCCTCGCCGACGTCCACGAGCTTGCCGGTGGCCAGCGAACGGCCGTAGCAGGTCGCGCAGACACCGATCTTCGCCTCGCAGACCAGCGCGCTGCGGGTGCGCACGGTCTCGATGCCGGCCTCGACCAGCGCCGTGACGTGGTTGTCGTTGATGTCGACACCCGCCGGCACGATGACCTTGCCGTCGACCTCGACGTCCTCGGCCAGGATGCGGCCGTGCACGTTGGACTCGGCGTTCTCCGCCTTGACCAGGCCGCCGGACGCCTCCCGGTCGCCGACGTGCAGCGGGACCGCGCGGTCGGTGCCGCAGTCGATCTCACGCACGATGACGTCCTGGGCGACGTCCACCAGACGACGGGTCAGGTAACCCGAGTCGGCGGTACGCAGGGCGGTGTCGGCGAGACCCTTCCGCTGACCGTGGGTGGAGATGAAGTATTCCAGCACCGACAGGCCCTCGCGGAACGAGGCCTTGATCGGCCGCGGGATCGTCTCACCCTTGGTGTTGGACACCAGACCACGGATGCCGGCGATCTGCCGGACCTGCATCTTGTTACCACGGGCACCGGAGTTGACCATCATCCAGACCGGGTTGGTCGCCGGGAAGGCGTTGACCATGTCGGTCTCGACGTCGGCCGTCGCGTGCGTCCAGATCTCGATGAGCTCCTGACGGCGCTCCTCGTCGGTGATCAGACCGCGCTCGTACTCGCGCTGAACCTTGTCGGCCCGGCGCTCGTAGTTCTCCATGATGTCGGTCTTGTTGGGCGGCGCGACGACGTCCTCGATCGAGATCGTGACACCGGAGCGGGTCGCCCAGCGGAAGCCGGCGTCCTTGAGCGCGTCGAGCGAGTTGGCGACCTCGATCTTGGGGTAGGTCTCCGCCAGCTCGTTCACGATCGTGGACAGCTGCTTCTTGCCGACCTGGAAGTCGACGAACGGGTAGCTCGCGGGCAGCGTCTGGTTGAACAGGCACCGCCCGAACGTCGTCTCCAGGCGGATCGGGTCGCCCTGCTCCCAGCCCTCGGGAGCGACCCACTCGCGCGGAGGCAGGACGTCCTTCAGCCGGATCTGGATCTTCGCCTGGATCTCCAGCTCGCGGCGGTCGAAGGCCATCTGCGCCTCGGCGATCGAGCCGAACACGCGGCCCTCGCCCAGTGCCCCGTCCTTCTGGGTGGTCAGCCAGTAGAGGCCGATGACCATGTCCTGGGTGGGCATCGTCACGGGCTTGCCGTCGGCCGGCTTGAGGATGTTGTTGGTCGAGAGCATCAGGATGCGTGCCTCGGCCTGGGCCTCAGCCGACAGCGGCAGGTGCACGGCCATCTGGTCGCCGTCGAAGTCCGCGTTGAACGCGGTGCAGACGAGCGGGTGGATCTGGATGGCCTTGCCCTCGACGAGCTGCGGCTCGAACGCCTGGATGCCCAGACGGTGGAGCGTCGGTGCGCGGTTGAGCAGCACCGGGTGCTCGGTGATGACCTCTTCGAGCACGTCCCACACCACGGGGCGGGCGCGCTCGACCATCCGCTTGGCCGACTTGATGTTCTGGGCGTGGTTGAGATCCACGAGCCTCTTCATCACGAACGGCTTGAACAGCTCCAGCGCCATCTGCTTGGGCAGACCGCACTGGTGCAGCTTGAGCTGCGGGCCGACGACGATGACCGAACGGCCGGAGTAGTCGACTCGCTTGCCCAGCAGGTTCTGGCGGAAACGACCCTGCTTGCCCTTCAGCATGTCGCTGAGGGACTTCAGCGGCCGGTTGCCGGGACCGGTGACCGGGCGACCGCGGCGGCCGTTGTCGAACAGCGCGTCGACGGCCTCCTGGAGCATCCGCTTCTCGTTGTTCACGATGATCTCGGGCGCGCCGAGGTCGAGCAGACGCTTGAGGCGGTTGTTCCGGTTGATGACCCGGCGGTAGAGGTCGTTGAGGTCGGAGGTCGCGAACCGGCCACCGTCGAGCTGCACCATCGGGCGCAGGTCCGGCGGGATGACCGGGATGCAGTCGAGCACCATGCCGCGCGGCGAGTTGGTCGTGTTGAGGAACGCCGACACGACCTTGAGCCGCTTGAGGGCGCGGGCCTTCTTCTGGCCCTTGCCGCTGCGGATGGTCTCGCGCAGGTTCTCGGCCTCGGCGTCGAGGTCGAAGCTGATCAGGCGGTCCTGGATCGCCTGCGCGCCCATGCCGCCCTTGAAGTAGCGGCCGAAGCGGTCGCGCATCTCGCGGTAGAGCAGCTCGTCGCCCTCGAGGTCCTGGACCTTGAGGTTCTTGAAGCGGCTCCAGACCTCGTCGAGCCGGTCCAGCTCACGCTGGGCCCGGTCGCGGAGCTGACGCATCTCGCGCTCGGCGCCCTCACGGACCTTGCGGCGCTGGTCGCCCTTGGCGCCGGCGGCCTCGAGCTCGCCCAGGTCGGCCTCGAGCTTCTTCTGCCTGGCCTCGACGTCGGCGTCACGGCGCTGCTCGATGTGCTGCCGCTCGACGGAGATCTTCGCCTCGAGCGAGGGCAGGTCACGCTCACGCATCTCGGTGTCGACATGCGTGATCATGTAGGCCGCGAAGTAGATGACCTTCTCGAGGTCCTTCGGGGCCAGGTCGAGCAGGTAGCCGAGGCGCGACGGGACGCCCTTGAAGTACCAGATGTGCGTGACCGGGGCGGCCAGCTCGATGTGGCCCATCCGCTCACGACGCACCTTGGCGCGAGTCACCTCGACGCCACAGCGCTCACAGATGATGCCCTTGAAGCGGACGCGCTTGTACTTACCGCAGTAGCACTCCCAGTCGCGGGTCGGGCCGAAGATCTTCTCGCAGAAGAGCCCGTCCTTTTCCGGCTTGAGGGTTCGGTAGTTGATGGTCTCGGGCTTCTTGACCTCGCCGTGCGACCACTGACGAATGTCGTCGGCGGTCGCAAGACCGATCCTGAGCTCGTCGAAGAAGTTGACGTCTAGCATTTTGTGCGATCTCCCCCTCAGACTTCTTCCACGCTGCTCGGCTCACGCCGGGACAGGTCGATACCGAGCTCCTCCGCGGCGCGGAAGACGTCCTCGTCGGTGTCCCGCATCTCGATGGACATGCCGTCGCTGGAGAGCACCTCGACGTTCAGGCACAGCGACTGCATTTCCTTGATGAGGACCTTGAAGGACTCCGGGATGCCCGGCTCGGGGATGTTCTCGCCCTTGACGATGGCCTCATA
>NZ_JBFAIM010000081.1:0-61090 GCF_040654715.1 Nonomuraea sp. NPDC050643 | reverse complement strand
TCAAACTCAACCCCGACGCCGCCTGGGCCAGACGCACCCAGACGATCCAGGTCCTCGGCCGCGAACAGAGCGCGACCGGCTTCACCAACCTGGTCTCACCCGCCACCCACACCTTCGACCCCGCCACCGGCAACACGGTGACCATCCCCGTCACCGCCAAGACCGCCGACGTACGACTGCAGATCACCGCCAACTCCGGCGCCCCCGGCGGGCAGGTCGCCGAATTCCAGATCTTCGGCACCCCCGCCGCCAACCCCGACCTCACCGTCACGAACCTGACCTCCTCGCCCTCGGCCCCCGTCGAGACGGACGCGGTGACGCTGTCGGCCACGGTCAGGAACGCCGGCACCGCGGGCTCCGCCGCCACCTCGGTGGCCTTCTACGCGGGCAGCACCAAGGTCGGCACCGCCGCCGTGGGCGCGCTGGCCGCCGGAGCCTCCGCCACCGTGTCGGCGGACATCGGGGCCAGGGACGCGGGGACGTACCAGCTCTCGGCCAAGGTGGACGAGGAGAACAGGGTCGTCGAGCAGAACGAGGCCAACAACACCGCCACCGGCACGCTGACGGTCCGGCCGGTCGACACCGCCGACCTGATCGCCTCCCCCGTCGCCTGGACGCCGGGCAACCCGGCCGCGGGCACCACCGTGACGTTCTCGGTCGCGATCAGGAACCAGGGCACCGTCGCCTCCAGCGGCGGCTCCCACGGCATCACGCTCACCGTCCTCAACGACGCCGGCGCCGTCGTCAGGACGCTGACCGGCTCCACCAGCGGCGCGATCGCCCCCGGGGCCACCACGAGCCCGGTGAGCCTGGGCACGTGGACGGCGGCCAACGGCAGGTACACGATCAGGACCGTGCTCGCCGACGACGCCAACGAGCTGCCGGTCAAGCGCGCCAACAACACCAGCACGCTGCCGCTGTTCGTGGGGCGCGGCGCGAACATGCCGTACGACACCTACGAGGCCGAGGACGCCACGATCGGCGGCGGCGCGGCCCGCGTCGGCCCGAGCAGGGAGATCGGCACGATCGCCGGCGAGGCGTCGGGACGCCGCGCGGTGACGCTCAACCAGACCGGCGCCTACGTCGAGTTCACCACCAGGGCGCCCACGAACACCCTGGTCACCCGCTTCTCCATGCCGGACGCGCCGGGCGGCGGCGGCCTCAACTCCACCCTGAACGTCTACGTCGACGGCACCTTCCTCAAGGCCGTCAACCTGACCTCCCGTTACGCCTGGCTGTACGGCCCCGAAGACCGTCCGAACAACTCCCCCGGCTCGGGCCCGCCCCGGCACATCTACGACGAGGCGAACCTGCTGCTCGGCACCACCGTGCCGCAGGGCAGCAGGATCAGGCTGCAGAAGGACGCGGCCAACGGCCTCAACTACGCGATCGACTTCGTCGACTTCGAGCAGGTCGCCCCGGCGGCGAACCCGGACCCGGCGAAGTACGCCGTACCGGCCGGATTCTCGCACCAGGACGTGCAGAACGCGCTGGACCGGGCCCGCCAGGACGCCAACCTGACCGGCGTCTACCTGCCCGCGGGCGAGTACCAGACCACCGGCAAGTTCCAGGTGTACGGCAAGGCCGTCCGGATCGTCGGCGCCGGCCCCTGGTTCACCAGGTTCAACGCCCCCGCGGGGCAGCAGAACACCGACGTCGGCTTCCGCGCGGACGCCACCGCCAACGGCTCGACGTTCACCGGTTTCGCCTACTTCGGCAACTACGTCGAGCGCATCGACGGCCCCGGCAAGGTGTTCGACCTGTCGAACGTGGCCAACCTGACGATCGACAACGTCTGGGCCGAGCACCAGATCTGCCTGTTGTGGGGCACCAACACCGACAACCTGACGATCAGGAACTCGCGGATCAGGAACGTGTTCGCCGACGGCCTCAACATGACCAACGGCAGCACCGGCAACCACGTCACCAACATCGAGACCCGCTCCACGGGCGACGACAGCTTCGCGCTGTTCTCGGCCATCGACAACAACTCGGGCGAGCAGTTCGGCAACGTCTACGAGAACCTGACCTCGCTGCTGACGTGGCGGGCCGCGGGCCTGGCCGTGTACGGCGGCTACGACAACACCTTCAGGAACATCTACGTGGCCGACACGCTGGTGTACTCGGGCGTCACGATCAGCTCGCTGGACTTCGGCATCCCGATGCACGGCTTCGGCGCCGGCCCGCCCACCACCTTCGACAACATCTCGCTGGTCCGGGCCGGCGGGCACTTCTGGGGCCAGCAGACGTTCCCGGCCCTGTGGGTGTTCTCGGCGTCGAAGGTGTTCCAGGGCATCCGGGTCAGCAACCTGGACATCGTGGACCCGACGTACAGCGGGATCATGTTCCAGACCGGCTACTCCAGCCCGACGACTCCGCTGAACCCCGTCAGGGACACCGTCTTCACCAACGTGTCGATCAGCGGGGCGCAGAAGAGCGGTGACGCCTTCGACGCGAAGTCGGGGTTCGGGATCTGGGTGAACGAGCTGCCCGAGCCCGGTCAGGGTCCGGCGGTGGGGTCGGCGACGTTCAACAACCTGCGGTTCGCCAACAACCACACCAACATCAGGAACACCACCTCCACGTTCACGCTGACGGTCAACTGACGGCCTCTCCGCCCTCTTCGGCACAGGTCCCCTGGGCCGGGGCCGAGGAGGGCGGGGCTAGAGCTCGGCTCTGGTGGGCAGGCCCTGCCAGTCGCTCACGCTGGTCACCGCGGCGGCGCTCAGGAGCGCGCCGCGGTGGAGGCGTTCCTGGGGGATGAGGCCGTCGAGGGCGGCGCTGATGTAGCCGGCCGCGAACGCCTCCCCCGCCCCCGCCGGGTCCACGACGGGCACCTGCCACCCCTGTACGTCGTACCGCATCCGGTCGGCCCGCACGCTGGCGCCCTTGACGCCGCGGTCCACGACGACCTCCCGCTCGGGCGTGAGGGCGGCCTTGACCAGGTCGAGCTCGTCCTGGCGGAGGAAGAGCAGGTGGGAGTCGCAGGCCAGCTCGCTCAGGACCTCCTCGGCCTCGCGTACCGACGGCCACAGCTCCGGGACGTACTCGACGGCGAAGGAGATCATCACCTCGGCGTTCTTGGCCGCGCTCACCGCGGCCCGGACGGCCTCCAGCGCGTCCCTGCCGAGCCCGGCCGTGATGCCGGTGACGTGCAGCATCTTCGCGGCGGCGATCCGGTCGATGGGGACGTTGCCCGGCGCGAGCAGCGAGCCCGCCGAGCGGGTGCGGTAGTGCGTCATGGTGAGCTCGCGCGCGACGCGCGACTCCCTCAGCACCAGCCCCGTGCGTACGCTCTCCGCGACGCGCATGTCCTCGACGTCCACGCCCTCGCCCCGCAGGACGGTGAGCGCCCTGGCGCCCAGCTCGTCGTCGCCCACCTTGCCCAGGTACGCAGTTCGGTGCCCGAGTCTGGCCAGGGCGATGGCCAGCGTGAACTCCGGCCCGCAGACGTCCAGCCTGGCCTCGCTCTCATGGCGGACCCGGCCGCTGGACACGACCCCCAGGGGCTCGCCGAGCGTGTAGACGTCCGTCATGGGCCAGACTGTAGTCGGTCATCTAGCCCTATATCCGATTTTTCGGCGTAAGCCCAGGTTAAAGCCGTGATCAAATATTTTCTGTAACTTTAGCGAACTTTTCCCTCGCCCCATGGCTCAAAGTAGTAGTGGAGTCGGCAACCCCGAGCCGGCTCTTAGTCAATACGGGGAGAGGAATCAGCACCCTCATGAGAAAGATCGCAGTAGGCATCATCTCCGCCCTCGTGGGCGGGGCCATGCTCGTGTCGGGCGCGGGAGCCGCTTCGGCCGACAGAACTGACACGCAGCTCAGGATTCGCGACATCACGCCCAACCCGGTCGTGGTGAAGGCCGGCGCCGAGACGACCGCGTACTTCAACATCGGCGCGAGCTCCGACGTCAAGAAGGTCGAGCTCAGCGTGGCGCCCGAAGAGGGCGTCCACACCCTGCGCACGAAGGACATCCGGGACCTCGAGGGCTGGCGCTTCGCCATCGGCTTCAACGAGAACGACCCGGCCGGCAAGTGGAAGGCCACTGCCGTCGCCTTCGACAGCGCGGGCAAGGAAATCGCCAAGGACTCCGCGTTCTTCGCGGTCGACGTGCAGAAGGGCAAGGCCGAGACGCGCATTTCGCGCTTCACCGCCGACCCTTACAAGGTCCGCAAGGGCAAGTCGATCTACTTCTCCGGCCGTCTCCAGGTTGACGACGAGGGCTGGGAGGGCGTCCGCGGCGAGCGTGTGAACGTCTACTACCGCGCGAACGGCTCCAGTGGCTGGAAGTGGGTCGCCTCCGCCAAGACCAAGTGGGGCGGCAAGTTCTACGCCAAGACGCGCGCCTTCAAGAGCGGCACCTTCCGTGCCGTCTACAACGGTGACGACGAGCTCGCCGGTGCCACGAGCCGCACGGACTACGTGCGGGTCTACGGCTACGGCTGGCGTCGCTGATCCACCTCGCTGAGGCCCGGTCCCTTGTGGGCCGGGCCTCCGGCATTTTCCAGGATCTTTACCTTTCCGATGTTTATCGATCACGCAATCGCCGCATGGAGATTGCGCTGACCGATCGGAAGGAACCCTCGTATGCCGCACCCCGTGATCGCCCTCGTCCTGAGCATGACGAGCACACTGGGGGCGGCGCCCGCGCCGGAGCTGTCCGTCCGCTACGAACGTCCCGACTCGCCCCGCGCCGAGCAGGCCAAGCGGCTGCTGAAGGAGAGCGGGGCGCTGAAGACCGGCATCCGGCTGCCCCAGCCGGTCAAGGTCGTCGCCCGTGACTGCGACGAGCCGGCCACCTCGTGGAACCATGACGAGCGCGAGATCACGATCTGCTACTCGCTGGTCGACAAGGTCCGCCGCACGATGAAGGGCCTGGCGGAGACCGAGGAGACCGACCCTCGCGCCGCCGCCGCCCGCATGGACGGCGCGCTGGCCGTGCTCTTCCACCACCAGCTCGGCCACGCCCTGACCACGCTGAACGGCATGCAGGACAGCGACGGGCAGGCCGACCAGTTCGCCGCGCTGACGCTCACGGCCGACGCGCCCAAGCGCGTGGTGCCCGCCGCCGAGGCCCGTCACCTGCTCGCCGGGCACACCGGCATCGACCACCTGTCAGGGCTCGACGCGTCCGCCGCGTTCACCTGCCTGCTGTACGGCGCCGACCCCGCCAAGTACGGCCGCATCGCCGAGAGCGGCTGGGTTCCCGCCGAGCGCGCGCCCTCCTGCACCGGTGAGTACAACCGGGTGAAGGCCGCCATCGGCTCCATGGCCGTGAAAGCCGGCTCCTAGGGGGTAGCGTCCCCGTATGGCCGAGGACCTGCTCAAAGACTTCAACCCGTTCGACATCTTCGACACCGAGGCCGCCCGGCTCGACCGGTTCTTCTCGGGCCTCGACGAGGCCGGATGGCGGCGGCCCTCCCGGTGCGACGGCTGGTCGGTGCGCGACGTGCTGGCGCATCTGGCCGGTGAAGAGCTCTACAACCACGCCTGCCTCGACGGGACCGTGCAGGAGCTGATGAACCGCCTCTCCGGCGAGGGCGTCACCGGGTTCAACGACTTCAACGAGTGGTGCGTCCGCGTACGACGGGACCTGCCCGTCGAAGAGGTGCTCGAGGAGTGGCGCGTCAAGAACGGCGAGACCCGGCGGCGCATGCGGGAGCTCGGCCCCGGCGCGTCGCTCGATACGATGGCCGGGCCCTACCCCGTGGGCCGGCAGGCCTTCCACTACGACTCCGAGTACGCCACCCACGCCGACGACGTCGGCGCGCCCGTGTCCGACGGCGAGATCGACTCCCGGACGTTGTGGCGGGTGGCGGTGGGCCGGTTCGTGCTGGCGGAGCAGGACTCCAAGGTGCAGGTCGAGCAGACGGCCGACGAGGTCTTCGTCGCCGTCGACGGGCTCACCGCCACGCTGTCGTACCCCGAGTTCGTCGAGGCCACGGTGGGCCGCCTGCCCGCCTCGCACGGGATCGACCCGCGCGTCGTCTCGGCCTTGAGGTGCCTGGCCTGAGAGGAGGCCGATCATGTGGCTGCGCAACCGCGCGGGGACCGAGCCGGTGACCGCGCGCAGCCCGCTGGGGGCTCGCCGGGTCCTGTCCATGATCGCGCTGGTGCTCGGCGTCGTGGCGGCGGTGTTCTTCGCCGTCCTCGCCCGGCGCACGGGTGCGGAGGTCTGGCTCTGGGAGGCCGCGATCGCCGCCGTGGTGGCCGTCGTCGCCGCCGTCGACCTGCTGGTGCTGCGGCACCACCGGCACCACCGGCACCACCGCTCACGTCGTCAGCACGGCGACCAGCAGTAGCAGGATCACCAGGGCGCCGGCCAGGAAGATCGCCCAGACGTGGGTCAGGGCCCACATCCGCAGCCGGTCACCGTACGCCTGCGGGAAGGGGTCGTCGCCCCACTCGATCCTGTTGATCGCCGCGACACGCCTGGCCAGCTCCGGGTCCTCTCGCTCGAGAGCCCGCTCGATCTCAGCGAGGATGCGGCGCTCCCTTCCAGAGAGACTCATCCCACCACCATTGCTCTCACGCCGGTGCCCACCTTTTACCCACGGGCCGTCCCCGCATGCCAGGCGGCCGGCATCGCCCCGTGACACCGTGGCCCAGGACGCGGGATGCCGCGGTGGAGACTCGGGATAATGAGAGGATGTCCACCCCGAGACAGCGCTACCGCGAGCAGGTAAGAAGCGAGATCAAGCAGGCCGCGCTCGCCCAGATCGGCGACGGCGGGGCCGCGGCCCTGAGCCTGAACGCGGTGGCCAAACAGCTCGGGATGACGGGTCCGGCCATCTACAAATACTTCGACGGCCGCGACGACCTACTCACCGAGCTCATCCTCGACGGCTACGCCGACGTGGCGGCGGCCGTACGCGCCGGGGTCTCCGAAGGCACGCCGCGTGAGCGGCTGCACGGCCTCGCCCGCGCCTTCTTCGACTGGACGCTGGCCAACCCGCACCTCTTCCAGTTGCTGGCCGGCACCCCGTCGCCCGGCTACCACGCGCCGCCGGAGAGCGTCGAGCGGGCCAGGGAGGTGCTTGGACCGTTCCTGCCGGTGTTCGGCCAGGGCCGGTGCGGCCCCGCGGCCGAGCCGCTGCGGGAGGAGATGCTGCGCTGGGTCGAGGAGGCGCCGGCGGTGGCCGACTGGGTGCGGACGTCCGCGCCCGGCGGCGACCCGGCCACGGCGCTGACCGGCAGCCTGTTGGTGTGGATCCGCCTGCAGGGGATCCTGAGCCTGCAGGTCCAGGGCCAGTTCACCGGGATGGGGCACCGGGCGGCCACGCTGCTGACCGTCGAGATGGACGCGCTGGCCGACACCATGAGCCTCTAGCGCGGTAACGCTCTGGGAGGGCCCGGGATCACCCCGTCGCGATGCGCCTCGATGACAGAGCCGATCTGCCGCATCAGGTGCTCGGCCAGACTGGCGTACGCAGGGTCAGGGCGAGGGGTGATCCGGCGTACACGTCGGAGCCCCCGCCCGCGCCGGCGACGCGGATCCGGCTGGACCGCTCAAGCCGGTCGGACAGGGGCGAGCCGAACATGGATCACATCTTTGCCGCACATCCGTTACTCGCGGCCGGTCGCCGAACGCGACCCACCGTAACGCTGCTTGAAGCGCTCGACGCGGCCGGCGGTGTCGAGGACGCGGCCACGCCCCGTGTAGAACGGGTGGCTGGCGGACGACACGTCCACGTCGATGACCGGGTAGGTCCTGCCGTCCTCCCACTCGACGGTCCTGGCGCTGGTCAGGGTCGAGCGGGTGAGGAAGGCGAAGCCGACGCTCGGGTCACGGAAGACGACCGGACGGTATGCGGGGTGCAGGTTCTTCTTCATGGCCTCTGCAACCAAGTGACAACGGTTTTCATTCCCTGGCTTCGGGATCCAATCCGAGCACGGTACGACCGCCGTCCACCGGGACCGTGGCGCCGTTGACGAACGCCGCGTCCTCGGACAGGAGGTGCGCCACCACGGAGGCCACCTCGGCGGGCACGGCCACGCGCCCCAGGGGGTGCAGCCTGGCCAACTCCGCCCTGGCCTGCGGGCTCAGCAGGTCCTCATACCGGTCGGTGTCCACCGACCCCGGCGCCACGGCGTTGACCCGGATGCCGTGCCTGCCGTACTCGACCGCCAGCGCCCTGGTCAGCCCTTCGACGGCGGCCTTCGCGGTCGAGTACGGCAGGCTGCCCGGCACCGCCCTGGTGGCCTGGTGCGAGGTGACGTTGACGATGGCGCCGGGGGTGCCGGCCGCCAGAAAGTGGCGTACGGCGGTGGCGCAGCCCACCACCGCCAGGTCCAGGTTGGCCGCGATCAGCGCTCTGACCTCGGCGATCGGGGACGAATGGACGGAGGCGTCACGGAAGACGGCGGCGTTGTTGACCCAGCCCGCCAGCGTGCCCGCCTCCTGGGCCAGGTCGGCGGCCCAGGCCGCGACCTCCTCGTCGGCGGCGTCGCCGATCAGCGGGATCACCCTCGGACCGGCCCAGAACAGGGCGTCGGCATCGCGTTCGACGGCGACGACCGTGTCCTTCTCCCCGAGGAGCCGTTCGACCACGGCCCTCCCGATGCCACGCCCACCGCCGGTCACCACATACGAAACACTCATGACTCGACGCTATCCCCGCCGGAGTGACCTGTATCACCGTATTGCCGGGCGATGAACGGGAACGAAAGAGGACGTGATCGCCGCCGCCGGATCAAAGCCGCCCGCGCGCATGATCGGCGCACTCGCCATCACCCAGACGGCCGGGTACGGCGTGCTCTACTACGCGTTCTCGGTGTTCATCCCGCCGATGTCGCGCGACCTGCACGCCGGGGTCGCGCAGCTCACCGGGGCGATCACGCTCTCCGTGCTCGTGTCGGGTCTGGTCGCGCCGCTCATCGGCCGCTGGCTGGACCGGCGCGGCGGGCGCGGGCTGATGACCGCGGGATCGGTGCTGGGCGCGCTCGCCGTACTGGCCTGGTCGCAGGTCCAATCGGTGGCGCAGCTCTACCTGGTGTGCGGGGTGCTGGGCGTGGCGTCGGCCATGGTGCTGTACGAGGCCGCCTTCGCGGTCATCGTGGCCTGGTTCGACGCGGCCCGGCGGGCACGGGCGCTGCTGGCGGTGACGGTGGTGGCGGGGTTCGCCTCCAGCATCTTCCTGCCCCTGACCGGGCTCCTCGTCGAGCTCTACGACTGGCGGCGGGCGCTGGTCATCCTGGCCGCCGGATACGCCCTGACCGCCGTGCCCCTCCACGCGCTGGCCGTACGCGACCGGGCGGCGCCGCCCCACGTGGACCGGCGGGAGATCGTGGGATCGGCGCTGCGGCAGCGGCCCTTCTGGCTGCTCGCGGCGGCCTTCCTGACCCAGACGGGCGCGGTGGCGGTCATGGGGGTGCTGCTGGTCACGTACCTGATCGTGCTGGGACATGCGCCGGTCTTCGCGGCGGCGGTGGCGGGGCTGCTGGGCGTGCTCTCGGTGACCGGGAGGCTGGTCACCACCGGGCTGCAGACGCGGTGGCCGGTGGCGCTGATCACGGCGGCCATGTTCGGGCTCCAGGGGCTGGCGGCGGTGCTGCTGCCGCTGATCGGCCGGAGCGTGGCGGGGGCGGTCGTGGCCGTGGTGCTGTTCGGGCTGGGGTTCGGGGTGGCCACGATCGCCCGCCCCGCGCTGCTGGCCGACCGGTACGGCACCGCCGCCTACGCCTCACTGAGCGGGGCCCTCGCGCTGCCCATCACCGTGGCCAAGGCCGTCGCGCCGCTGCTGGCCGCGGGGCTCGCGCAACTGGCCGGGTACCCGGCCGTGATGGGGGCCGTGGCGGCCGCCTGCGTGCTCGGGGCGCTCTCGCTGATCTTCTATCGGCGCACGGAGGACGCCCCGGTTTGAGTACCGTAGGCGTACTGCTCCGCCATGGGCGGAACTGACGATCGGTCAACCCACGAACACGTAAGGTAGCCGCATGGATACCCCCACCGAGGCTCTGCACCGCGTGTTCGGCTACGACTCGTTCCGGGAGGGTCAGCAGGAGATCATCGACCACGTGGTGGGCGGGGGCGACGCGCTCGTCCTGATGCCCACCGGCGGCGGCAAGTCGCTCTGCTACCAGATCCCCGCCCTGGTGCGCCCCGGCGTGGGGGTGGTCATCTCCCCTCTGATCGCGCTGATGCAGGACCAGGTCGACGCGTTGCGGGCGCTCGGGGTGCGGGCGGGGTTCCTCAACTCGACACAGGACTTCGACGAGCGGCAGCTCGTGGAGTCGGAGTTCCTGGCGGGCGAGCTCGACCTGCTCTACCTCGCCCCCGAGCGGCTCCGCGTCGACGCCACGCTGCGGCTGCTGGCCAAGGGCGACATCTCGGTGTTCGCCATCGACGAGGCGCACTGCGTGGCGCAGTGGGGGCACGACTTCCGCCCCGACTACCTGGAGCTCTCCCGGCTGCGCGAGCTCTGGCCCGACGTGCCGCGCATCGCGCTGACGGCCACCGCCACCCCGGCCACGCACGCCGAGATCTCCTCCCGGCTCGGCCTCGAGCAGGCCCGGCACTTCGTGGCCAGCTTCGACCGGCCCAACATCCACTACCGCATCACGTCGAAGAACGAGCCGAAGCGGCAGCTCCTGGAGTTCCTGCGGAGCGAGCACGACGGCGACTCCGGCATCGTCTACTGCCTGTCGCGCTCCTCCGTCGACAAGATCGCGGAGTTCCTGACCGACAACGGGATCGCGGCGGTGCCCTACCACGCGGGGCTCGACGCCCGCACGCGTGCCCTGCACCAGTCCCGCTTCCTGCGGGAAGACGGGCTGATCGTGGTGGCCACCATCGCGTTCGGCATGGGCATCGACAAGCCCGACGTGCGCTTCGTGGCCCACCTCGACCTGCCCAAGTCGCTGGAGGGCTACTACCAGGAGACCGGCCGCGCGGGGCGCGACGGGCTGCCCGCCACTGCCTGGATGGCCTACGGCCTACAGGACGTGGTGCAGCACCGGCGCATGGCGATGGAGGGCGACGACGCCCATCGCCGCCGTCAGGTGCTGCACCTGGACGCGATGCTCGCCCTGTGCGAGACCGTCGGCTGCCGCCGGACGATGCTGCTCGACTACTTCGGGCAGAAGGACTCGCAGCCGTGCGGCAACTGCGACACCTGCCAGACGCCGCCCGAGTCGTGGGACGGCACGATCCCCGCCCAGAAGGTGCTGTCCGCCGTGCTGCGGCTGGCGCGGGAGCGGCGGCAGAAGTTCGGGGTCGGGCAGGTGGTGGACATCCTGCTCGGCAAGAAGACGGCCAAGGTGCTGCAGCACGGGCACGAGACGCTGAAGGTGTTCGGCATCGGCGAGGAGCTCGCCAACGCCGAGTGGCACGGGGTGGTGCGGCAACTGCTGTCCCAGGGGTTGCTGGCGGTGGAGTCCGACTACGGGGCGCTGGTGCTGACCGACGACAGCGCGACGGTGCTGCGCGGGCAGCGGGAGGTGCTGCTGCGCCGCGACACGCTGCGTCCCGCCAAGGCCAAGACGTCCTCCTCCGGCTCCGCCAAGGCCGCACAGGCCGAACTGTCCGCCGAGGCGGCCCCGGTCTTCGAACGACTGCGGGCGTGGCGGGGGGCCACGGCCAAGGAGCAGGGCGTGCCGGCGTACGTCATCTTCCACGACGCGACGCTGCGCGAGATCGCCACGCGGATGCCGTCGTCGCTGGCGGAGCTGGGGCAGGTGAACGGCGTGGGCGAGAACAAACTGGCGAAATACGGAGAACAAGTCCTGGAAACCCTCGCCACCGACACCTGACCGACCGGCCCTGCCTGCTTCGGAGAGGGCAGGCGGGCATCTCACCACCTGCTCTGCGACGGGCGCGCACGGCCGAAATACGGCGGGGCGATGAAGGGTGGAAAGGCGTGCGCTCCCGCCGAAGTACGGTGCGCGGGGAGAGACAAAGGGCGCGTACCCCACCTGCCCCTTGACTCGACGGGCCATGCGAAGGGGTGTGTAGCCCGGCTTCCTCGCGGTTTGAGGGACCTGCGCCGAGGTGGCGTGGTGATGGCGACGGCCGCACGAAGAACGGTCGTCGCCACCACGTTGGTCGGCCTGGCCGCGCGCGAACAGGTGCGCCGATTCACGGACCTGGCCGGACGGGTTCCCCGTTGAATGGTCCGACGTGTTGTACAGGATGATCGTACGGCGTTCCGGCGGGAAATGCGGGGTGAGCGGGCTCCTTTAGTTACAGACGAACCAGTCGGGGTGGCGGCCCAGGTAGGCGAGCAGGTGATCCTGCGCGGGAGCGTGCTCGGGCACGGCCACCGGGCGGGCGAACCTGGCCGGGCGGTCGTGCCGGGTGATGAGCACCAGGGCGAGGTCCAGCAGTTCCTCGGCCATGAGTGACGGGATCGGGCGGTGCTCGCCGCAGGCCGTGGCCACGTCCCAGCCGTGCACGGCCACCTCGATCGCGCCCACGGCGGCCACCATGGGGCTGGTCAGGTGGCGATCGCCGACGGCTATCAGGTCGTCGGTGAGCATGGCGGTCCACCGGCCGAGCACCTCGGTGGCGCCGTCCCTGAGGAGCAACGCGGGGTTGGGCCCCCAGACCCGGCCGGCGGCTCCGCGAGGCGGTGGGACGACGCCCTCGGCGGCTCCGGGAGGCGTCGGGGCCGAGGCGGTGGCTTCGGGCGGCGTGGGGATGGCCTGCGATGTGGTTCCGGGCTGTGAAGGGATGCGGCTCCACGGGATGCCGGGTGGGGTGGGGGTGCGGGCCTCGAACATGCCCGGCGGTGTGGACGGGCGGCTCTCGGAGGTGCCGGGGGGTGGGGTGGTTGCCGGTCTTGTGGGGGTGTGGGGTGGGGGGATGTGGCCGGTGGCGGCGTCGTTCAGGGCGTGGAGGGAGTCGTTCAGGTGATCGAGCAGCCGCTGGAGGTTCCAGCCCGCGCATGGGGTGGGGCGGCACAGGGCCGCGGGGGTCACCATCCGCAGGCTGCCCAGTGTGTAGTCGATCGCCCGCTCCAGCAGCGCCACCCCTGCCGCCAACGCCTGTCCGTGCTCGCTCATGTCGCCTCCTCACGACTGCAGACCCGGCGGACGACGGAAAGTCATCGGCCCCGATCCCGCGCGGGGGCGGGCCGTACGCTGAGGGGCGGAGCGAAAGGATCTGTCATGGGCATGCTCAGCAGACTGTTCGACCGTTTCTTCGACCTGCCCGAGGCCACGACGCCCGACATCGAGATCGTGCGCGACCTGGCCGTGCCGATGCCCGACGGCGTCGTGCTGCTCGCCGACCGATATCGTCCGCGCGGAGCCGGGCCGTTGCCGGTGGTGCTCATGCGCACCCCGTACGGCAAGCACAAGCTCGACGCCAAGGGCACCGCACGCGTGCTGGCCAGGCGCGGCATGCAGGTGGTCGTGCAGAACGCCAGGGGCACGTTCGGCTCCGGCGGCCGGTTCTCGGCCTTCCACCAGGAGAAGGACGACGGCCTGGCCACGGCCGCCTGGCTGCGCGAGCAGAGCTGGTGCGACGGGCGGCTGGCGACGGCGGGGGCGAGCTACGTCGGGTACACCCAGTGGGCGCTCGGCCCCTACCTCGACCCGCCGCTGGAGGCCATGTGCCTGGGGGTCACGGCCAGCGAGTTCAGGACGACGTTCTATCCGGGTGGTGTCTTCGCCCTGCACAACATGCTGACCTGGGCGGCGCTGATCGGGACGCAGGAGGAGGCGCGCTGGGGCGGCCTGCTGCCCGACCCGCGCAGGGAACGCTCGGTGCGCCGCGCCATGGCCCACGTACCGCTCGGCACCTCCGACGTGGCCGCGATCGGCAGGCAGGTGCCGTTCCTGCGGGAGGCCGCCGCTCACTCCGGCGCGGGCGACGCCTTCTGGAGCGAGGCCGACAACAGCGCCGCCGCCGTCAAGATGACCACCCCGACCAGCATGGTCACCGGCTGGTGGGACCTGCTCCTGCCCGCGCAGCTTCGCGACTTCGCCGCGCTGCGCGAGGCCGGGCGGCGCAGCCGGATCCTGATCGGGCCGTGGGGGCACGACCTGGGCGCGATGCGGGCGCTGCTCACGGACGAGGTGTCGTGGCTGTCGGCGCACCTGCTCGGCGACACCGCCCGGCTCCAGCGCGCGCCGGTGCGGCTGTACCTGCAGAAGGCCCGCACCTGGCTCGACTTCGACCGGTGGCCGCCGGAGCAGTCCACGCCCACGCCGCTCTACCTGCGACAGCATCGCGGGCTCGGCTGGGACGGGCCGGGCGAGGGCGGTTCCGACCGGTTCGCCTACGACCCGGCGCGGCCGACGCGGTCGCGGGGCGGGCCGCTCCTGGACATGCGCGAGTCGAAGCAGCGCGACAACCGCGACATCGAGGCCCGTTCCGACGTGCTGGTGTACACAGGGGCGCCGCTCCCCCGCGATCTCGACCTGATCGGGCCCGTCTCGGCCACCGTGCACGTACGGACCGACACCGGGCACGCCGACGTCTTCGTCCGGCTGTGCGACGTGGACGCGGCCGGGGTGTCGCGCAACGTCACCGACGGCATCCTGCGGCTGCCCCCGGGGAGCGAGGGGATCGTCCGGGCCGAGGTCGAGCTGCAGCCGACCGGATACCGGTTCCTGCGGGGGCATCGGCTGCGGGTGCAGGTGGCGGGTGGGGCGTTCCCGCGTTACGCGCGCAACCACGGGACCGGTGAGCCGGTGGAGTCCGCGGTGCGGACGCGGCCGACGCGGTTCGAGATCTTCCATGACGCGGAGCACCCGTCGGCGCTCACGCTGCCCGTGTTCGGGGGGCGTTGAGCCGGAACCTCCTGGCCTGAACTCGAGTAATGGGGGTGGATCAGGACTCGGGGCTTGGAGGTTCGATGAGGCGGTCGGTGTTGGTGGCTTGGGGGGCGTCGCTGGTGGTGGCGGTCGTGGTGACGGCCGGGGTGGGGTGTGCGGCTCAGGTGCCACGGTCAGGAGCGGCCCGGAGTTCCGGCCCCACGGGACCGGCGACGCCCGGATCCGCGAGCCCGGGTGCCGCCGTGGCCTCTGGCTCCGCTGATCCGGCGGCTGCGCCCACCTCTGGGCCCAGTCCTGGTCCGGTTGTCACGCGGAAGGGGTGTCAGGGCAGTTCCATCCTCATGGGGGCGGGGTTTCCCGAGGTTCAGGGGACGGCCCGGGGAGCGGAGTTGTGGGGGTTGCTGTTCATCGCCAAGCCGCCGCTGGCCAGGGGCGAACAGGTCAAGATCGTGTGGCGGATGACCGGTGCGGGGCCGTTGCGGGTCAAGGCCACGCTTCCCGACGGCACCACGGCCAAGCTGCTCTGGGGTCCCGAACAGCACGGCGGATCGAGCTGGCGGCGGCCCGGTGAGGAGTGGGGAACCGGGTTCACGTTCCCCAAGCCCGGGTGCTGGAAGATCGAGCTCACCCGCACCCAGGGCTCCGGCCACGTCTGGCTGCCCGTCAGGTGAGGGCGCGGTCGGTGAAGGTTGTCACGTCGTCGAGGACCTCGTCCTTGTTGGTTTCGTTGAAGACCTCGTGCCTGGCCCCGGCGTAGACGCGTTCGGTCAGGTCCGTGCCCCTGACCGCCTCGACGCCGGCGCGGCTGTCGGGCAGCGGGACGAGCTGGTCGTCCTCGCCGTGCACCCACAGCGTGGGCAGTGGCCCGAACATTCCGCCTTTGGCGATCGTGGTCAGCGCCGCCTCGAACGCCTGCAAGGTGGTGCGCTTGAACGGCCCGTGCCACACCAGCGGGTCGGCCGCGTACGCGGTGCCGACCGAGAGGTCGCGGGAGAGGGTGGCCGGGTCGATGGGGATGTCCGGCGGCTCCGGGTATGCCAGCAGCTCCGGCAGGATCGCCCACCGCCCGATCACCGGCCCGGACAGCACGAGGGCGGCGAGGCCGGCGCCGTACCGCTGGGCGTAGCGGGCCGCGATCATGCCGCCCATCGAGTGGCCGATCACCACGACCGGTACGTCCGGGTGGTCGGCCCTGGCGCGTTCCTCGACGGCGTGCACGTCGGTCACCACGTCCTCGAAGTCCTCGATGAGCACCCGCTCACCCGCGGACTTGCCGTGCCCCATGTGGTCGACGCCGTACACGGCGGCGCCGTGGCGGTGGAGGCGGTCGGCGACGTAATCGTAGCGGCCGATGTGCTCGCCGTAGCCGTGTGCCAGGACGGCCAGGTATCGCGGCCGGTCATGGGGCCATTCGCGGACCACGTTGAGTCCGCGGGTGCCGGTGAAGGTGTGCTCGCGCGACTCCGCCATGCTCACTCCTAGCTCACTCCCAGCTCATCCCAGCCCACTCCTGGGCCCGAAATTGCGGTGAGCGTACGCCGTCCCCGCCTGATCGTCCAATTGCCCGCAGCGACGTCCGAAAACCGCTGACTTTCCAGGCCGCGGCGGTGTTGTAGAAGGTATGGACATCCACACCATCATCGACAGTCCGCTGGGCGAGATCCTGCTCGCCGGCGACGGCTCGGCGCTGACCCGCGTGTCGTTCGACGTGACCGTCGTACGGGAGGGGTCGCGGCGGGAGCCGTCGGCGTTCGCCGAGGCGGAGCGGCAGTTCGGCGAGTACTTCGCCGGCGAGCGCACCTCCTTCGACCTGCCCGTCCTGACGCGCGGCAGCGCGTTCCAGGAGCGGGTGTGGGCGGAGCTGGCGGCGCTCCCGTACGGGGCCACGACGTCCTACGGCGCGCTGACCGCACGCATGAGGGCGCCCGCCGACCGGATCCGCGCGGTCGCCTCGACCATCGGGGCGAACCCGCTGCTCGTCGTCCTGCCCTGCCACCGCGTGGTCGCCTCGAACGGCGCGCTGACCGGGTACGCGGGCGGCCTCGAACGCAAGCGCGCCCTGCTCACCCTCGAAGGCGTGCTGCAGCCCCAGCTCTGGAGCACGTCATGAAGGCCGACTGGGCGAAACTGGCCGGCGAACTCGACGCGTACGGCTGCGCGCTCACACCCCAGGTGATCACGCCCGAGGAGTGCGCGGAGATCTCCGGCCTGTACGACGAGGTGGCGTTCTTCCGCTCCACCATCGACATGGAGCGCTACCGATTCGGCTCCGGCCAGTACCGGTACTTCGACCACCCTCTTCCGCCGCTGGTCGAGCGGCTGCGGGCGGCGTTCTATCCTCGGCTGCTGCCGATCGCCCGCGACTGGGCGGCCCGGCTGGGACAGCCCGCGCCGTGGCCGGACGACTTCGGCGACTGGCTGGACATGTGTCACAAGGCCGGACAGACCCGGCCGACGCCCATCCTGCTGCGGTACCGGGAGAACGACTGGAACGCCCTCCACCGCGACCTGTACGGGGACCTGGTGTTCCCGCTGCAGGTCGTGATCGGGCTGGACCGGCCGGGCGAGGACTACACCGGGGGCGAGTTCCTGCTGGTGGAGCAGCGGCCCCGGGCGCAGTCGCGGGGCACGGTGACCATGTTGCCGCAGGGCCACGGACTGATCTTCACCACCCGTGACCGGCCGGTGCGGTCCACGCGGGGGTGGTCGGCCTCGCCCGTACGGCACGGGGTGAGCACCGTACGCTCCGGCCTGCGGCACACGCTGGGGCTCGTCCTCCACGACGCCAAGTGAGGTACACGCTCATCGGCCCGGACGGACGGCCGTACCCGAGCCCCGTGCCCGGCACGCTGGGCGGCCACCGCGGGGCCCGGCTGTACGGGCGGCTCGACTGCCCCTCGGCGCTGCGGACCATCGCCCGTGGCGGCTACGTCCGGCACCGTGTGTTCTTCGCCGACGCCGGTACGGCCGTCACCGCCGGGTACCGGCCGTGCGCGGTGTGCCTGCCGGAGGCGTACCGGGAATGGCGGGCCGGCACGGTCGGCCCGGCCCGGCCGGAGCCCGTCGAGCTGGCCCGCGTGGTCGAGCTGGTTCAAGGGGCGCGGACCGTGGTGGTCGGGCACGGGCGTGACGCGGGGACCACGGTCGAGGCGTTCCTGGAGGCGTGGGAGGGGACTGTGCTGGCGGTGGTGGACTGGCCGGAGACGGCGGCCTCGTGGTTGCGGCAGGCCAGGCGGTTCGTCGCGGGCGAGCCCGACGCCTGGGTGGTGGCCGGGGCGGCGCGGGGGTGGGCGGGCATGAGCGAGCGCTTGCGGCGGAGCACGGACTGGGAGCCGTCGCGTACGTACGGGTTCGGGTCCACCGCCGCCGCCGTGACGATGGCGCCGCCTGGGACACTGGAGGGCATGCGCGGTGCCGACCAGGACGGAAATGTGTGGCGAATCGGCCGTAACGTGATTTTTCGGGAAACATCGTGATCCCGCTGCCGATGCGGGAGATCGCCCCCGGAGCGGTGCACGTACCCGGCTGGCTCACGCTCGACGAGCAGCGCCACCTCGTCCAGGCCTGCCGCGCGTGGGCCACCGGCCCCGTGCCGATCCGTCACACCGTGCTGCCCCGCGGCGGCGTCATGTCCGTGCAGACGGTGTGCCTGGGCTGGCACTGGCAGCCGTACAAGTACACCCGCCTGGCCCACGACGTGAACGGCCGCCAGGTCGCCGACTTCCCCGAGTGGCTGGGCGAGCTGGGCCGCCGCGCCCTGGCGCACGCCTACGGCCGCCCCGCCGACACCTACGAGCCCGACACCGCCCTGGTCAACTTCTACGACGGCCAGGCCAAGATGGGCATGCACCAGGACAAGGACGAGAAGTCAGACGCCCCGGTGGTCTCGCTCAGCATCGGCGACACCTGCCTGTTCCGCTTCGGCAACACCGAGACGCGCGGACGGCCGTACACCGACGTCCGGCTCGCCTCGGGCGACCTGTTCGTGTTCGGCGGGCCGTCGCGCTTCGCCTACCACGGCGTGCCGAAGGTCCATCCGGGCACCGGTGACCCCGCCACCGGCCTGACCTCCGGCCGCCTCAACCTCACCCTGCGGGTCACCGGTCTCCGGTGACGTAGCCGAACTCGTCGTCGGAGAGCGTGCGCCGCAGCGTGCGCAGCACCTTGGCGGGGTCGTCGCCCGGCCCCTGCACGTAGTAGGGCCTGCCGATGAGGCCGAAGGTGATCGAGGAGCCACCCTCCCACTTGCCCAGCAGGTCGGCTCCCGGCCCGAACTGCTCGTCCGGCTCGAACCCGAGCGTGCGGGCGTAGTCGATCGACCCGAACACCAGCTCCCTGGCCAGCTCGATCGGCGCCGCCTGCCAGGCGGGATATTCGCCGAAGAAGTATTCACGGAACCGCAGCAGGTCGCGGTCGTTGATCACGTCGGGGCCGATGGCGTTCTTCACGCCCGTGCAGTAGACGTCGGCGAGATAGCCGCACGCCTGCAGCCGGTCCCAGGAGTGCCGCCGGGCGACCAGCACGGACACCATGCCGCCCACGCCCGACTCGGGCGCCTCGTCCACCCAGCCGCGAGACTTGTCGATGCCCAGCCCTTCGCTCCAGCCCACGTTGATCCAGCAACCGACCACCTCGGCCTCGCCGCTGTCGGCGCTCTCCTCGGCGATGGCGCGCACGAGGGGCGCCACGACCGACGGCGAGACCTTGAGCGCGCGGGCGATCTCCTTGGGCGTGCGACCCTGCAGGCGCAGCTCGCGTACCTGCTCTTTCAAGTCCATTGCGGCAGCCTAGCCGTCGCGGGGACAGGCATCGAGCCACCACCAGCCGTCGGCCAGCTCGAGTCGCGGGCAGATGCGCAGGCCGAACCCGTCGTACGAGCCGCCGGGCGGGCCCGTGAAGTGGGCGTACCCGACGGCGTCGTCCGGAATGCCCACCCAGTCGGGGACGAAGAGCACGGGCTGCCCGTCACCGGCCGTCCAGGTCACCACGCCACAGGTCGCGGAGACGAAGCAGAGCGGGCCGGGCAGTCGCGCGCCGTAGTACTCGTCCGAGGCGAGCCGCCCCTGCCGGGCCAGCTCCACCACGCTGCCGAACGCGGAGCGCTCCACGTAGAAGCGCGCCCGGACGCGCAGGTCCGGCGAGAGCACGAGGACCACGGGCGCCGCCACGCCCAGGATCAGCACCAGGCAGGCCAGGCCGAGCGCCGTGAACCGTTCGTGCACGGCCACCAGGGCGAGGGCCGGGCAGCACAGGACCACGAACGCGAACACGGCGCCGATCAGCGCGACCGGACCCAGTATCCACAGCACGGTGAACAACCAGCCCGTGTGCAGGGCCAGGACGACCGGCGGCACGATCAGCGCGGCCATCCACAGCAGCACGGCCCAGGAGGGAATCCGCCTTCTCACGGCAGCTCAGCCTAGGAACCAGTCGTGCAGACGAGGCCCGATAAATGTGGAGATATTGCCCAAGTCCGAACGGTGGCCGCTCCGGCGGGGTCAGGAGCGACGGCGTTCCCACCGGAAAAGGAGCGCCGCCGGCACGGCCGCGACCAGGCACCAGGCGGCCACGATCCCGATCTGTGGCAGGCACGCCACGAACCCCTCCCACGCTCCCACGGGCCGCGCCACCCCGGCCGTGGTCAGGTCCCGGCCGAAGTACGCGGTCCTGACGATCTGGAGGACGGAGGTCAGCGGGAGGAACTCCGCGATCTTCTCCACCAGGTCGGGCAGCGCCCCGATGGGGACGTACGCCCCGGACGTCGCCATGCAGGCCAGCGTCACGGGCAGCGTGGTGATCTGGGTCAGCTCCGAGCGCGGAGTCAGGCCGGAGACGATCAGGGCGAGCGCGACGCAGACCACCACCCCACCGGCGAGGCCCGTCACGAGCAGCGGCACGTTGGCCGGCATCGGCCCGCCGACGGAGGCGGCCAGGAACACCAGCAGGGCGAGCACCTGGACGAGCAGCAGCCCCGTGGCGGCCAGGCCGCTTCCGGTGAAGATCTCGGCCGGCGACAGCACACTGCCGCGCAGGCGCTTGAGGACCATCTCCTCCCTGCGCACGGTGAACACCCCGGCCAGGTTGACGAAGACGGAGAACAGAAGGAACAACGCCATCTGCCCCGTGCCCACGTAGAGGACCGCGTCCACGCCGTCCAGCACTCCCCGGTTCCGGCCCGCGAGGATGACGGTGATCACCACCGGCATGGCGACGAGCAGGAAGAGACTCGTCCTGTTACGCCAGAGCAGCCGCAGATCCAGGCGGGCCAGCCGCAGCGCGTTCACAGCCGGTCCCCGGCGGCGTCGGACAGCCGGTCCCCGGCGACGTCGGACAGCCGGTCCCCGGCGATGTCGAAGAAGACGTCCTCCAGGCTGGCGTGGCGGGCCTGCAGCAGGTCCAGGACCACGCGCCGTTCGTCGGCCCAGCGCAGCAACTCGTACATCGCCTCCTGGAGGCTCTGGCCGGGCAGCGCGTAGAGCACGCGGGTCCGCTCCCCCGACGCGCTCAGCGTGCAGGCGGTGCCGCGCAGCACGGGCAGCCGCTCCACCGCAAGACCGGGCGGCAGCACGAAGGTGATGCTGTCACCGCGACCGGCCAGCACCTCCTCGATCGTCCCCGCGGCCTCGATCCGGCCCCGGTGCATGATGGCGAGGTGGTCGGCGAGCCGCTCGGCCTCCTCCAGGTAGTGCGTGATCAGCACCACGGTGACGCCGCCGGCCCGGATCCGCCTGATCAGCTCCCACGTGGAGTGCCGCAGTTGCGGATCCATCCCCGCCGTCGGCTCGTCCAGGAACAACACCCTTGGCCGGCCCAGTACGGCCAGCGCCAGCTCCAGCGCCCGCCGCTGACCCCCGGAGAGCTGCCGCACCCGGACCTTGCCCCGCTCTCCCAGCCCGACCTGGCCGAGGACCTCACCCCGATCGCGCGGACGCGGAGTGACGCTGCGCCAGAAGTCCACGGTCTCCGCGACGGTGAGATCGGCGAAGAAGCCGCCCTCCTGGAGCATGATGCCCATCTGGCCGCGCACCCTGCGCCGTTCCCGGTAGGGGTCGCGGCCCAGCACGCGTACCGTCCCTCCGGCGGCCGGGCGATATCCCTCCAGCGCCTCCAGCGTCGTGGTCTTGCCCGCCCCGTTGGTGCCCAGCAGGGCGAACAACTCCCCCTGCCGCACCCTGAACGACACTCCCCTGACGGCTTCGAACGCGCCGTAACGCTGCCGGAGCCCTTCCACCCGCACGTCTTGGTCTTCCACGATCCCTCACTCCAAGGTCCTGGCGACGGCACGCCGCCATGAACACAGTCGGAGAAGGGCGCCGCGGGGTTCACGCCTCCCGCCGCTCAGGACGCCGGGCCTCGTGGTGCCGCCACGCGGCATTCAGGACAGGCGGTGGGCGAGCCAGGCGAGGGCGAGGGGATAGCGGTATTCGATGGCGCCGTGGCCGGCGTCGAAGAGCTCGAAATGGACCCGCTCATCCGGTACGCCCGCCGCCCGCACCGCCCGG
This sequence comes from Nonomuraea sp. NPDC050643, assembly GCF_040654715.1. NCBI lineage: Bacteria > Bacillati > Actinomycetota > Actinomycetes > Streptosporangiales > Streptosporangiaceae > Nonomuraea > Nonomuraea sp. NPDC050643. The sequence goes on along the minus strand of NZ_JBFAIM010000081.1, from coordinate 38,863 downwards.
TGGAACGCCACGGCGCCGAAGTCGAGGAAGTATTCGTCCCGGTCACCGGCGTCCACCCAGATCGCGCGCATGGACCGCAGCGCCTCGGCGTTGCGGGGCTCGCCGGCCATCACCACGGGATCGAGGGCCTGCCACCGCCGCCACACCTCGGGCACGACCGCGCCCGTGTCGTCGAAGGGCAGGCGCACGGTGCCGTCCTCGTCGGCCGAGTACGCGGCCGCGTAGGCGTAGATCTCCAGCAGCTCCAGGTCCCCCTCCTTGGTACCCGCCGGCCGGCCCCGGAAGTCGGCGAGGAACTTGTCGTACGAGCCGTCGTACATGTTCCGCAGCCTGCGTGCCAGCTCCGGGAACGACCGCCGCACGCCGACGTCGAACAGCGCGTCCCCGGCGTGCGTGGCCAGCGCCCCGAACACGTCGGGCGCCAGCATGGCGCTCACCATGGCCCCGTAGCCGCCGCTCGACTTGCCGGTGATCGCCCGGTGGTCGCGGTCGGGGATCGTCCGGTAGTGCTCGTCCACCCAGGGCACGATCTCGTCGCGCAGGTAGGAGTGGTAGGGGCCGGTTCCGGGCGAGTCGAGGTATTGGCTGCCGCCGAGCGAGGTCCACGCGTCCACGTACACGACGATGGCCGGCGGCACGTCGGCGCGGGTGAACACGGCGTCGGCCAGCTCCGGGAACGGCTGCCGGAACGGCGCCCGGTTCAGCCACATGGCGACGTGGCCGGTGTAGCCGAGGAGCACGTAGAGGGCCGGGTAGCGGCGGTCCGGCTCGTCGTCGTAGCCGGGCGGCGTGTAGACCAGCAGCGGCCGCTCATGCGGGTCCCCCAGCGGGTTGCCGCGCAGCAGGGCGCTGTCGACGACGTGGTGGTCGAGACGGCCGGCCAGCTCGGCGGACCAGGGCAGCATGGAGTCTCCTTCGGATGGTTCAGCCGACGGACGAGGTCACGGTGTCGACGCCCGTCTGACCGACGGAGCGCCCCGAGACCAGCACGAGCCGGAGGTCGCGCAGGTCGGCGAGGCGCTGGAGCGGGTCGCCCGCCACGGCGATGAGGTCGGCCCGCTTGCCGGGGTCGAGGCTGCCGGTGACCGCGCCCACCCCGCAGGCGTCGGCGGCCCGTACGGTCGCCATTTCGATGATCTCCGCGGCGCCGAAGCCGGTCTCGGCGAGGACCTCCAGGCCGCCGACGTATCCGTCGGTCCGGTTGTCCAACCCGGACTGCGAGAACCCGGCGTCGGTCCCCGCGATGAGGCGCACCCCGGCCTCCCGCATGGCCGCGACCGAGGCCAGCCAGGCGTCGAGCATCTCCTGCCCGTGCACCTCGCGCATGCGCCAGACCACGCCGTGCACGGTCGGGCAGACGTAGATGCCGCTGGCCGCCACCAGGTCGGCGAGCCGCGGGTCGTAGCAGTGGCCGGACTCGGTGAAGAACGTGCAGTGCTCGATCGTGGTGACGCCGGCCTCGACCGAGCTGCGGATCGCCTCGTTCGCGTGGGCGTGGGCGGCGACGCCCTTGCCGCGGCCGGCGGCCTCCTCCACGATGAGGCGGAGCTGGCGGGTGTCGTACTGCTGCGCCCAGCTCGGCGGCGCGCCCGGCGTCATCAGGCCGCCGGAGGCCATGACCTTCAGGCAGTCGGCTCCGGCGCGCAGGTTCTCCCTGGCGACGCGGCGGATGGCGGGGTCGTCGTCGGCCTCGCCGCCCATGTACCAGCAGTGGCCGCCGGTGATGGTGATCGGCCTGGTGGCGGCCACGAGGTGCGGCCCGACGGCCAGGCCCTCCTCGATCGCGTCGCGCAGCGCCAGGTCGAGGAAGCCGCGCGCGCCGAGGTCGCGGGCCGTGGTGACGCCGGCGGAGAGGAGCTTGCGGGCGTTCTCGGCCATCCGCAGCAGCAGGTGGTGGTCGCTCTCGGGGCTGCGCCGGGTCACCGGATCCACCTTGGCGTCGAACCCCAGGTGTACGTGGGCGTCGATCAGACCGGGCAGCACCGTGCAGCCGGGCAGCTCCAGCACCTCGGCCGCCGCGCCCGCGCTGCCACGCGGCCCCACCGAGACGATCGTGGAGCCGTCGATGAGGACCTCTCCGTCCGCGATCGACTCCCCGGGGCGCCCGGTGAGCACCTTTGTGGCGCGGATGATCCTCATGTGTCCAGCGTGCCATGCGCCTTAAGGCCCCGAGAAGGGGATCGTAAGCGCGGACGGCGACCTTGGAGACATCGCAGCGCCGGACACGAAGGATCGAGACGATGCCCCAGACGATGCCCCAGACGACTCCCCCGACGGCGACCCAGAAGCCGCAGACCGCCGAGTATGAGCTCACCTGCCTCTTCGACGCCCCTCGCGAGCTGGTGTGGGCCGCCTGGACCGAGCCGGAGCGCTTCTCCCGCTGGTTCGGCCCGACGACGCTGGCCACCCCGGTGGGCCGGATCACGCTCGACACGCGCCCCGGCGGGATCTGGCGGGCCACGTTCGTGGGCGACGAGGGGTTCGAGGTGACGCTCGACGGGACGTACCGGGAGGTGGCCGAGCCGGAGCGGCTGGTGTTCACCACCGGCGACCCCGACAATCCGGGCGACGGGCCGGCGTCCGTCGTGACCATCGTCCTCACCGACGTGGACGACCGCACGGAGATGCGCTTCCACCAGTACGGCGTCAACACCGACCAGGAGCACGCCGAGGGCGCCAGGGAGGGCTGGCTGGAGTTCTTCGGCCGGCTCGCCGAGCACGTCGGACACGACCGCCCGGCGGCCTGACCCCTACAGCAGGTCCTGGGCCTCGTCGAGCTTGCAGGTGGCGCCCTGCGCGTACGCGGCCGCGAACGCCTCCTCCCCGAGCGCCTCGCGCGTCCGTGTGGTGGCCCGCTCGATGTCCTGCAGCTCCGACGGCCCGGCGGGCAACCGGTTGTGCCGCCTGGCCGCGTCCGCCAGCCCCAGCAGCCTGGCCGACCGGTCGGTCGGGCCCGCGGCGGCGGCCGCGCCCTCCACGGCGCCGATCGCCGTCCTGGAGTCGCCGATCCTCAGCCCGGCGGCCAGCGCCTCGGTGTGCAGCTCCATGGCCGTGGCCAGGTCGCCGCGCAGCTCCAGCAGGAAGCCCAGCTCGATCAGGGTGTCCGGCAGGTGCAGGGCCGGCTCGTCGCCGGGGTCCCGGGACAACCCGTCGAGCAGGTGACGCAGGTGCGGCTCGGCCACTTCGAGCCGTCCCGACCGGCGCGCGGCGTAGGCCAGGCCCATCTCGGCCATGGTCGAGCCCTTCAGGTAGCCCTGTGCCGTGGCCAGCTTCAGCGCCCGGTCGCACAGTTCGATGGCGCGGTCGTACTCACGGCTGTGCAGGGCCACCCAGCCGAGCCAGGCGATGTGCGTGGCGACCTCGGGCCACAGGCCCAGGTCCTCGGCCATCCGCAGCCCTTCGCCGAACAGCCGGTTGGCCCGCTCGGCGTCGTTGGACATCTCCGCCAGCGACGCCAGCCACTCGGTGGCCCGCAGCAGCCCCCACCGGTCGCCCAGCTCGGTGAACAGCCGGGCGCTCTCTCCGGCGATCCGTTCGAGCGCCTCGGCGTCCCGCAGGGTGAAGGCGTCCATGGCCTGCCTGCTGAGCGCGGTGGCGATGCCCCACCGGTCGCCGACCTCCCTGAACGTGTCCAGCGCCCGCTCCGTCAGCTCCTGCCCGGTCGGCATGTCCTGGACGTGCAGCCCGATGAACAGCTCGGCCCTGGCGCGCGCCCCCGGGTCCCGGATGGCCGCCAGCACGGGCTCCCACTCGACCTGCTCGCCGATCATGAGCGCGAACCCGGCCCGCCACCCCGCCGCCCTGGCCCTCGCCTCCGCGTCACCCTCCCCCGCCGGCTCCGGCACGGCCGGCTCCCCGTCCGCCTCCGGTACCGGCTTCCCGTCCGGCTCCGGTACGGCCAGTGCCGCCGCGAGTGCCCGGCTGCCCTCGGCCAGCCTGCCGCGCAGGAACCAGTACCAGGCCAGCGCGTTCACCAGCCGCGCCGCGACGCCCGCGTCCTTGGCCGCCACCGCCGTGTCGAGCGCCGCCCGCATGTTGGCGGCCTCCGCGTCCAGGCGCAGCAGCCAGTCCCGCTGCTCGTGCCCGTACAGCTCCGGCTCCGCCTGTACGGCCAGGGCCAGGTAGTGGCGCAGGTGGGCGCGGCGTACCCGGTCGAGCTCACCGGCGTCGGCCATCCTGGCCCGGCAGTACTCCGACACCGACTCCAGCAGCCGATACCTGACCCCCGCGGGCCCGTCCACGACGACCACGAGCGACCGATCGACCAGCCGGGCCAGCAGATCGAGCACATCAAGCCCCACCCCCGTGCCCGCGGCGGAGTTGCGCGTGTCGGCCGGGGCCGGTTCGTCGGCCATCGCGCAGACGGACTCGGCGGCCTCCAGGGTGCAGCCGTCGGCGTGGGCGGCCAGGCGGCGCAACACCACGCGTTCCTCGTCGGGCAGCAGGTCCCAGCTCCAGTCGATCACCGCCATGAGCGTCTGCTGGCGGGCCGGGGCGCCGCGCTGCCCGGAGGCCAGCAACCGGAACCGGTCGTCCAGCCGGGCCACCACCCCCTTCACACCGAGCGCCCGCACCCGGGTCGCGGCCAGCTCCAGCGCCAGCGGGATGCCGTCGAGCCGCCGGCAGAGCTGCGCGACGGCCTGCGCGTTGCCCGCGTCCAGCGCGAACCCGCGAGCGGAGGCCGCCGCCCTGGTCACGAACAGCCTGACCGCGTCGGAGCGCGCCATGGCGGCCAGGTCGGCGCTGGTGGGCACGTCGAGCGGCGGCACACTCCACAGCACCTCGCCGTCCACGGCCAGCGGCTCCCGGCTCGTCGCCAGGATCCGCAGGTCGGGGCAGGAGCGCAGCAGCATCTCGGCCAGCTCGGCGACCTGCTCGACCACGTGCTCGCAGTTGTCCAGCACGAGCAGCGTCCGCCTGGGCCGCAGCACGGCAGCGAGCCGCCCGGCCAGCGCCGCCTCGGCAACGCCTCCGGCCCGCGCGACGGCCGCATGAGCGACGCCACGCGCCCGCCCCGCGTCCCCCGCCTGCCCGAACGTATCCGCCCGCCCGGACACACCCGCCTGTTCTGACGCGACCGCCCCGCTGTCGGGAGCCATCGGGGAGGTGTCCTCCCTGATGTCCAGGGCCGCCATGACGGCCTCGGCCGGGGAGCGGGACGCCTGGTCCAGCGCGACCAGCCAGGCACCGTCCGCGAACCCGTCCACCAGCCGGTTCGCCGCCTCCAGCGCCAGCCGGGTCTTCCCGACGCCGCCGCTGCCGGTGAGCGTGACCAGCCGCTCCTCCCGCACCAGCCCGCACACCTCGGCCAGCGCCTCGTCCCGGCCGATCAGCTTGCTGAGGGAGGCCGGCAGGTTGGTCACGGGCCGTTCGGCGGGGACGCTGAGCGCCGGGTCCTGCCCCAGGATCGCCTGGTGGAGCGCGGCCAGCTCGGGCCCGGGATCGAGGCCGAGCTCCTCGGCCAGCCTCTCGCGCAGTTCGGCGAACCCGGCCAGCGCCTCGCTCTGCCGCCCCGCCCGGTACAGCGCCCGCATGTGCACGGCCCGCAGCCGTTCCCTGAGCGGATGGCGGGCCACCAGATCGCCCAGCTCGCCCACGAGCAGCCCGTGCTCGCCCAGCTCCAGCCGGGCCTCCGCGTGCTGTTCGAGCGCCGACAGCCGCTGCTCCTCCAGGCGGACGATGGCCGACCTCGTGTACTCCTCGTCGGCGAAGTCCGCGTACGCCGGCCCGCGCCACAGCGCCAGCGCGTCGGCCAGCAGCCCGGCCTTGGTCCTGGGGCTGTCGGCGGCCTCGGCCCTGGACAGCAGGCCGGCGAAGCGCACGGCGTCCACGGCTCCGTCGTCGGAGCGCAGCAGGTAGCCGGGGGCGCGCGAGACGACGAGGTTCTTGCCGCCCGATTCGGCGTCCTCGAACGCCTTGCGGAGCTGGGAGACGCGGACCTGGAGCGCGCCGGCCGCGTTGTTCGGCGGCTCCGCGCCCCACAGGTCGTCGACCAGCCGGTCCACGGACACCGGATGCCCCTCGTGGACGAGCAGATCCACGAGCAACGCCCGGACCTTGAGGCCCGGGATCGTGACAGCGTCCCCGGCGTCCGTCCAGACGGCCAGCGGTCCCAGCACCCCAAATCGCATGTCCGTCACCTTATGCGCGACCGGAAGGCCGCGAAAAGCACATCCAAGCCCCACCAAAGCCCCCCAAAGGGGTACGGCAGCGCCGCCACCACACGACACGCCCGACCTCACCCACACAACCCACACCGCCGGCACCCGCCCCGGCCGCCCTCACCCGCAACCCCGCGCCCGATCAGGCCATCGTCAGGTATGCGGTTTCCGCGACGCCTCCGCCGGGCGTGCCCGGTCTGGTCGTGTTCCTGCGGGCTCAGGTGGAGGGCGGGGCCTTTCTGGACGAGCCGCGGTAGAGGTCGGCGTCGTAGCGGCGGTCGTTGTCGTCGAGCTTGGCCCTGGCCGCCTCCACCAGGTCGACGCCCAGGACGTCGGCGAGCCGTACCAGGTAGAGGGTGACGTCGCCCAGTTCGGTGCGCATCCTGGCGAGCGTGTCCGGGTCGGGGCTCGCGGACTCCTCGGCCGTGAGCCACTGGAACTCCGCCACCAGCTCCCCGACCTCACCGGCCAGCGCCATCGCCAAATTCTTCGGCGTATGGAAACGCTCCCACTCCCTGACCCGCGCGAACTCGCGCAGCCGCTCGGCAAGGCACTCCAACTCCGTCGTCACGTCACAGGACCCTATCGACTCGCGCCTGTATGTTGCTGAAGGTGAATGGGGTTGAATTGTTCCTGCTGGGCCGGGCGCTGATGAAGATCGGCGAGGACGCGATGCCGACCGAGGGCATCGGTGAGCATTCCACGAGCCTGCGCACCGTCCTGATCGTCGTGAGCGACCTGCGCGGCCACCCCGACACCACCGTGGGCGAGATCGCCACCCGCACCGGCCTGCCGCAGAGCGCCGTGTCCGCCTCCATCGCGCGCCTGCGCACCGCGGGCGCGGTGACGACCGAGACCGATCCCAGAGACCGGCGGCGCACGATCATCCGGGAGGCGCCCGAGGTGTCGGAGCGGGTGACGCGGGTCCGGGACACCCCGATCGACGAGGCCCTGGCCACCGCCCTGGGCACGGACGACCGCCAGCGCGTACGCGAGACCGTGGCGGCCCTGGAGGACCTGGCGGAACGGCTGATGCCCGGCCTGCGCCAATAATCCATCAAGCTTGATGCATCAGATTTGATGAAATAGGGTGCACGCATGACCTCTTTGCGTGTGCCCGGCGCCGTCCTGCACTACGAGACGCGCGGCACCGGACCGTTCCTGCTGATCTCCCAGAGCGGCGACACCGCCAGGAGCTGGCCGGGCTCCGCGCCCTCTACCTCGAGGCCGGCCTGCCCGCCGCGTTCGAGGAGATCCCCCGGCTCCTCGGCATCACCGCGGCGGCCGAGCCCGGCGTGACCCCGCAGCCCATGACGCCGCGGCGGCAGGCCAACTTCGACTTCTTCCTCCGGCACGACTTCCCCGCCGTCATCGAGGACGGTGAGCTGGAGCTGCCAGGCTGCCGGACCCCGATCATCCCCGCGTACGGCCGGGCCACGCCGCGTACGGTCTTCGACCACCGCTGCGCGATCGAGCTGGGCAGGCTCGTGGGGCGCGAGCCGGTGGCCTTTCCCGGCGGGCACAACGGCAACACCAGCCACCCGCGCGCCTACGCCGCCTGCCTGCGCGCGCTCCTCGCCGCCCAGCCCGCTACTGAGTGGCCTTCCTCAGCAGGGCGCGCAGACGCTCGACCGGTTCGGCCGGGCCGCTGAAGGTCAGCGCCGCACCGTCGCCCACGTCGATCGCCACCGCGCGGCCGTCGGAGCCGGTCAGGTCGGTGCCGAGCTCCTCCGGCCACTTCTCGGCCACGTGGGCGAGGAAGACCACCAGGACCTCGTCGATGCCGTCCGCGGCCAGGTCGCCGGGGATCGGCTCGATCGGCGCGCCCGCCGCCTGCTCGGCGTCCACCCGGTGCACGACCGCCTCCAGCGCCGCAGGGTCGGCCGGCTCGGGCGCCGGCGGCCACGGGTCGGGCCACGCGTTACGGCGCGTCGCGGGTGGCGGTCTCCCGCAGCCGCGCGCAGTCGCGGTCGAGCAGCTCCAGACACCTGTGGAAGTCCATCCTTTATTCAAACATGTGATCGAGTGCGCTCACACCGTGTACGCTTCCGCGCGTGTCCGATTTATCGGTCCCCGGCTACGAGATCAAGGGCGTGCTCGGCCAGGGCGGCTTCGGTGTGGTGTACCTCGCCCTGCAGTCGGCGGTCGGGCGCGAGGTCGCGCTCAAGATCGACAACCGGGTGCTGCTGTCCGACCGCGACAGGCGGCGGTTCCTGCGCGAGGTCACGGCGGCCGGCGCGCTGTCCGCGCATCCGCACGTGGTGCCCGTCTACGACGCGGGACTGCTGCCGGACGGGCGGCCGTACATGGTGCTCGAGCTGTGCCCGGGCGGCTCGCTGGCCGGACGGGTCCTGTCCCCGGCCGAGGCCCGCGACGTCGGGGTGCGCATCGCCGACGCGCTCGCCGCCGCCCACGGGCAGGGGGTGCTGCACCGCGACGTCAAGCCGGGCAACATCCTGCTCAACCGGTACGGCCAGGTGGCGCTGTCCGACTTCGGGCTGGCGACCATGCCGGCCTCCGGCCCCGAGACCTCGGTCACCCGCGAGTCGCTGACCCCCTCCTACGCGCCGCCCGAGGTGTTCGAACTGGCCGAGCCCTCCCCGGCCGGCGACGTGTACGCGCTCGCGGCCAGCGTCTACGCGCTGCTGTCGGGCCGTCCGCCCCGGTTCCCGGAGAGTGGCGTACCAAATGTGGCGATGATCCTCGCCCTCCACCGGCTCCCCGTACCCGACATTCCCGGCGTACCACTGGAGCTGTCCGCCGTGCTGCGGCAGGCGCTGGCCAGCGACCCCCGCCAACGCACCCCCAGCGCGGCGGCCTTGCGGGACGCCCTCGCCGCCGTCCCCCTCGCTCCGCGCTCCCCCACGTCAGGACGCCACGCGGCCCCCGTCGTCCCGTACTCCCCCAACGCCCCGTCCCTGTCCGCCGGCCCGCGGACCTCTCCGCCGCCCGGCGCCCAGCCGGACACCAGGCCGCCCGCGCCGCACGGGATCAACAAGACCCTCATCGCGATCATCGCCGCCCTGTCCCTGGTGATCGTGTCAGGGGCCGGGTTGATCATCTATCGGCAGATCGTCCAGGGGCCGGAGACCACGCAGGCCGGGCCGCCCGGGACGACCAGGACGGCGCAGTCCGAGAAGGCGTCGGTGTTCGCGGGGCTGGAGACGTACACGGAGGACTGTCCGGCCGCGAAGGTGCGCGACGGCGGAGCCGCGTGCGTGCGCGAGTCGGAGTGCTGGGGCGGGCTGGTCATCACGGCGGGCGACACCAAGGCCAGACGGCTGGGCTGCGAGGAGACGCACTCGTGGGAGACGTTCGCGGTCGCGCCGATGCCCGACGACGTCGAGACGTACGTGCAGCAGGACATCGCCAAGCATCCGACGGTGAAGCGGGTGTGCAGCCGTACGGTGCTGCTGGCCAGCAGGGTCGGCACGGCCAGATCCATCGCGGCCGGCCGGTGGGCGGCCGACGTGATGCCGCCGTCGCAGGCCCAGTTCGAGGACGGGGTGCGTTTCTACCGCTGCATCGCCAACCTGACCGGACAGGAGCCCCGCCGCTCCTTCTTCCGCTGAGCGCTCCTGCCGGCACTCGGTCTTTCGGCCGAGGTGGCGGGGCCGGGCCGGCCTCTATCGTGCAGGTCCGTGAGAGGTGTGTCGGCGTGGGTTCTCGTGGTGGCCGTGGCGAGCGCCGGGCTGAGCGTCGGCTCGCCCTGGTGGGCCGTGGTGACCATGGCGGCCTCGTTCGTGGCGGGGCTGCTGCCCGGACGGGCGCGGGTGGCGGCGTTCGCACTGGTGGCGACGGTGGCGGCCGGGGTCGTGGCCGTCTCCGTGGGGCCGGCCTGGGTGGCTCTGGGCGACCGCTTCGTGGCGGTGGTGGTCGGGGCGGCCATGGTGCCGTGGTTCGGGGGGCGGTTCTGGCGGCAGTACCGCGAGCTCGTACGGGCCGGGTGGGAGCGGGCCGAGCAGTTGGAACGGGAGCAGCGGCTGGTGGCCGAGCGGGCGCGCCTGCGGGAGCGGAACCGGATCGCCCAGGACATGCACGATGAGCTGGGCCACGACCTCAGCCTGATCGCGCTGGCGGCGGGCTCGCTCAAGCTGGCCCCCGACCTGCCGGAGACGCATCGGGCGAGCGCCCGGGACCTCCGGGCGCGAGCGGGGAACGCGGTGGACCGGCTCGGCGAGATCGTCGGTCTCCTCCGCGAACCCGGCTCCGCACCGGACCCGGCCGGGGCGGCGGCCGGCTCGTCGTCCGGCCAGGTCGAAGGGCTGGTACGGGCCGCGGCGGCGGCCGGCCTCCCGGTCACCCTGCGGGTGGAAGGCGCCCCTGGCGAGATGTCGGCGGCGGCCGATCGGGCGATATATCGGGTGGTGCAGGAAGGGCTGACCAACGCCGTCAAGCACGCCCCCGGAGCCCCCGTGACCGTCCGCGTCCGTCACACGCGGGCGGAGACGCAGGTCCGGGTCGAGAACGCCCTCGAACGCGGTGCCCGTCCCGGCCTCGGGAACGGCGGTCGTCATGGCCTCACCGGCCTGGACGAGCGCGTACGGCTGGCAGGCGGCATCCTCAGCCACGGTCCGTCCGAGGACGGCGGCTTCGCCGTCGAAGCGCACCTCCCCCACACCCCGGCTTCGCCCGGCACGTCCCCGCCCGGCGTGGGCGACGAGCGGCGGCGGGTCCGGCGCGACGTCGGCCGGACCCTCGCCATCGCCCTCATGCTCCCCCTGCTGACGGCCGTACTGACCGGCGGCGTCCTCCGGACGTGGGAGCTGCTGGCGACCCGGCAGTCCGTGCTGGCCACCGAGGGCTACGCCGCCCTGCGCCCCGGCCTGCCCCGCGCGGAGCTGTCGCTGCCACCACGGCAGGCCGCCCGGCGGCCGGCCACCGCTCACCCCGGATGCGAGTACTACGCGATGACCTCCGACCCCCTCCACGACCGCTACGGCGACACCTACCGCCTGTGCTTCGACGCGGGCCGCCTGGTGTCGGCGGACGCGCTGGTCGCCAGGTGATCCGGGTGCTGGTGGCCGACGACGAGCCCATGGTCAGGGCGGGTGTGCGGGCGATCCTGTCCACCGACCCCGCCATCGACGTCGTCGCCGAGGCCGCCTGCGGAGACGAGGCCGTGGACCTGGCGCGTACCCATCGCCCGCACGTCGCCGTCCTGGACATCCGCATGCCCGCCCGCGACGGCATCGAGGCGGCGGCCGAGATCCGCAGGACGGTCCCGGGCACGGCGGTCGTGATGCTGACGACGTTCGGGGCGGACGACTACATCCTGCGCGCGCTCAGCCTGGGCGCCATGGGGTTCCTGGTCAAGTCGGGGGAGCCGGAGGAGTTGATCGCGGGTGTCCGGGCGGTGGCGGACGGGGCGGCGTACCTGTCGCCGAAGGTCGCGGCCCGGGTCGTCGCGCACCTCGCCGCGGGCGCCGGGAGCCTGGCCGGGCGCCGGGCCGCCGCGCGCGGACGGGTGGACACGCTGACCGCCAGGGAACGCGAGGTGCTGGCCCATCTCGCCGCCGGGCTCTCCAACCGGCGGATCGGACGCCGTCTCCAGATGGCCGAGGGCACGGTCAAAGCGCACGTCAGCTCGATCCTGACCCGGCTGGGCGTGGACAACCGGGCGGCCGCGGCGGTGGTCGCCCACGAAGCGGCCCTCGCCCCCGGGCACCCGTCACCCCGACCGCCCACCCACCGGCCGGGACCCGAGCACCCGTCACCCCGACCGCCCGGCCACCGGCCGGGACCCGAGCACCCGTGACCCCAGCCGCCCGGCCACCGGCGCGAACACCAGCAGCACCGCCACCACGACGCAGCCGCCGAGCACCGCACCCGCCACCACGTCATGCGGATAGTGCACCCCGGCCAGCACCCGCAGCAGCCCCGCCGCCACGGCCAGCGGCACCGTCAGCGGGGCCAGCCGAGGCCGCAGCACGGCGACCCCGAACCCGAGCCCGGCGGCGAGCGTGGCGTGATTGCTGGGAAACGCCCAGTCCCCCACCGGCGGGCAGTCCGCCATCGCCACGATCACCCGGCACGGCCGCTCTTCGTCCACCACCAGCTTCAACGCCTCGCTGAGGGCGTACGCGGCCACGGTCCCCGCCCCGATCAGGACCCCCGCCGCCACCCCGAACCCGTCGCGTCTCCGCACGGCGCCGAGCCACACCCAGGCCGGCACCACCCCGAGCACCACCAAAGCTCCGTCGGACGCCGGATCCATCCCCGTGACCGCCCCCGCCACCCACCGGTACACCTCGGCCGAGACCCCGCCGACGACCCGCACCGGACCCGCCTCCCCCAGCCCGCCGGGTGACAGCCACCCCACGACGGCCGCCCCGGCGCCGAGGAGGGCGGAGGCGATGAGCAGCCGCAGACGGAGGTTGTTCCAGAAGTCGGTTCGCATGGGGAGGAACCGTAGGAACGACCGCCCCTCGCCCACCCCGGCCGAACGTCAGGTCCCGGCCTAAGCGAACGTCGGGGTTGACACGCGGCAACGCCGTCCGGCCCGCCGTCGAGGCAGGCCGGACGGCGTTGCCGCAGGCGGTCCGGGCCCATCAGGCGGCGAACAGCGCGACCAGGATCAGGATCGAACCGCCCATCACCACGGCGTGCCTGACGTTCTGCAGGCCCGGCATCACCCAGCTCGGAAAGCCCTGCCCGGCCGCCGCGAGGAAGGCCCGGACGTCGATGGTCCGCAGGACCGGGTCACCCTTGCGCTCGAAGGCCCGCTCCACGGACCTGGCGGCGGTGAGCTGGCTGTGCAGGATGAGGAGGTTGCCGGCCAGGACGAGCGGCTGGAGGATCCAGGACAGGGCCGGCCCCCAGTCGCCGCCGGTCAGGTTGAGCACGGCCAGCACCGTCATGACGAGCGCGACGGAGGCGGGAACGGCCGTCTCGTGCCCTCCGGCGTCGAATCGGATCTTGTTCTCTTCCATGATCGTGGTGGGGACGCCCTGACGCCGCAGTTCCGCCTCGGCGCACGCCTGCGCGGCGGCGCCGTAGCGGTGGCGGACCAGGGGGATGCTGATGAAGGCGAGGGCGATGAGCAACTGCAGGACGGCGGCGAACGTGAGCATGGCAGGGGTCTCCTCGTCAGGGGGTTCCGACGGGTTCCGGAGGCCGTTGGCCTGGCGCGGAACCCCGCCGTTCTTCCGATGGACGAGACGATGCCCGCATGCGCTGACACGGCGCTTGGACGGCGCTGTCACGGCGCCGTCGCGGGTGTCAGGGAGTCGCGGGGGTCAGGAAGAGTGCTCTTACGGTCTCGACGGCATCGGGTCTTCCGCTTACGTGGAGGCGTCCCGAGGAGATCTCACGGAGTGACGCGGCTGGGCCGCGGCCTATCGCGGTGAGCGTCGCGGCATCGGCGAAGGTCAGGACGACGTCGGGATCGTCCGCGGGGCCGGGGAAGGTGTGGAGGGCGCCTTCGGCGACACGGGCGTGCAACGCGTCCGCGCCGACGCGAAACTCGACGGTGAGTGAGACGTCGCGTGCCCGCTCCGGCTGGAACAGCGCCTGCAGGGACAGCGTCAGCCAGTGGGGCTGGAAGATCTCGTCGCCCTGCTCGCCGAGAAGGCGCATGCCCCAGCGGGCGAGCTCGGTCATCGCCGGCTGGAGGTCCCGGCCGAGTGGCGTGAGCTCGTACACCTTCGAGGCGGCGGGCGCGGGCAGCGTCCGCCGGCTGACTACCCCGGCGTCCTCCAGGGTCTTCAGCCTGGTGGCGAGCATGTCGGTGGAGATGCCGACGAGGCCGCCGAGCAGGTCGACGTAGCGTTTCGGGCCGCTGAGCAACTCTCGGACGACCAGCAGCGACCAGCGTTCGCCGACCACGTCGAGTGTTCGGGCCACCGCGCAGTAATGACCGTAGGAACGTGACGCCATGAGCGCACCCTACCGGAGGTCGTGGCGCATCCAAGCACATACTTGGAAATTCAGACCAGTAGCTTGACTTTTCCAAGTAGACGTTCGAAGGTGTGCCTGCGGCAGGACCGCATGATCGGGACCTGCTCCACCACAGAGCCGGAGGACCAATGACCATCCTCGACACCGCCCCCACCACCTCACTCGCGGTCGAGCACTTATGCGACTTCACCATCGGGTTCCAGACGATGCAGACCTTCGCCACCCCGCTCGGCACCCGCATGGTGGCGGTCATCGACCACGGCACCGTCGAGGGCCCGCGGCTGCGCGGCGAGTTCCTGCCCGGCGGCGGAGACTGGATCACCGTCGGCTCCGACCGCGTCGCCCGCCTCGACGTCCGCGCGACGATCCGCACCCATGACGACGAACTGGTGTACCTCACCACCACCGGCCGGGCCCTGCTCTCCGACGCGGCGATCGACCGGCTGTTCGCCGGCGAGACCATCGACTGGCAGAAGCTGTACGCACGCACCGCGCCGCTGTTCGAGACCGGCGCGGAGAACTACTCCTGGCTGAACTCGACCGTGGCCATCGGCCTCAACGAACTGTCCCTCAAGCACGTCCTCTACCGCGTCTACAGCATCCGGTGAAAGGAAGGCCCCCATGTCCGCATCGCTCGACGTCGAGAAACTCTTCGACGCCTACGCCTCGACGTTCGCCACCCGCGACGCCCACGCGATCGTCGCGCTGCACTCACCCCAGACGAAGTTCTGGCTGCGCAACGGTGAGCAGCCGGTCCACGGCCGGCCCGCGGTCCGCGAGACCTTCGCCGCCATGTTCGAGCAGTGGCCGGAGATGGGATTCGAGGTCCACCGGCTGATCACCGGCGATCGCCACTGGGTCCTGGACTGGGCTCTCACCGCCGTTCTCACCACGCCGGACGGCGCCCGGCACCCGGTCAGCTTCGACTGCCTCGACGTCGTCATCCTCGACCAGAACGGGCTCGTCGAACGCAAGGACACCTTCATCGACCTCCCCCAGGCGCAGGCCGCCCTGACCGCCGTCACGTCCCGGCCTGCCCAGCAGCACGCATGACGACCGGAGCCGGCGCGTTCCCGCCGGCTCCGCCCGCCCTTCGGGCGGCTGTCGGCGTCTACTCCGCGTGGCGGGCGGTGCTCTCTCTGACGATGAGCTCCGTGGCCAGTTCCACCCTCTTCGTCTCCGGGACCTCGCCGTGCCCCATCGCCAGCACCGTACGGGTCGCGAGCGCCGCCATCTCCTGCAGCGGCTGGCGGACCGTGGTGAGCGGGGGCCAGGCCGACTTCGCCAGGGGCAGGTCGTCGAAGCCCACGACCGACAGGTCCTCTGGCACCCGCAGCCCCCGCTGCCGGGCCGCCTCGAACACGCCGAACGCCATCAGGTCGCTGCCGGCGAAGATCGCGGTGGGCGGTTCGGGCAGGGACAGCAGGGCGTGACCCTGGTCGTGGCCCGAGTCCACCAGGAAGGTGCCGCGCCTGATCAGGTCGGGCACCACCGGCACGCCCGCCGTCTCCAGCGCCGCCCGGTATCCGTCGATCCTGGCCTGGCTGCACAGCATGTCCGCGGGACCGCTGATCATGCCGATGCGCCGGTGGCCGAGCTCCAGGAGGTGACGGGTCGCGGCCAGGCCGCCGTTCCAGTTGGTGGCGCCGACCGAGACGACGCCCGGCGCGGGCTCGCCCTCCGGGTCGACCACCGCGAACGGCAGGGAGCGCGCGCTGAGCTGGGCCTGGATGCCGATGGACAGCTGGGAGGCCACGATCACCACGCCGTCCGTCCGCCTGGCCGCCAGGCGCTCCAGCCAGTCGCGGCCGGGGCCCGCGTGCGTGTGCAGGACCGAGATGACGACGCTGGCCCCGGCGTCGTGGGCCGCGCTCTCCGCGCCGCGCACGATCTCCATGGCCCAGGGTGACTCGATCTCCGCGAAGACCAGGTCGACCAGGCCGGCGGGGGTGTCGTCCTGGCTGATGCGCCGTTGGTAGCCGTGCTCCTGCAGCAGCCGTTCCACCCGATGGCGGGTGGCCGGAGCGACCTCCGGGCGCCCGTTGATGACCTTCGAGACCGTCGGTATGGAGACCCCGGCCTCCTCCGCGATCAGTGCGATCGTCACCCGCCTCTTCGCTGACACAAATCGGGAGTGTATCCGAAAGTTTCGGTTTGGGATCGCTCCCATCCGAGGTGTTGACGCTTTACCTGGCGTTTACTTACGATCCAGGCAACGAAATTATCGGGGGGTTCACGAAAGTTTCGCCGACTTGAGGAAGGGACCCCTATGAAACGCTGTCTCGTGTTAGTCGCGGCCGCGGTGCTCGTAGCGGGCTGTAGTGGCGGCGGTGGGGGAACCGCGGCCCCTCAGCCGAGCGGAGGCGGCTCTCCCGCCAAGGTCACGCTCGAGTGGTGGCACCTGTCGACCGCCGAGCCGCTCAAGTCGCTCTGGGCACAGCGCGCCAAGGAGTTCGAGGCCAAGAACCCGAACGTCACCATCAAGGCGACCGTCCTCGAGAACGAGGCGTACAAGGCCAAGCTCACCACGATCACGCAGTCGGGCAACGCGCCCGACGTGTTCGCCAGTTGGGGCGGCGGCGTGCTCAAGCAGCAGATCGACGCTGGGCTGGTCAAGGACATCTCGGGCGATGTCGGCGACGTCCTGCCCACCTTCACGCCCGCGGCGCTGAGTGCGTACCAGTTGGACGGCAAAACGTACGGCCTCCCGACCGACATCGGCCTGGTGGGTTTCTGGTACAACAAGAAACTTTTCGAGAAGGCCGGCATCTCGGAACCCCCCGCGACCTGGTCGGCGTTCCTCGAGAACGTCAAGAAGCTGAAGGCCGCGGGCGTCACCCCGATCGCCCTGGCCGGCAAGGAGAAGTGGCCCGGCCACTACTACTGGGCCTACCTCGCGCTGCGCATCGCCGGCCTCGACGCGCTCAAGCAGGCGGCCACCGACCACGACTTCACCAAGCCGGACTTCGTGGCCGCCGGCCAGCAGGTGAAGGCGCTGGCCGACCTGCAGCCGTTCCAGAAGGGCTTCCTGGGCGCGGCCTACTCCACCCCCGACGGCCAGTCCGCCACCATGAGCAACGGCAAGGCGGCCATGGAGCTGATGGGCCAGTGGGCGCCGAGCGTGCAGACCTCGTCCGGCAAGGGCCTCGGCGAGGACCTCGGATTCTTCCCCTTCCCAGCCGTCGAGGGCGGCAAGGGCCAGGCCGGTGACGCGTTCGGCGGCGGCGGCGGGCTGACCGTGGGCGCGGACGCGCCGAAGGAGGCCGTGGACTTCGTCAAGTTCATGACCGAGATGGGCAACCACTCAAAGGCCGTCGAGTCCGGTGGCGTGCTGCCGGTGCTCAAGGGCGAGGAGAGCGCGGTCAAGGACGCCAACCTCAAGCAGGTGGCGACCCTGCTGGCCGGCGCCAGCGGCTACCAGCTCTACCTCGACCAGGCGTACCCGCCGGCGGTGGGCCAGCAGGTCAACGACAGCGTGGCCGAGCTGATCGCCGGTACGAAGACGCCGGAAGAGGTCGGCGCCGACATCACCGAAGTGGCCAAGAGCGAAGGATGACGACGCTCACGAAAGGGCCGGAGGCGCTCAGGCTTCCGGCCCCCGCCCCTGCCGCCAGGCGTCGCGGGCGCTGGGTGACGATCGCGCTGTTCCTGCTGCCCGCCCTGGTCCTGTTCCTCCTGCTGGTCGTGGCCCCGATGCTGGTGGCCCTGTACTCCAGCGTGTTCAGGTGGAACGGCTTCGGCGGCCTGCCGACCAACTTCATCGGACTGGACAACTTCACCCGGCTGTTCGGCAGCGAGATCTTCGCCCAGGACATGTGGCACCTGCTGGTGCTCGTCACGCTGTCGGTCTGCGTGCAACTGCCGTTCTCGCTGGCCATCGCCATGCTGCTGAACCAGCGGATGCGCGGGCGGGCGCTGTACCGGGTGGTGTTCTTCGCCCCGTACGTGCTGTCCGAGGTCATCACGGGCGTACTGTTCTCGCTGATCCTCGCCCCTGACTCGGGCATGGCCAACCGGCTCCTGTCGGTGGTCGGGATCGAGTCGGAGTGGCTGGCCAACCCCGACACCGTGATGCCCTCGCTCTTCCTCGTCATGACGTGGAAGTACTTCGGCTTCCACATGATGATCTACCTGGCCGGGCGCCAGAACATCCCGAACGAGCTCATCGAGGCCGCCCAGATCGACGGCGCCACCGCCTGGGAGACGTTCCGGCACGTCACGCTGCCGCTGCTCGGCCCCACGATCCGGATCAGCGTCTTCCTGTCCGTGATCTACACGATCCAGCTCTTCGACCTCGTCTGGATCCTGACCGGCGGCGGCCCCTCGCACGCCTCGGAGACGATGGCCGTCACCATGATGGACTGGGGCTTCAAGCGCTCCCAGGTCGGCTACGCCAGCGCGATCAGCGTCGTGATGTTCGCGCTCAGCCTCGTCTTCGCCCTCGTCTACCAGCGTTTCGTGATGCGCCGCGACCTCGAGGGCGCCACCACCACCATGGGAGGCCGCCGATGAACCTCGGCCAGAAGAAGCCGGCCACCCGTCCGCGCCACACCCTGCCCCTGCACGTGATCGCGTGGGTGGTGGGCGCGTTCATGATCATCCCTGTGGTGTACGCGCTGCTCGGCGGCTTCAAGAGCAACAGCGAGCTGTCCGCGAACCCGTTCGGCCTGCCCACGACCTGGGAGACGGCCAACTACACCGACGTGCTGGGCTCGGCCTCGTTCTGGGGGCAGATGTGGAACAGCACGTTCATCGCCGTCGCCACGACCGTGATCACCGTGGCCCTGTCGGCGCTGGCGGGGTTCGTGTTCGCCAGGTTCGCCTTCCGCGGCAGGGAGCTGTTCTTCACCCTGTTCACCGCGGGGCTGATGTTCCCGTTCGCGGTGGCCATCCTGCCCATCTTCGTGCTGCTGCGCGCGCTCGGCCTGCTCGACAGCCCGCTCGGCGTCATCCTCACGCAGGCCGCCTTCGGCCTGCCGCTGACGATCATCATCCTGCGCGGCTTCTTCCGCAGCATCCCGGGCGAGATCGAGGAGGCGGCCACGATCGACGGGTGCAGCGCGTTCGGGTTCTTCTGGCGGATCCTGCTGCCGATGGCCCGGCCCGCCATCGCCACCGTCTCGGTCCTCGCCATCGTCGGGAGCTGGAACAACTTCATGCTCCCGCTGGTGGTCTTCAGCGAGGAGGCGAGCTGGACGCTGCCGCTGGGCATCCAGCAGTTCCAGGGCCAGTACGCCTCCGACACCGCCCGCATCCTGGCCTACCTCATCCTGGCCATGGTGCCCGCGCTCGGTTTCTACGCCATAGCGGAACGTCACCTGGTCGGTGGGCTCACCGCGGGTGCGACGAAGGGGTGACTCCATGCTGCACGTGTCCGGAACCCGTCTCGTCACGGACGACGCCACGCCGGTACGGCTGCGGGGGGTGGGTCTCGGGGGCTGGATGAACATGGAGAACTTCATCACCGGCTACCCCGCCAACGAAAGCTCCATGCGGTACGCCGTCCGCACCGTGCTCGGCGACGAGCGGGCCGAGCTGTTCTTCGACCGCCTGCTGACCTCGTTCTTCACCGAGCAGGACGCGGCCCTGCTGGCCGGGCTGGGCATGAACTGCGTCCGCATCCCGGTCAACTACCACCACTGGGAGTCCGACGACCGGCCCCTGGAGATCGACCAGCGCGGCTTCCGCCACTTGGACCGGGTGATCGGCCTGCTCGGCGAGCACGGCGTCTACAGCGTGATCGACCTGCACGCCCTGCCCGGCTCCCAGAACCAGCACTGGCACTCGGACAACCCCACCCACGTGGCCGCGTTCTGGCAGCACCGCCACTTCCAGGACCGCGCGGTGCACCTGTGGGAGGCCATCGCCGACCACTACCGCGACCACCCGTGGGTCGCCGGATACAACCCGGTCAACGAGCCGGGCGACCCGACGGGCAAGATGATCGGCCCGTTCTACGACCGCCTGGTCAAGGCCATCCGGGCGGCCGACCCGGACCACGTCCTGTTCCTGGACGGCAACACCTACTCCACCGATTTCTCGATATTTCGTGAGGTGTATGAGAACACCGTCTTCGTCCTGCACGATTACGCCCTGGCCGGGTTCGCCCACGGCGGCCCCTACCCGGGGTACACGCGCGGCGAGTGGTGCGACAGGCACGAGCTGGAGCGCGCCTTCGCCAAGCGCTCCAGCTTCCAGCGTGAGACGGGCACGCCCCTGTGGGTGGGCGAGTTCGGGCCCGTCTACACCGGGGACCCGGCGGCCGACGGGCAGCGGTACCAGATCCTGCGCGACCAGCTCGCGATCTACGACGCCCAGGACGTGGGCTGGTCGCTGTGGACGTACAAGGACGTGGGGTTGCAGGGGCTGGTGCACGCCGCGGGGCCGTACCTGGACAGGTTCGGGGGCTTCATCGCCAAGAAGCGGCGGCTCGGGGCGGACCGCTGGGGCTCGACCATGGAGGAGTCGGCCGGCGTCCTGGCGCCGCTGCACGGGCTGATCGAGTCGGAGTTCCCCGCCTGGGACCCGTACCCGTGGGGTGCCCGCTACCAGAGCGACGACCTGATCCGGCACATTCTCCTGGCCCAGGCGCTGCTCCCCGAGTACGCCGAGTTGTTCCGGGGCCTCGGCGACGACGAGCTGACCGCCCTGGCGGACTCGTTCCTCCTGGAGCGATGTGTCCGCCGGGAACCCCTGCTCGACCTGCTGGGGGACAACCTGGCCCGATGAGGTGTCTTTTTTGAGGGTTGCGCACAGGGTGCTTGGGCTGTCCTAATTTAGGTAAGGCTTTCCTCACCTAGGAGCAGCACGGTGTCCGCCAGCTACCTCATCGGCTTACGCGAAGGACTCGAGGCGACGCTCGTCGTCTCGGTCCTCATCGCCTTTCTGGTCAAGAGCGACCGCAGGGACAAGCTCCCCCACGTCTGGGCGGGCGTCGGAGCGGCCATCCTGCTGTCGGTGGCGTTCGGGGCACTCCTGACCTTCACCGCGACCCGCCTCGACTACACCGACCAGGAGTTGTTCGAGGCGATCACGTCGCTGCTCGCCGTCGTGTTCGTCACCTGGATGATCTTCTGGATGCGCCGGACGGCCCGCGCGCTCTCCGGTGAGCTGCGGGACAAGCTCTCCGAGGCGCTCGCGCTGGGCTCGTTCGCCGTCGTCGTGATGGCGTTCCTGGCCGTGGCGCGCGAGGGACTGGAGACGGCGCTGCTGTTCTTCGCCGCCGCGCAGGGCGCGACGACGACCGCCGAGCCGCTGATCGGCATCTGCCTGGGGCTGCTCACGTCCGTGGTGATCGGTGGACCGGCTTCCACAAGATCGAGAAGGATCTGTGGATCCACAAGGACATCAGCAAGAGCGGCCCCATGGCCGACAAGCTGATCACCGACGTCAAGACCATCGTGGAGAAGGCCAACGCCACCGACCTGACCCCCCTCAACCTGGCCAACGGCGCCAAGGAGCTGCTCGACGAGGTGGCCACCGGGAAGATCACCGGCGAGGAGGACATCTGGTCGCACACCGACCTGTGGGACTTCGACGCCAACCTCCAGGGCTCCAAGGCGGCCGTGCAGTCGCTCCGGCCGGTGCTCGAGGAGCGGGCCCCTGACCTGGTCAAGACGCTGGACGAGAAGTTCGCCGCGGCCGAGACCGCGCTCGCGGCGCACGCGAAGGGCGACGGCTGGAAGCTGCACGACGAGCTGTCTAAGGCCGAGCTGAAGACGCTGTCGGACGCCATCAACGCGCTGGGCGAGCCGATCAGCCGGATCGCCCCGATCGTCGCGAAGTAGGGGGACGTCATGGCGCAGGAGCCGCCCGGCAGGAGGCGGGTGAGCAGGCGGAAGCTGTTCGGGCTGGGCGCGGCGGGGGCCGCCGCGCTGGGCACCGGGGCGGTGGCCGCCCGCTCGCTGCTCGACGAGCAGCCGGTGGCGCACGCCTCCTCGACCTCCGACCCGTTCCCCTTCTACGGCGAGCACCAGGCGGGCATCGTCACACCCGCGCAGGACCGGCTGCACTTCGTCTCCTTCGACGTCACCACGGCCAGGCGGGCCGAGCTGGTGTCGCTGCTGCAGGACTGGACGGCCGCGGCGGCGCGGCTGACCCAGGGCAGGGAGGCCGGCTCCTACGGCGCGGTGGGCGGCGCTCCGGAGGCCGCGCCCGACGACACCGGCGAGGCGCTCGGCCTGCCCGCCTCCGGGCTGACGCTGACGGTCGGGTTCGGGGCGTCGCTGTTCGACGAGCGGTTCGGGCTGGCCGGCCGGCGCCCGGCCGCCCTGGCCGAGCTGCCGAGGTTTCCGGGAGAGAACCTGATTCCGGAGATCTCCGGGGGCGACGTCTGTGTCCAGGCGTGCGCCCACGACCCGCAGGTCGCCGTGCACGCCATCCGCAACCTCGCCAGGATCGGCTTCGGCAAGGTCTCCGTCCGCTGGTCGCAGCTCGGCTTCGGCCGCACCTCCTCGACCTCGCGCGCCCAGGCCACCCCGCGCAACCTCATGGGCTTCAAGGACGGCACCAACAACCTCAAGCTGGAGGACACCGCCCTGCTGCGCGAGCAGTTGTGGGCCGCGGCGCAGGACGGCCAGGCGTGGATGGCGGGCGGCAGCTACCTGGTGACCAGGAAGATCCGGATGACGGTCGAGACCTGGGACCGCACCTCGCTCGCCGAGCAGGAGCAGATCTTCGGCAGGACCAAGGGCGAGGGCGCCCCCCTGCACGGCGGCAAGGAGTTCGACCCGCTGAACTTCGGCGCCGCCGGACCCGACGGCAGGCCCGCCATCGCCGGCGACGCCCACGTCCGGCTGGCCCACCCGAGCTTCCACGGCGACGCCCGGCTGCTGCGCCGGGGCTACAACTTCGTGGACGGCTCCGACGGGCTCGGCCGGCTGGACGCGGGGCTGTTCTTCATCGCCTACCAGCGCGACCCGCGCAAGCAGTTCGTGCCGGTGCAGATGGCCCTGGCCAAGAACGACCCGCTCAACGAGTACATCAAACACGTCGGCAGCGGCCTGTTCGCCTGCCCGCCGGGGGTGCGGGACGCGGGCGACTACTGGGGGCGCACGCTGCTCGAAGGCTGATTTGTCGGGTGGATCTGGTAGGACAGGAGCCGCCTGATCCCCCCGATCCCTAGGACCACCCGTGACCGACCAACCGAGCCATCGCGACGACTACAGCGACGGCTACGCCGGGCTCCCCGTGGCCTACGCGCTCGCCCCGGAAGACGGCGAGCCGCTGCCCGACCCGGCCGCCGTCGCCTGGAAGTTCGAGGCCGGCGAATACGACGACGACGTTCCCGACGAGATCTCCGAAAGTTTCGACTGGTTCTTCGACAATGTCGACACCGCCAAGGTCACCGCCATCGTGATCGGCGGGTGGGAGTCGTGCTACGACTCCGACAATGGGACGATCGTGGCCCGGCTCGCCGAGAGCGCCGACCGGCTGCCGGAGCTGCGTTCCCTGTTCCTCGGCGCGATCATGCCGGAGCAGGCCGAGATCTCCTGGATCCAGCAGTCCGACGTCACACCGCTGCTGGCGGCCTATCCGAAGCTGGAGCGGCTGGAGGTGCGGGGCGGCTCGGGGCTGACGCTGGAGCCGGTGCGGCACGAGTCGCTGCGCGTGCTCAGGTTCGAGACCGGCGGCCTGCCCGCGCAGGTCGTCCGCGCGGTCGGCGGCAGCGAGCTGCCCGAGATGGAGCACCTGGAACTCTGGTTCGGCGTCGACGAATACGGCGGTGACGCCACGACCGGCGACTGCGCCTCCATCCTGAGCGGCGAGCGGCTGCCCCGGCTGCGCCACCTGGGCCTGCAGAACTGCCCGTTCGCCGACGAGCTGGCCGCCGCCGTGGCGGGCGCGCCCATCGTGGCCCGGCTCGGCTCGCTCAGCCTGTCGATGGGGTCGCTCGGCGACGAGGGCACGGAAGCGCTGCTCAGCGGCCAGCCGCTGACCCACCTGAGCCGGCTCGACGTGCGCCACCACTACATGAGCCGGGCGATGGCGGCCCGCCTCGTGGCTGCGCTGCCCGGCGTCGAGGTCCTGCTGGACGAGCCGCACAGCCGCGACGACGACTGGCGCTACGTCGCGGTGAGCGAGTGACCATGGACGATGACGACCGCACCCGCGAGGAGACGCCCGCCGATCCCGGCGAGGTGTTCCTCACCGCCGAGGCCGCCTGCCACCACGACGTCGCCGGCCTCCACCGCGAGCGCTTCGCCGGGCTCCCGCTCAAGGCGCTCCACGAGGTCGACGACCCCTCCGAACGGGTCGCCTGGGCCCTGTGCGGCGAGAGCGGGCCAGGCCACGACGAGGCGGGCTCGACCCTGGCCAACGAGCTCGACAGGCTGCTGGAGAGCGTCGATCCCGCCCGCGTGGAGGCCCTCGCCGTCCTCACCGACGGGGCGGGCACGGCGGCCGAGCTCGCGGCGAACGCGCATCGGCTGCCCGCGCTGCGGTCGGTGTTCCTCGGGCTGATCGAGGCCGAGCACTGGGAGATCTCCTGGATCAGGCAAGGCGACATCACGCCGCTGCTGCAGGCGTACCCGAGGCTGGAGCGGCTCGACGTGCGCGGGTCGGACGGGCTGACGCTGAGTGCCGTCACGCACGAGCACCTCAGGGTGCTGCGCTTCGAGTGCGGCGGGCTGCCGGGCGCGGTGGTCAGGGCGGTGGGCGCGTCCGCGTTCCCCGCGCTGGAGCACCTGGAGCTGTGGCTGGGCGTCGAGAGCTACGGCGGCGACCACACGATCGCCGACCTTGACGGCATCCTGGCGGGCGCGCGGCTGCCCGCGCTCAAGCGGCTCGGCCTGCGCAACAGCGAGCAGCAGGACGAGGTCGCCGCCGCCGTGGCCGCCGCGCCCGTGCTCGCCCGGCTCGAGGCGCTCAGCCTGGGCATGGGCGTGCTGTCCGACCGGGGCGCGGAGGCGCTGCTCAGCGGCCAGCCGCTGAGCCACCTGAGCGTGCTCGACCTCAACCATCACTTCCTCAGCGACGCCATGACGGACCGCGTGCGGCGCGCGCTGCCCGGCGTGGCCGTCGATCTGGGCGACCGGCAGCCGACCGAACCACACGGCTGGCGATACACGGCGGTGAGCGAGTGACGGTGCGCTTCGCCGTCGTCGGGACGCCGGAGGATCGGCGGGTCACCCTGTTCCGCGACGCGGTGGTGGCTCGGGGGCTCGCCGAGCCGCACGTGATCTCGTGGCGCGACGTGCTGGCTGGCTCGGAGTTCGGCGCGCCCGAGGGGTCTGTGCTGCGGATCGACTCGCCGGGCGAGGACGCGCGGGCCGACGCGCTGCTGCGCGGCCCCGGCGACCCGGCGCGGGTGGGCGAGGGCGCCGCCTGGTACCGGGCGTTCCTGGCCGGGCTGGAGCGGGTGTCCGCGCTTCCCGGCGTCCGGCCGCTGGGAGACGTGGGCGAGATCGGGGTGATGTTCGACAAGCGGCGCTGCCACGCGGCGCTGGCGGCGGCCGGGGTGCCGGTGCCGCCCGGGTTCGAGGCCCGCTCGTACGACGACCTGCGCGAGGCGATGGCGGCACGCGGCTGGGCCCGGGTGTTCGTGAAGCCCGCCCACGGGTCGTCGGCGTCCGGCGTGATCGCCTTCCAGGCCCACGCCGGGCGGATCATGGCCGTCACGTCGGCCACGTGGACCGGCGGGGTGCTGTGCAACTCGCTGCGGATCAGGAAGGTGACGGACGAGGCCGAGGCGCGGCGGCTGGTGGACTTCCTGGCGGCCGACGGGCTGCACGTCGAACGCTGGTTCCCCAAGGCGTCGGCCGGCGGGCGGACGCTCGACCTGCGGGTGGTCACCGTGGCCGGCAGGCCCACGCACGCCGTGGTCCGCACCAGCCGCGCCCCCATGACGAACCTGCACCTCGGCGGCGCCCGGGGCGACCTCGACCTCGTACGCGGCCGGGCCGCGCTGTGGGAGCGGGTGCTGGAGGTGTGCACGCGGGTGGCCGGGTGTTTCCCGCGCAGCCTGAGCACCGGGGTCGATGTGATGGTCGGGTCGGACTGGCGGTCGGTGGCGGTGGCCGAGGTCAACGCGTTCGGGGACCTGCTGCCTGGATTGCATGATTTTTCAGGACATGGGCGCGACACGTACGCCGAACAGGTCGAGGCGGTCGTCCATGACCGCTGGTGAGCTCGACATGAACACGATCATCGGCACCCACGACCTCCTCCTCGTCACGCTCGACACGCTGCGCTACGACGTGGCGGCCTCGCTCGCCGAGGCGGGGCACCTGACCGGCCTCCTGCCGGGCGGCGCGCGCTGGGAGCGGCGGCACAGCCCGGGCAGCTTCACCTACGCCTCCCACGCCGCCATGTTCGCCGGCTTCCTGCCCACCCCGGTCGCTCCCGGTCCGCACCCCCGGCTGTTCGCGGCCACGTTCCCGGGCAGCGAGAGCACGGCCGGCGGCACCTGGGTGTTCGACGCGCCCGACCTGCCCACCGGGCTGGCGCGGGCCGGCTACCACACCGTGTGCGTCGGCGGCGTCGGGTTCTTCAACAAGCTCACCCCGCTCGGGTCGGCGCTGCCGGGCCTGTTCGCCGAGAGCCACTGGGAGCCGGAGTTCGGCGTGACGAACCCCGCCTCGCTGGAGCGTCAGATCGACCGCGCCGCCGAGGTGCTGCGTGACGTGCGCGAGCCGGTCTTCCTGTTCGTCAACGTCTCGGCCCTGCACCAGCCGAACCACTTCTACCTGCCGGGGACCGGCGACGACTCCCTGGAGAGCCACGCCGCCGCCCTGCGATACGTGGACCGGCACATCGGCCGGCTCTACGCCCTCATGACCCGCCGCCGCCCGTGCCTGACCATCGTCTGCTCCGACCACGGCACGGCGTACGGCGAGGGCGGGCACGTCGGTCACCGCGTCGGTCACGAGGTGGTCTGGACGGTCCCCTACACCCACTTCGTCCTGGAGCGCCATGCGGCCGTATGAGGGCTACGTCTACGCCTACCCCCACAAGACCGCCTACCGGCCACTGGAGCCGCGCCCGCACCTCAAGGAGGTCTGGGCGGGCGAACGCCCGGGAGCCCTGTACGTGCACATCCCGTTCTGCGAGATGCGCTGCGGCTTCTGCAACCTGTTCACCCGCACCGGCGCCCCGGACGACCTGGTGACCGCCTACCTCGACGCCCTCGAACGCCAGGCGGAGCAGACGCGCGACGCGCTGGAGGAGACGGCGTTCGACACGGCGGCGTTCGGCGGCGGCACGCCGACCTACCTCGGCCCCCGCGAGCTGACCCGGCTGTTCGACCTGACGGAGCGGACGATGGGCACCGACCTGGCCCGGATCCCGCTGTCGGTGGAGACCTCCCCGGCCACCGCCACGCCCGACCGCCTGTCCGTCCTCGTCGAACGCGGCACGTCGCGGATCTCGATCGGCGTGCAGAGCTTCGTGGACGCCGAGGCCCGCTCGGCGGTGCGCCCGCAGAAGCGCGCCGAGGTCGACGCGGCGCTCAACGCCATCAGGGCCAGCGGCGTGCCGGTGCTCAACATCGACCTGATCTACGGCATCGACGGCCAGACGCCGGAGTCGTGGCTCCACTCGCTGGACACGGCGCTCGGCTGGCGGCCGGAGGAGCTCTACCTCTACCCGCTCTACGTCCGGCCGCTGACCGGCCTCGGCAAGCAGGGGCGGGCCTGGGACGACCAGCGGCTCGAGCTGTACCGGGCGGGGCGCGACCACCTGCTGGCGGCCGGGTACGAGCAGGTGTCGATGCGCATGTTCCGGCTGCCCGGCTCCGGGGCGGTCACCGCGTACTGCTGCCAGACCGACGGCATGGTGGGGCTGGGGTGCGGGGCGCGGTCGTACACGGGCGGACTGCACTACTCCTTCGAGTACGCCGTCGGCGCGCGGCACGTGCGCTCGATCATCGACGACTACGTGGCCGCCGCCGACTTCGGCACCGCCAACGTGGGCTTCGCGCTCTCCCCCGGCGAGCGCGGGCGGCGTCACCTCATCCAGTCGCTGCTGCAGGCCGAGGGCATGTCACGGCGCCTCTACGCCGACCGGTTCGGCACCGACGCGCTCGACGACTTCCCGCTCGACGAGTTCGGGCCATGGCTGACGATCTCGGACGAGACCATCAGGCTCACCCCCGAAGGGCTGGCCCACTCCGACGCGATCGGCCCCGCCCTGTTCTCCCCCGGCGTGCGGCGGCTCATGGAGGGGTACACGGCATGCTGACCATCCTCTACCGCGGCCCCCTGTCGAGCTGCGACTACGACTGCGCCTACTGCCCGTTCGCCAAGCGCCGCGACACGCCCGAACAGCTCCGCGCCGACAGGGCCGCCCTGGAGCGGTTCGCGGGCTGGGTCCGCGAGCGGGACTTCGAGGTGTCGGTCCTGTTCACGCCATGGGGTGAGGGCCTGGTCAGGTCGTGGTACCGGCGGGCGCTCGTAGAGCTCTCCTGGCTGCCCAACGTCGCCAAGGTCGCCATCCAGACGAACCTGAGCTGCCGTACCGGCTGGCTCTCGGAGGCGTCGGACCGGGCCGCGCTGTGGGTGACCTACCACCCGACGCAGGTCCCGTACGACCGTTTCCTGGCCAAGGTCCGCTCCCTCCCGGTACGCCACAGCGTCGGCATCGTCGGCGACCCGGCCCACCTGCCACACGCCAGAAGGCTCAGGGCCGACCTGCCGCCCGAGACGTACGTGTGGGTCAACGCCGAGGAGGGCCGCCTCTACACCGACGCCGAGGCGGCCGACTGGTCGGCGATCGACCCCCACTTCCACCACAGCCGCTTCCCCCACCCCAGCCTGGGCCTGCCCTGCCGCACCGGCGACAGCGTCATCTCGGTGAACGGCGACGGCACGGTCCGCCGCTGCCACTTCGTCCCCGAGGTGCTGGGCAACCTGTACGACGGCTCCTACCGGGCGGCCCTGCGCCCCCGCCCCTGCCCGGCCACGGCCTGCGACTGCCACATCGGCTACGTCCATCTGGAGCCGCTCGGCCTCTACGACGTCTTCGCCGGCGGGGTGCTCGAACGCGTTCCGCTCCGCTAGCGCCCCGGCCAGGCCGAGTGGCGGCACACCTGCCCCGGGCCGTGTCCGGATGCCGCCGGCGGTACCTGCTCACCGGAGGCGCCACTACGAGGACCGGACCGAGCGTGAGACGGCCGAGCTGCTCAACTGCTCGATCGGCAGGGTCAAGAGCCAGGCGCGCTGTGACCCCCGGGAGCGCGCACCCTGCCGGCGCGCTGTGACCTCGGGGGCTCGCATCGGGACGTTCGGGGCTCCCACGCCGGCCTCAGGTCTCGCGTTGTGGCCGGTAGTCCTCCTCGCCGACCCCGAACGTCCACGCCACGCCCTCCCTGGCCCGGCGCACCCACGGCGGCACCCGCAGGAAGTAGGTGCGGCGGGTGCCGTCGGGCTCGGGGGTGGAGTTGACCACCTCGACCATGGCCAGCGGCTCGTCGCCGGGCAGCTCGACCCGCCACAGCACCCCGGTCTCGTCGGAGTGCACCGGCATGGCGCCCGACTCGGCGAGGTAGCGATCGAGGCCGAAGTGCTCGAGCATGACGCGGCGCAGCTCGGCGTTCTCCTCGGCGCGGATGCGCTCGGGGGTGAGCTCGCCCATCGCGGCCCCGAACCCGGCCGGTACGGGCATGCCGTGCCAGGCGTAAAGGGCGAAGCCGTCGGCGTAGAGCATGGCGGGCCCGTCAGCGCGATGCAGCCGGCCCAGGTCGTCGAGATGCAGCTCGACGGGCCGTTCGGTGACGATCGCGAGTCGCTCGTACGGCCACCACCAACCGGCACGCTCAGCGACCCGCTTCAGCCCGTCGAGCCCGTCGAACGCCGACAGCCAGGGCGCGTCATGCTGCCCGAGCACGGCATCCAACACCACCTGCCGCACCACCTCACCACTGATACCACCAGGACTACCCGGACCGCTGGGACCGCCGGGACCGCCGATGGTGCCCGAGTCGCCTAGATCGCTCAGGTCGGCGATGGCCCGGCGGAGGTCACCGGCCAGCCGCTCGACGCGCGGCCAGAGCCGCCCACCGGTCGCATCCCAGTGCGCCGCCCAGCCGATGGCGCCCAGCTCGGCGGAGAGGGCCGCCCTGGCGCGTTCCCACGGCCCGGTCCGCACCGCGTCCCGCACCGACACCCCAGGGTCCCGCACCGACGCCCCGGGGTGCCCGAACCCCAGCACCGCCTGGCACCGGGGATCCCCGGGGTCCGCCGCCGCGGCACCCGTCAGCCACGCGGCGGCACGGGCTCCGGCCGCGGGCGAGGCCAGCACCAGCACCTGCTCCGGCTCGTCCAGCCCGGCCTCACGGTAGGCCTGCCGCACGACCGCCTCGAGCTCACCGTCGGCGGGGCCAGTGGCGAACGCGACCCGCTCCCACGTCAAGGTCGTCATCAGTCGGCCACCACCCGATAGGACCCCGGAACGTACTCACGCTGCCGGATCACCCGATACCAGCCCTTGGGCAGCGAGATCGCGTCATGCTCCTCGTGCACGAGCCGGCCGCCCTCGGGCAGGTGCAGAAAACCGCCGGAGAGCGTGCCGGGCCCGGGAACGGCATGGCAGTGCCCGGTGGCCTCACCATGCGCCAGCACGAGCCGCCCGCGAGCGTCTCTCGGCTCAGGCCGCATCACCCGGGGCGCGGCCTCCTCCGGCACGGGCATGATCAGGATGTCGCCCTGTCGGTACATCGACCAACCTCCATCGTCGGGGGGATGATCGCAAGCTACCGACCCCGACCGACAATTCCCCCTTACCGCCCCCGCCGCTGATCGGTCTCCCGAGGGTGTCCGGTGCCGGCCCGGGTGATCCACAAGGTGCGCTCTCGTCGTCGATCGCCCCAGCCTTCGGCGGCCCGCCGGTCGGCGAATCGAACACGCCAGGGGTTGGGGCGAGGAACCTCGTCGCCCCTGCCTGCCATCACGAGTCGGCCTTGGGGCGCGGCACCTGCGGCCCGTCGCCGGCGAAGGGGCCTTGGAGGTCGCGGGCCAGTCGCGGATCGCTCCACACCACGGCCGTGGACCGCCATGAGGTCAGCGCGCGGCCGAACGGCAGCAGCTCACCCGTGTCCGCGCCCGCCATGAGGTGGCCGAGGAGCTCACGCACGCACTGATGACGCTCGGTCTCGGGCAGCCAGGTGAGCCAGGGCAACTCCTCGGCCAGCACCTCCTCCGCCAGTCCGCTGTTGCGGCGGGCCACGATGGCCAGCCCCCGGGCGGCGATGCGCAGGCTCGCCGCCCCGGCCTCGAATCGTTCGGCGCGCATGAGGATCAGGTTCTCGTCATCACGTCGCTCGAGGATGACGTCGGCGTTGTCGAGCGTGGGAAGCACGTCCGACGGGCCTCTGAGGAACGCGCTGTACGGGAAACTCTTCGTCGCCATACCGAGCAGCTTATCTGAAGTAGTTCAGATATTCACCGATGGCGGGCCCGGGAGGCGGCCGCGTGGGCGCGGTTGCCGCAGCGGGTGGAGCAGAACTGGCGTCTGCCCGGACGGCTGCGGTCGACGAAGGCGTCCCGGCAGGGCAGGGCGGCGCACAGGCGCAGGCGGTCCCAGTCGCCGGAGGCCGCGAGGTCCAGCAGTTCGGACACCGACCGCACCGCCAGCCGGGCGGCCGGCCCGGCGTCCTCCCGAGTGGTGAGGAGCAGGCGCGGCACCCCGTCCGACTCCCCCACCGTGACCCGCACCGGCAGCTCCGCCACCCAGCGGGCCAAAGCCCCCGTGCGTTCGCCGGGCTCGCCCGCCAGCACCTCCCGCAGCCGCCCCCGCACCGCCCGTACCTCGTCGAGCACCCCCTCCGCGCCGAGCCCCCCAAGAGACTCCCCCGCGCCGGAAAGGCCCAGCTCCTCACAGAAGCGCCGCAGCGCCGCCGTGTCCGGCAATCGTTCGGGGTCGTCCAGGTACTCGTCCCACGTGTTGGCCAGATCGAGTGACACCAGGCCCGTCTCGGCGTACTGGCGCATTCGCCCTCCCTCCTGTTACCGTCACGAGTATGAACATAATAACCCATGACGAACATCTCACCATCCTCGACGCCCCATCCAACCTCGGACTGCGCCCGCCCGCCCCCGACGTCGTCCCCGGCTGCTACAAGGCCCCGTGGGCGCTGCGCGAGGCCGGGCTGCTCGGCCGGCTCGGCGCCACCGACGCGGGCACCGTCGTCCCGCCCCGCTACGTGGCCACCTGGAAGCCCGGCGACGGCGTCCGCAACGGCCCGGCGATCGCCGCCTACGCCCGTACACTCGCCGGCCGCGTGGCCGCCATCAGGCAGGACGGCGGGTTCCCGATTCTGCTGGGCGGCGACTGCTCGATCCTGCTCGGCCCCGCCCTCGCCCTGCGCCGGACCGGCCGCTACGGGCTGGCGTACCTGGACGCGCACGCCGACTTCCGCCACCTCGGCAACTCCCCGCACGTCGGCTCGGCCGCCGGTGAGGACCTGGCGCTGGTCACCGGCCGGGGCGACGGCTACCTGGTGGACATCGACGGGCTGCGGCCGTACGTCAGGGACGAGGACGTGATCGTGCTCGGGGTCAGAGACGAGGAGGATCTGCGGGACATCGCGGACAGCGGGCTGGCCTACGTCCCGGGCGACGACATCTCGCTCGACCTCGCCGAGAACGTCCTCGTACGCGACGATCTCGACGGGTTCTGGATCCACGTGGACGCCGACGTCCTCGACCCGTCCGTGCTGCCCGCCGTCGACTCCCCCACGCCGGGCGGCCTCGACGCGGCCCAGCTCACCGAGGTGCTGCGCGGTCTCCTCCGCCTGCCGGGAGCCGCCGGGCTGGAGGTGACGATCCTCGACCCCGACCTGGACGAGGACGGCTCCCAGGCCGCCCTCCTGGCCGACATCCTGGTCGCTGCCCTGACGGATGGCAGGCGGGGCTAGCGGATCACGTAGCCGCTGGTGCTGGAGTGGCCGGCCGCGTTCGTGGCCGTGATGGAGGTCCAGGGGCCGGCGGGCGTGTACGGGGCCCAGGCCGACTCGAGCCGCCCGCGCCCGTACCATTCCTGCCCCACGGCCACCTCCCCCGTCCCCTGCGGGGCGAAGCGCAGGGTGCCGCCGCGCAGGTTGTGGCCCTCGACGAGCACCCCGGCCCGCCCGTTCCTGTCCTTCCTGTACGCGTTCACGATGATCGGCTGCTGCCACCCGGCCGCGATGTCGTCGGCGAGCGACGGCGTGTCATACCTGGCCTGACACGTGAAGAAGGGCTCCCACCCATAGGAGATGACCTTGACGGCATGCGGCCCGGACGCCATGACCTGCTGGTCGAGCCGGCTCTTCGTGGTACGCCCGCGCAGCGGCGGCGGCTCCACCCGCCCGCACTCCCCGGCCGCCGGCGTGGGTTCGAAGCCCTCCACGTTCACCCACAGCTCCACCCCGTCCGGCACCCGCCGGGCCGCCGCCTCGATGTAGTCGCGGGTGGAGCCGTAGTAGCCCTGCGCGTTGCTCACGTCGCCCACGACGGGCACCAGCCGGGGCACGACCTTGGCCTCGGCCTCGTGCACCCCGTAGACCGGCACCTTCCCCGTGCCCCGCCCGTCCTGGACGGCGATGGCCATGGGCATCCCGGCCCGCGTCGCCGCGATGTCCGCCAGCCCCCGCTCCACCAGCGACGGCGGGAACCCGCGTGCCCTCCGGGCGTCGATGTACGGGCTGACCACGATCTTCTTGCCCGGCAGCGCGGCGGCGACCACGGCGTGCTGGGCCGCGTACAGCTCGATGATCGGGTCCTGCTCGGAGCGTGCCCGCACGGCCAGCTCGAACGACTGGTACACCCCGCCGAACGACGCCAGCCCCGCGAACCGCTCCCGGTAGTCGGCCAGCACCCGGGCCGTGAAGGCGTTGAGCGCGGCGGTGTGCGCGTGGTCGGGCTCCCAGGGCTTGTCCGCCCGCTGCGTCGCGGCCGGCAGCCCGGGGAAGACCGTCATCCCGTACGCCGCCGCCTCCCGCATCAGGTGTCCCACCCCGTCGCCGTCGGTGGAGACGATCACGATGTCGTGCGCGGGCGCGTCGCAGGAGCCGGCCAGCGACAGCCGGTAGAAGATCCGGCCCTCGCTCTCGATCCGCCGGTCGAGCCCGGGGCAGCGCAGCATGGACCGCCCGAACTCCTCGCTGGTCACGTACGAGTAGACCTGGCGGACGCCGGGCACGTCGGCGCACGGCCGGCCGTCCACGACGCAGTCAGGGTCGGCGCCGGCGGCGAAGCGCGGCCCGAACGTGATCAGGGTGTCGCCCCCGATGGCGTGCACGGCCTCCACCATGCGCTGCGTGACGCACCGGTCGCCGCGCGGGATCACCCAGTAGCCGGTGACCGCGTAGGGTGCCACCACCCGAGGGTCGCGCGCCGGGCACTCCTCCACCTCGGGCGAGTCCGGGACCACCATGCCCACCACGAAGGCGACCGCCACGACCAGCCACAGGATCCGGTGCACCCACGCCCCTTCCACGCCGTCACCAGACTACGCATCGAGACCGTCAAGTGACCCCGGTGCGCACGGCCCCGATCAGGTCACGGAGAATGGCGGGCAGGGGGTGGACATCGTGCGCATCGACCTCAGCGGAAAGACGGCGCTGGTCACCGGCTCGACCCAGGGAATCGGGGCGGCCATCGCCACCGGGCTGGCCCGGGCGGGCGCCCGCGTCGGCGTCAACGGCCGCAAGGAGGGCTCGGTCACCACGGCCATCGAGCGGATGGAGGCCGAGCGGGCCGAGCGGGACGAGCGGGCCGCCGCCGAGCAAGCCGACGGCGCTCGGGCCGACGGCGCTCCTTCGCGTTTCGACCTGGTCGCGGTCCCCGGCGACGTCTCGACGGAAGAGGGCTGCGAGCAGGTGCTGCGCGCGCTGCCGCACGTCGACGTCCTCGTCAACAACCTGGGGATCTTCGGGGCCACCCCGGCGCTCGACATCACCGACGACGAGTGGCGGCGCTACTTCGAGGTCAACGTGCTGGCCGCGGTCCGGCTGACCCGCGCGTACCTGCCGGGCATGAGGGAGCGCGGCTGGGGCCGGATCCAGTACATCGCCAGCGACTCCGCGATCGTCGTCCCCGCGGAGATGATCCATTACGGCATGACGAAGACCGCGCTGCTGGCCGTCTCCAGGGGGTTCGCCAAGGAGGCGGCGGGCAGCGGGGTCACGGTCAACTCGGTGATCGCGGGTCCGACGCACACCGGGGGCGTGGAGGAGTTCGTCTACCAGCTCGTGGACCGGGAGCTGCCGTGGGAGGAGGCGCAGCGGGAGTTCATGCGGCGCCATCGCCCGCAGTCGCTGCTCCAGCGCCTGATCGAGCCGGAGGAGATCGCCAACATGGTCGTCTACCTCAGCTCGCCCCTCGCCTCCGCCACGACGGGCGGGGCGCTGCGCGTGGACGGCGGCTACGTGGACTCGATCCTCCCCTGACGAAGGGCCTCGCCTGACGAAGGGCCTCGCCTGACGAAGGGCCTCGCCTGACGAAGAGCCTCCTCTGAAAAGGACAGGGCCTCCCCTGAAGGGGCCTCGCGGCCTCCCACTTCCGGGGGATCTCACGGCGGGCACCCGGCGACAGCCTTGAGGGCATGATCTTACGAACGCTGCTGGTCAGTGCCTTCGCCCTCGGCTCCCTGGCCGTCCCCGAGCCGCCCGCCATCGCGTGGCGAACCTGCCCGGCGTACTCGGACGCCGTCCTGCGCGCGCTCGGCCTCGCCGCCCCCGCCGCCAAGGGCCTGCTCGACCGCATGGAGTGCGGCACGCTGACCGTCCCCCAGAATTACGCCGACCCCGGCGGCAAGCAGATCACCGTCGCCCTGACCAGGCTGAAGGCCACCGACCGCGCCCGCCGTCTGGGCAGTGTGGCGGTCAATCCGGGCGGCCCAGGCGGCAGCGGCCGCCTGATGCCGATCGAGCTGACCCTGAGCGGCATGAAGCTGAACACCCGCTACGACCTCATCGGCTTCGACCCGCGCGGCGTCGGCTACAGCACGAAGGCCGAGTGCGAGCTGGGCAGGCAGGAGCCACCGCCGCCCGGCCCGGTCACCGAGGCGCTGGCCAGGAAGGTCTACGACCAGACCGTCGAGGAGAACCGCGCCTGCGTCGCCTCCGACCGCGCCTTCGTCGGGCAGCTCACCACCTCGAACGTGGCCCGCGACCTCGACCGGATCCGCGCGGCGCTGGGCGAGCGGCAGATCGGCTTCCTCGGCGTCTCGTGGGGCACGTGGCTGGGGACGGTGTACCGCAGCCTGTTCCCGGGCCAGGTGCGGCGCATGTGGCTGGACAGCGTGGCGCTGCCCGTGCCGCGGATGGACGTCTTCACCGACGTACGCGCCAAGGCCACCGATCACGGCTTCGGCCGCATGGCCGCCTGGCTCGCCGACCGCGACGGCACCTACGGATTCGGCACGTCGAAGGCCGAGGTGGTGTCGGCCCTGACCAGGCTGCGCGAACGGTACGACGCCCACCCGCTCACCTTCACCGACGTCGACGTCACCATCGACGGCCGGATGATCGCCGAGGCCGCGGGACAGCCGAGCGTGGCCTGGCCGGATGTGGCCGAGGTCCTGAAGGAGCTGGTCACCGCGACGGGCCCGGAGGCGCCGCCCGCCCTCAGGCGCGTCATGGGCGGCGACCGCCCGCCCCTGCCTCCCGGCGTCCCCGAACGCCAGAACATGACGGCGCACGTCGCGCTGTTCTGCAACGAGGACCTCGGCCCGCACGCGTTCCAGCCGGCCTGGACCGCCTACAAGGAGCGCCTGAAGCGCTACCCGGTGACCGGCTCGGCGAGCACGTTCTTCCCGCCGTGCGCGGGCTGGCCGCTCGCGCCGCGGGCCCCGCGCCTGCGCGAGGACGGCGGCTCGCTGGCGCTGTCGGGGCACCTGCACGAGAGCCCGTCCCCGTACGAGTGGACGCTGGAGACGCGGGCGGCCGTCGGCGGGCAGGTGGTCACGATCGACGACGACGTGCACGGCTCGGCGTTCAGGACGCCGGAGTGCGCGGCCAAGGTCGTCGCCTACTTCGAGACGGGCCGTATCCCGCGAACGTGCCCGGGAGCCCCGGTGCCAGCGAAAAAGCCGGCCGGGTGATAGGAGAAGCCGTTCGCCACATTTCCGGTCTCGAAATGTGATGAAATCACTCGTCACATCCGTCACAGAGGTAACAAGAGATCTTTGCAGACCCTTGCAGATCATGTTAGAAGGGAGTTAAGCAGAGAGGACCGGGCACAGTGACGGTGATTCTCGATGGCGTCTCCGTGCGGCAACGCGGGGAGATCTGGCTCGATGACATTCGTTTAGAATTATCCAACGGAATGACCACGCTGGTCGGCCCCATGACAGCGGGGAAGACGACATTGATGCGCGTGGCCGCCGGTCTGCTGACGCCTGATTCAGGCCGTGTGGTGGTCGACGGAAAAGATGTCACCAGAATATCGGTGCGGAAACGTTCGGTCGCCTTCGTCTATCAGCAATTCATCAATTATCCATCCCTGACCGTCCACGAGAACATCGCCTCACCCCTCAGGCTCGACCCGAGGTTCGGCCGCGACGACATCGACCGGCGGGTGCGCGAGGTGGCCGAGCTGATGGGCATCGCCTCGTTCCTCGGCCGCAGGCCCGCCGAGCTGTCGGGCGGCCAGCAGCAGCGCACGGCCATCGCGCGAGCCCTGGCCCGCCCGGTGGACCTGCTGCTGCTCGACGAGCCGCTGGCCAACCTGGACTTCAAGCTGCGCGAGCAGTTGCGCGCGGACCTGAAGACGATGTTCGCCGACTCCCCCGGCGTGGTGCTCTACTCCACCGCCGACCCGAACGAGGCGCTGACCTTCGCCGCCCCGGCCGTGATCCTGGGCGAGGGCAGGGTCCAGCACGCCGGGGACGTCGCCGACCTGTACGCGCACCCGCCCACGCTGGCCGTGGCCGCCACGCTCAGCGACCCACCGCTCAACCTGCTGCCCGGCGTGGTCCGCGACGGCCGCATCGAGTGCCTGGGCACGTCGTTCCCGGCGCCGCGCGCGCACGTCTCCGGCCACGACGTCGTGCTCGGCGTACGCCCCCACCAGGTGACGATCGGCCGCGGCGGCCCCGGGGCGCTGGAGCTGCCGGCCGAGATCCGGCTCGCGGAGGTGACGGGCAGCGCGACCTTCCTGCACCTCCTCCTCCAGGGCAACCGCCACCTGGTCGCCCACCTGCCGGGCACCCAGCTCTTCACGCCGGGCGAGTCCACGGTCGCGTACGTGGACCCGGCGCACGTCTTCGTCTTCGACGAGGACGGGGGCAGGTTGCTCGCCACCAGCGCCGCGGAGGTCGACCTGCATGGCTGACATTCGGTTGGACGGCGTGGGCCACAGCTACGACGGCGGCAAGACGTGGGCGCTCAGGCCGATGACGTGGACGTGGCACACCTCCAGGGCGTACGCGCTGCTCGGCCCCAGCGGCTGCGGCAAGACGACGCTGCTGAACATCATCTCCGGCCTGATCACCCCCACCGTGGGCCGGATCTTCTTCGACGACCGCGAGGTCACCGGCGTGCCCACGGCGGGCCGCAACATCGCGCAGGTCTTCCAGTTCCCCGTCCTGTACGAGGAGATGTCCGTCTACGACAATCTCGCCTTCCCCCTCCGCAACAGGAAGGTCCCGAAACAGGAGATCGACGAGCGGGTCCGCCAGGTCTCGCGGCTGCTCGGCCTCGACACCGTCCTGCGCCGCAGGTCACGCCGCCTGGACCCGGGCCGGCAGCAGATCGTCAGCCTGGGCCGCGGCCTCGTACGCTCCCAGGTGGCCGCCGTGCTGCTGGACGAGCCGCTCACAGTCGTGGACCCGGCGCTGAAGTGGACGCTGCGCAGCAAGCTCAAGGAGATCCACCGCGACACCGG